>NZ_JANKBZ010000013.1 GCF_024623785.1 Archangium lipolyticum
TCTTGAGCAGGTCGCGGACCTCCATCTCCACGAGCTCGCGCAGCTCGGGGTCGTCCAGCATGTCGACCTTGTTCAGGAAGACCACGATGTAGGGCACGCCCACCTGGCGGGCGAGCAGGATGTGCTCACGCGTCTGGGGCATCGGACCGTCGGCGGCCGAGACCACGAGGATGGCGCCGTCCATCTGCGCCGCGCCCGTGATCATGTTCTTGACGTAGTCGGCGTGGCCCGGGCAGTCGACGTGCGCGTAGTGACGGTTCTTCGTCTGGTACTCCACGTGCGCCGTGGAGATGGTGATGCCGCGCTCGCGCTCCTCGGGGGCCTTGTCGATCTGGTCGTACGCGAGGAACGTCGCGCCGCCCGTCTTCGCCAGCACCTTGGTGATGGCCGCCGTCAGAGAGGTCTTGCCGTGGTCAACGTGGCCAATGGTGCCGATGTTGACGTGGGGCTTAGTTCTTTCGAACTTTTCCTTGGACATAACGCTCCTCGAAAAAATGGAGCCCCGAACCAGGATTGAACTGGTGACCTCATCCTTACCAAGGATGCGCTCTGCCAACTGAGCTATCGGGGCTTGTATCTGCGACTACAACAACTGGAGCGGGAAATGGGACTCGAACCCACGACATTCAGCTTGGAAGGCTGACGCTCTACCAACTGAGCTATTCCCGCGATGCCGATGGAGGGGGTTGGATTCGAACCAACGAAGGCGTAGAGCCGGCAGATTTACAGTCTGCTCCCTTTGGCCACTTGGGTACCCCTCCTTGACGCTCTCCTCAACTACCTCAAGACCGCGCTTTCTTCCTACTGCTTTTTTGCCCCGGGCCCTCATCCGCGGCCCCGTGCTTGGCCGGCGGCGGGACTTGAACCCGCGACCTACTGATTACAAATCAGTTGCTCTACCGACTGAGCTACACCGGCGTCCATCACTCCGGCTGCTTCTTCCCCCGACCCGCCCTTCCCTTCGCCGGGACCGCCTACCGCCCGTCCCGTCGAGGCGCGCCCTTTTAGAAGTCCCCGCCGTCCAAGTCAAGGAGTTTGATCCGGACGGTTCATCTTCCTGCACCGGGGCGTGACATCCCCCGCTGCCGGGCGGCCTCGTATAGCAGAATCGCCGCCGAAACGGACGCATTCAGGGAACCCACCTGACCGAGCATCGGAATCCTGAGCCGGAAGTCACAGTGCTCGAGGACCCCCTGACGCACGCCCGCCCCCTCGGCCCCCACGACCAGCGCCAACGGGCCGTCCAGCCGGGCGCTCCACATGGGCTCGTTCGAGTGCGGATCCGCCGCGGCGATCCACACCCCCGCCTCCTTCAGCTCCTCCAGTGTCCGCGACAGGTTGACCACCCGCGCGATGGGACAGTGCTCCACCGCCCCCGCCGAGGCCTTGGCCACCACTCCCGTCACCGGCACCGCCCGGTCCTTGGCGATGATCACCCCGTGTGCCCCCAGCGCGTGCGCCGAACGCACGATGGCCCCGAAGTTGTGCGGATCCTGGATTCCGTCCAGGACCACCAGCAGTGGAGGCCGCCCGCTCGCCTCGGCCGCATCCAGCAGATCCTGAACATCCGCGTACTCGAAGCCCCGCAGCTCGGCCACCACCCCCTGGTGCACCCCTCCGTCGGTCAGCGCCGCCAGGCGCTCCCGAGGCACCCGCTCCACCCGGATGCCCGCGTCCCTCGCGCGGCTGAAGATCTCCGCCGCCGCCTTCGCCGCCAGCTGCCCCTCGGTGATGAGCAGGCGCTCCACCCGCTCCGCGTGCGCCCGCAACGACTCGAGCACCGGGTTCACTCCGTACACGTAGCGCTGCTGCTCGCCACGCTCGCGGTCTCCTCCGCGCTCGCGGTCTCCCCCACGCTCACTGCCCCTGGACGAACGCTGGCGTGCCACGAGCTAGAGGACCTCGACGGGGATGGAGAACGTCTTCTGCTGCCGGGCGCAGAGCGACTCCGTGCAGATGAAGAAGGTGAGCTTCGCGTCCACCGTGCCCTTGCCGGCCGCCGAGGCCTTGAACGGCACCTCGAAGCGCGGATCCACGAACTGCTGCCCCGCGGCCTTCTTCGCCACCGAGTCCGTCAGCGCCAGCTTCTCCTTGGCGGGCGTGAGCTGCGTCCCCTTGAGCTCCAGCTTCAGCGGCGCCTCGTCGGACACGTGGGCACCCTGCTTGCTCTTGATGGACAACACGAACACGCCCTGCTCGCCGGCCTTCACCTGGGTGGACGTGCCCTCCGTGCTCACCTCATAGAGGGTCGTGGGATCCACCTGCCCCTCGGCATGAACCCGGGTGCAGACGAGGGCCACCACCGCGGCGGCCAGCGAAGTGATGCGTCGGACGTGCAGCATGTTTCGTTCTCCTTCGTCGGTCGGGTCCACCCTATAACCGACACCCCGATGCCCGGGGGCTCTTTCTGCTCACGCACCACCCGACGAGGCCTTGGAGACACGCTTCCGCCGGGGCGGTACCGTCGGCTCCGGCAGTCCCACCTTCGGGCCCCCGGCTCCCAGTTCCTCGGCGCGCTGGATGATGACGCTGGCCAGGTCCAACCCCGTGGCCTTCTCCATCTCCGGAAGGGCCGGGGAGCTGTTGACCTCGAATACCTTGGGGTGCCCCTCCTCCACGTCGAGCAGGTCCACCGCCGCGACTTCCAGGCCCACCAGCATGGCCGTCTTCTCCGCCGCCTGCCGGTGGGACTCCGTGAGCTGGATGCCCTCCAGCCTCGCTCCCCGGTTCAGCGTGTAGGACAACCGGCCGATCCTCGGCCGACGCCGCACCGCCGCCACCGCACGCCCTCCCACCACCAGCACCCGCACGTCCTTCCCGGTGTTCTCCACGTACTGCTGGACGACCAGGTTGTGGCCCAGCCCGAGGATGGCCTCGAGTGCCGCCTCCAGCGACTGGAGGCTCTCGCACACCATCACCCCGTGCTTCTCCTGGCCCTGCAGCAGCTTCACCAACACCGGCACGCCCCCCACCAGGCCCACCATCTCCTTCAGGTCCCCCGCGTCACGCGCCATCACCGTCGCCGGGATGTGGATGCCGTGCGCCGACAGCAGCTGCAACGAGCGCATCTTGTTGCGCGACTCGGCGATCGCCCGCGCCGTGTTCACCAGCGGTACCCCGCACATGGCGAACTGGTTCACCACCGCCAACCCATAGTTGCTGATGGACTGCGCGATGCGCGGAATGACCACGTCGCACGGGGACAGCTTGCGGCGCCGGTAGTAGAGGTTGGCGCTCTGTCCGTCCAGGTGCATCTCCACCCGGACCGGGTTGAGCACTCGCACCTGGTGCCCTCTCGCTCGCCCCGCCTCGACAAGACGTCTGGTGGACGAAATGGAAGCGGAGCGCGAAAGGATGGTGATCTTCATGGGCGGCGGGAGCCGGAGACATAGCCCCGACCCCTCACCGCGTAAAGCCGCCCCTGCGGGCTACCGCTTCCGGACGGCTCGCACTTCGATGTTCGCCGGGTTGGCCGGCGTGGACTCCCCGAGGCGCGAGCACACGGAGCCCGTGAACCTGATGGTGTCGCCCGACATGGTCCACGTGTCCGGACCCTGATCCAGGCGCTCGCCGTTCAGGTACACCACCACCAGATCATCGGTGGTCGGAAGCTCCTCGGGATCGAAGGTCAGCAGGCAGGGATCCGATCCGATCTTCTTGCCGATCTCCTTCAGCGCGTTCACCAGCTCGGACCTGTTGGCCGCCTGATAGAAGCCGCGATTGCACAGCCCCGCGGCCTTGTCGCACGTATCACCCGTGCCACAGTCCAGGTCCACCTTGCACGTACGCGCGAAGCCACCCGCCCGGGCCATGGCGTCGAGCGTCGCCGCGCCCCGACGTCCCGGCTCGCTGCCCGCGTTGAAGTCCGCTCCGAAGCCGATGACGATGGTCTGGATGTTCTTGGCGCGCAGCTTCTCCACCGCCGCCACCGAGGCGTCCTTGTCGAGGCAGCCGTCCTCCGGGGCGAACTCGCAGCCACCTTCCAGCGTGCAGAAGCACCCGGCGTTCGGGTACGGCGTCGGGAACTGCGCGTTGCAGTTGGGCAGACCGTCCGTCAGCACCACCACGAAGTCGGAGCGCTCGTCCGTCTGCAACTCCGGAAGCTTGCCCACGTACTCGAGGCTCAGACCCGTGGGCGTTCCCCCGATGGGAACCCGGGCGTTCGTCGGGGTCGCGTAGGTGGTGATGCTCTGGATCTCAGCCAACACACTCTTGGCGTTGGCGTCGAGCGTGGCATCGTCCTCCTTGTCCGCGGTGGGCAGCGGAATCGCGACCGAGCCCGTGGAACCGCAGTAATCGTCCGACGGATAGGTGGTGAGGCCAAAGCGGGCAATCGTCCCGCTGCTCCCCAGGAAGTCCCCCATCGCCTTCTGCAGCGCGCTCCAGCGCGTGTCACAGCCGCTCGCGATGGGGCACTGGAACGTCTCGTCACCGCAGGTCACGTTGTTCCGCTTGCAGGCGGCGAGGCTCGGGTCCGCCGGCGCCGTCATCGAGCCGGACGTGTCCACCAACAGCATCAGGTTCGGCTTGCGCTCTCGCGCTTCGATCCGCCGCGTCTCCGTCGTCTGGGTGATGGCGAGCGGCTCCACCGGCTCGAAGTCATAGGTCTGGCATCCCGTGGCAAGAACTCCACCCAGGGTGCCCACCACCAGGGCGCTCAGAAGGTTCAGCTTGGCGCGCATAGATTGAAGTCGCTCCTCGATAATCAGCGCGGGTCGTGCCCGCGTTCACAGGGAACCGGCCCTGAAAGCGCGCCGAGGATACCCTCTCGCACGCGCTCTCGGCCAGCCTTCCCCGCAGGCCTACCTAGAGGGCAAGGGTGCGTACACCCTCGACATTTTCTTCTCGGTGTGGGGGAGGCGGCGATTGTCCTCCACCTCAACACCACCACGCTTCAACAATCCATTCTCAACGAAAGGCACTCGCGGTTCTCAACGAAAGCACCCCGGGTGCATCCCATCCGCACTGGCCTCCGGCCTATAACCAGGGTCCGTCGAACGTCCGTCCGAGGGAGCCTCCCCATGTCATCCTCCCCTCCCCCCGCCTCCCTGCCCTCCCGCGAGTGGTGCGCCCACCTCGCCCGAGTCAGCGCGCTCGCCTCCCTGCTCCTGACGAGCCCCGCGCACTTCGGGCAGGCCTCCGCCGCCAGGATGCCGCCCGCCTCCCCCAGCGCGCCCAGGGCCCCCGGGACGTTGCACCAGGAGATCCTCCGCCTGCTGGAGAGCCCCGAGTCCCTCCCGCGCGAGGCCGATTGGGCTCCCCTGGGCCCCGAGGCCCTCACCGAGCTCTCCGGGCTCGCCAGCAACCCCGACGCCCCAGAGCCTCGACGCACCCGCGCCGTCGCCGCCATGGCCGTGGTCTCCCACCCCGAGGCCTCCCAGCGGCTCCAGCAGCTCCTTCGCAGCTCCGAGGCTCCCCCCTCCCTGCGCGCCGCCGCCACCCTCGCCCTGGGCCGCCGCGCGGGACTCGAGGCCGTTCCCCTCCTGATGCCCCTCCTGGAGGACCGCAATGAGCAGGTGCGCGCCACCGCCGCCCAAGCCGTCGGACGCATGGGGGGCCCCGAGGCTCGCAAGGTCCTGGAGGAGCGGTTGCCCCTCGAGGAGAACCTGGAGGTTCGCGAGGCCATCCAGCGCGGGTTGAGCTACATCGAACCGTAAGGGAGGCTCGCATCGGGAGGGGGCTTCCATTAGATGGGGGCCATGCGCCCCACCGTCCTCCTCTTCGATATCGATGGCACCCTCGTCACCACCGGCGGCGCAGGCCGTCGTGCCATGAATCTCGCCTTCCAGAAGCTTCATGGCCGCCCCGATGCCTGTGACTCCTTCAGCATGTCCGGCATGACCGACCGCGCCATCGTCCGCAAGGCGCTCGACACCATCGGCGTCCACCCCTCCCCCGAGGCCATCTCCGCCGTCATCGACTCCTACCTCCAGTTCCTCGCCGAGGAGGTCCCCCGCGTCGATGACCGCGACTACCGCCTCCACCCCGGCATGCGCGAGGCCGTCGAGACCGCCCTCTCCCGCAAGGGCTTCGCCGTCGGGCTCGGCACCGGCAACGTGCGCGAGGGCGCTCGCATCAAGCTCGAGCGCGTCCGCATCCATGACCGCTTCTCCTTCGGTGGTTTCGGCTGCGACCACGAGGACCGCGTCGAGCTCATCCGCCATGGCGCCCGCGGCGGTGCCGCCCTGCTCGGTGTCCCCCTCGAGGAGTGCCGTGTCGTCGTCATCGGTGACACCCCCAAGGATGTCGCCGCCGCCAAGGGCATCGGCGCCACCTGCATCGGCGTGGGTACCGGCAGCTTCACCCCCGAGGCCTTGATCGCCTCCGGGGCCGAGTACGCGTTCCCCGACTTCACCGCCCGCGAAGCGCTCGCCGCCCTGCTCGACGGGCGCTGAACCGGCCTCTCTCTTCGGGCTTCCCTCCGCCCCGGGTGTGGTATCTCCCCCCGTCCCGCCCGGGACCCGAGGAGGCCCTCCCCATGTCGCTGTCCACCCTGGAAGCCTACGATCTCGTCCGTTTCGCCGAGGCCTTCGACTCGCGCCTCGCCGCCGCTGATGAGTTGCTCGCGGGCCGCCCGGGCCTGGAGCGCGAGAAGGAGTGGCTGTCCACCGCCATCCAGATCCTTCGCACCGAGCGCGCCCCCGCCTCCTCCATCCTCGAGAAGGTCCGCGACCTGCCCGAGCTCGAGGAGGTCCGCGAGGAGTTCGCCTACACCCTCCAGAACCTCTGGGTCGACTCCCTCGAGAAGCTCCACGCCGGCATCACCTTCTGCGCCAGCAGCCGCGCCCCCGTCATCGAGGCCCTCTTCCCCCACCTCAAGTTCCCCCAGCTCCGCCGCGCCTCCCGCGAGGCCATCCAGGAGTTCGTCGCCGGCTACGAGCGCCGCCTCAAGTCCTCCTACGTCTCCCGCATCCTCGCCCGCGACGACTTCTCCTTCGTCCGCCCCGTCCTCGACCAGGTCGCCTCCGCCTTCTCCCAGTGGCAGTCCAGCTTCGTCCCCGTCCAGCTCCCCCACGAACAGGCCGCTCCCCTCCGCGCCGAGCTCATCGCCCTGGGCAAGCGGTTGGATCTCGCCCTCCGTCAGGCCCGCTGCCTCGCCGAAGCCGCCCTCGCCCCCATCCCGGATGCCTTCGAGAACTCGGGCCTCGCCGCCAAGCCTCGCAAGCGCGCCGGACGCGGTCTGCCCTTCCTGGACTCCCCCGAGGTCAGTGACGCCGAGCTCGCCGCCGCCGAGGCCCTGGCCCCCGAGGCGGGGCCCATCGAGACCGACTCCGTCGAGCCCAGTGCCGCCGAGCTGGCCGAGCTCGCCGCGCTCTCCGGGGCCGCTCCCGCCGACGCGCCGGCTCCCACCGAGCCCGTGAGCGAGGCCTCGCCGACGGCCCCCGAGGCCCAGCCCGCTCCCGAGCCTCCTCCCGCCCCCCCGGCCGCCGAGCCTCCTCCCGCCGAGGCCGCGGCTCCGGAGCCCGCTCCCACCCCCGAGACGAAGTCCGCTCCCAAGACGGCCGGCAAGCGAGGACGCAAGAAGGGCGATTCCAAGTCCACGTCCTCGGAGCCGGCCTGAAAGCGAGGCCCTCCGGCCTCCGTTAAGAGGATTCGGCCATGGCCGACGTCGCCCTCCCCATCGACCCGCTCCTGCCCGAGATCGTCGCCACCCTCCGTGGCGCGAAGTCGCTCGTGCTGGAAGCCCCTCCCGGCGCCGGCAAGACGACCCGCGTTCCCCGCGCCTTGCTCGAAGCCGGCCTCGGCCAGGGCAAGGAGATCGTCGTCCTCCAGCCCCGCCGCCTCCCCACCCGGCTCGCCGCCCAGCGCGTCTCGGAGGAGATCGGCGAGCGCGTGGGCGAGACCGTCGGCTACCAGGTCCGCTTCGAGGACGTCCGCGGCCCCAAGACCCGCCTCTCCTTCGTCACCGAGGGCGTGCTCGGCCGCCGCCTCCTCACGGACCCCACCCTGCGCGACGTGGGCGTGGTCGTGCTCGACGAGTTCCACGAGCGCCACCTCTCCGCCGACATCTCCCTCGCCCTCCTGCGCCGCCTCCAGCAGGGCCCCCGGCCCGACCTGAAGCTCGTGGTCATGTCCGCCACGCTCGAGGCCGCACCCATCAGCGCCTACCTCGACGGCTGCCCCACCCTCCGCTCCGAGGGCCGCCGCTTCGATGTCAGCCTCGAGTACCTCCCCACCGCCGATGACCGGTACCTCGATGCCCAGGTGCTCTCCGCCATCAAGCGGCTCCATGCCAACGGCCTCGACGGCGACGTGCTCGTCTTCCTCCCCGGCGCCGGGGAGATCCGCCGCGCGAAGGACACCTGCGCCGAGTTCGCCGAGCGCCACGGCATCGACCTGCTCCCACTCCACGGCGACCTGCCCCCCGCCGAGCAGGATCGCGCCGTGCGCCGCAGCTCGCGCCGGAAGATCATCCTCTCCACCAACGTCGCGGAGACCTCCGTCACCATCGACGGGGTCGCCGCCGTCATCGACAGCGGCCTGGCCCGCGTGGCCTCGCACTCGCCCTGGTCCGGGCTGCCCATCCTCAAGCTCGCCAAGGTGAGCCGGGCCTCCGCCACCCAGCGCGCCGGCCGCGCCGGCCGTACCCGCTCCGGTCACTGTCTCCGCCTCTACACCCAGCACGACTTCGACGGCCGCCCCGAACAGGACGCCCCCGAAATCCGCCGCATGGACCTGGCCGAGACCGTGCTCTCCCTGCGCGCCTCGGGCATCAAGGACCTGGTCTCCTTCCCCTTCTTCGAGCCGCCTCCGTCCGCCTCGCTCGAGGCCGCGGAAACCCTGCTGCGCCGCCTGGGCGCCGTGGACTCCCAGGGCTCCGTCACGGACATCGGCCAGCGCCTGCTGCGCTTCCCCCTCCACCCCCGTCAGGCCCGCATCATCGTCGAGGGCGAGCGGCGCGGTGTCGGCGCGGACTCGGCCCTCCTCGCCGCCCTCGTCGGTGAGCGAGACATCCGCCGCGAGGCGCGCACCAACCTCTCCGGCCCCGGCCGGGCCGCCAACGTCGTCGCCGGGCCCTCGGACCTGCTGGAGCTGCTCGAGCGCTTCCGCGAGGCCGAGCGCTCCAACTTCTCCTCTGGCCGCGTGCAGTCGCTCTCCCTGGAACAGGGCGCGGTGCAGGCCGTGGACCGGGTCCAGAAACAGCTCCGGCGCGCCGTGCGCGAGCAGGGCAAGCGGCCCTCACGTCCCGAACAGGTGGAACAGGCACTGATGCTCAGCGTGCTCGCCGGCTACCCGGACCGCGTGGCCCGGCGCCGCAAGGCCCGCTCTCCCGAGCTGCTCCTCTTCGGCGGAGGCACCGCGCAGCTCTCCGAGGTCAGCGTCGTCCAGGAGCCCGAGCTCATGGTCGCCGTGGACGTCGAGGAGCGCCCAGGCCGCGGCGTCATCGTCCGCCTCGCCAGCGCCGTGGAGCCCGAGTGGCTCCTCGACCTGTACCCCGAGGCCCTGGAGGAGGTGGATACCCTCCAGTGGAACCCCGACGCCAGGCGCGTCGAGCGCATCACCCGCCTGGCCTACGGCAACCTCGTCCTCGAGGAGACCCGGACCCCCGCCCCGCCCTCCGAGGCGGCCGCGCGCGTCCTCGTCGAGCAGGCCCTCGCCGCCGGCCCCGGCCGCTTCGCCGACCCCGAGGCCCTCGTGCAGTGGCGCACCCGCGTCGCGCTGCTCGCCCAGGCCTTCCCCGAGGCCGGCTTCCCCACCGTGGACGACGCCTTCATGCGCGACGCCCTCGCCTCCCTGTGCGCCGGCGCCCGGAGCTTCGCGGACCTCGACGGCGTGTCCCTCCTGGATGCCCTCCAGGCCCGGCTCTCCTCCGAGCAGGCCCGGCTCCTCGCCAACCACACCCCCGAGAAGGTCTCCCTCCCCGGCGGACGTACCGCGAAGGTCCACTACGAGCCCGGGAAACCCCCTTGGGTCGAGTCCCGTCTCCAGGACTTCTTTGGTATGGCCCAGGGCCCCAGTGTGTGCGCCGGCAGGGTGCCCCTCGTCCTCCACCTGCTCGCCCCCAACATGCGCGCCGTCCAGGTCACCACCGACCTCGCCGGCTTCTGGGAGCGCCACTACCCCTCCATCCGCAAGGAGCTGTGCCGGAAGTATCCCAAGCACAGCTGGCCCGAGGATCCGCGCCACGCGCAGACCCCCGCCGAGCGGGGACGCAGGATTTGAACCCGCACCCGCTTGCCTGGCGGGACGCTCCCATGTTCAACCTCGGGCCTCACCGTCCACGGACATGGCCCGCGAAACCTCGCGGCAACCGCCCGTGGCAATGGCGATTGGGAGGCAACGCATGTCGAGGTTTCATGGTCCGGAGCGGGTGCGGTCCGCTTCTTCTCGGAGAAGCTTGAAGTGGAGCCCCTGGCTCCTGGCGACGTGGCTGGTGGCGTGCGGTCCCGCCCCAGAGGTGGACACGGCCCGGGAGACGGCGGCGGACTCGGCGGCCCTCATCCCCTCGACCGATACGGAGGAGTGTGACCCCGAGGGTCCCATCCCCGTCTGCGCCAATCCCGGGCCCGGTTGCACCAGTGAGTTGCTGTGCGTGCGCGCCCACTGGACGTGTGGCCCCATCGTGTGCACCGGCGGCGACAGCTAGCCAACCCGAGGTGCTCGCTACCCACACCCCGTCCCTCTCCCGAAGGGAGAGGGGTGGATGGGGGCCTCGGGACTACAGCTTCTTGCGCATCTCCAGGTGGTCGATGCCCGCTTCCTTGAAGACCTCGCCCAACGGCTCGTAGCCCTGCTTCTTGTAGAACTCGAGCGCGTACAGCTGCGAGTGCAGCATGATGCCGTTCACGCCCCGCCGCCGCGCCTCGTCCTCCAGCGACGTCAACAGCAGCGAGCCCACTCGCGCCTTGCGGTGCGCCTGCAACACCGCCATGCGGCCAATCTGCGCCCACGTCCCGCGCTCTCCAGGGGGCGGCTCGGGCAGCATCACCAGACGTCCCGTCCCGATGGCGTGCCCTCCTTGGAACGCCATCACATGGTACGCCTTCGCGTCCTCGGCATCTCGCTCGATGCCTTCGGGAACGTGCTGCTCCTCGATGAACACCACCTCGCGGATGGCGAGCGCCTGAAACAACTCCGCCTCGCTCTTGATCTGAGCGATGGTCACAGGCTGGGGATTCTCCGGGGTCGACATGGCTCGGGCAAGGTACACAAAAGCTGGCGGGTCAAACAGACCAAAAGGCACACCCTCGTTTCAAGCGCTCCCCCGACACGATGCCTCCTCACCAGGCCGCCGGACGGCTCCCGATCATCGGCTTCTACGTCCTCTACTTCAGCGTCACCGGCATCGTCCTGCCCTTCCTCCCCGCCTACCTGAAGTCCCTCGCACTCTCCGTCACCCAGGTAGGACTCCTCTTGTGCCTCAGTCCCCTGCTGGCCCTGGGAGCGCCCCACTTCTGGGCCCACCTCGCCGATCGCACCGGCCGCCCCAGCCGCGTCCTCACCGTGCTCGCCGCTGGCATGTGCGCGGGCTTCAGCCCCCTGCTCTTCGTCGACCGCTTCCCCGCCCTCGTCCTCACCTTCACGGGCTACGCCTTCTTCGCCTCCTCCATCACGCCCCTGGTGGACAGCCTCGCCCTTCAACATGTCGCCCGGGCCGGTGGCTCCTATGCCCACCTGCGCCTCTTCGGCTCCCTCGGGTTCGTGCTCTCCTCCACCCTCTTCGGCCTCCTCGTGGACTCCGTGGGGCGCGCCACCGTCCTCGCTCCCGTGGCCCTCCTGGCCATGCTCACCCTCTGGAGCCTCACCCTCCGGGATCCGGAAGGCCCCACGAAGAGCACCCTCCACCCCCTCTCCGGGCTCAAGCTCCTGGCCGACCGCGACCTGCGCTGGCTTCTCGCCGCCTCCGCCCTCCACTGGATCGCCTGCGCCCCCTACCACGGCACCTTCTCCATCTTCGTCGGCTCGCTCGGCCTGCCTCCCTCGGTGGTGGGCCTCTCCGCCGCGCTCGGGGTCGCCGCCGAGCTGGGCGTGATGCTCCTCTACCCCCGCGCGGCCGAGCGCATCTCGCCCCGTCACCTGCTGGCCCTCGCCTTCGCCGTGAGCGCCCTGCGCTGGGCGGGCCTCGCCATGACCACCTCGGCTCCCGTCATCGCCACCCTCTCGCTCCTCCATGGCATGACCTTCGGCGCCTTCTACGTGGCCGCCATCGCCTTCGTGGCCCGCCGCGTCCCTCCCCACCTGCGCGCCTCCGGCCAGGGCCTCTTCGCCGCCGTCACCTTCGGCGTCGGAGGCCTGGTGGGCTATGCCTCCGCGGGGGCCGGCTATGACTGGCTCGGGGGTCACCGCCTCTTCGCCGTCGCCAGCGTCCTCGAGCTGGCCGCCGCCGCGATCGTCCTCCGCATCACTCCCCAGGAGACCGACAGCCCGGCGTGATAAAGTGCGGCGCGATGCGATCCTCTCTCCTCGCACTCGTCCTCGGTCTCTTCTCCCTCCCCGCCGCCGCCCAGCCCGAGGTGTTCTTCGGCGCTGGCAACGACGTGCCCAACATCAAGGAGGAGGACTTCGACCGCCGCTTCCTCAAGACGGGCCTGTACAAGGCCCTCGCGCAGGGAACGAACGACCCGGGCTGTACCCAGCTCCTCGGAGGGCTGCTCACCCTGCTCGGGGAGACGGCCCCCATGCTCCACAAGCGCGACGAGAACTTCTACCTGGACCCCATGCTCGTCCAGGCGCTCAACACGCAGCTGAGCACCCAGCGCTTCCAGGGCAGTGCCTATATGGTGGCCATGGTGCGGCGCGTGCTGATCGACCACAAGCTGCCGCCCGATTGGATGAAGACCGCGTCCACCCTCGGGCCCGTGGTGGGCATCATCGACGTGGGCAAGCTGCGCTTCCTCTCCGAGGGACTGCAACCCATCGACAGCTTCTTCCTCACCCTCCCGGCCCTGCGCGAGCGCTATGAGATCGAGGTCCGCCGCGCCAACGCCACCGCCGCCGGCTCGGCCGAGAAGCTGTTCCGGGAGAACTACCTCGACCGGCAGGTGGCCTTCGGCAACCTCGAGCTGATCGACGTGCGCATCGAGAAGCCGAAGAAGAAGCCCAAGAAGCGCAAGGGCGAGCCCGTCGAGGAGGAGCCGCCCACCGCCGTGGCCCGGATGGTGTGGTACCCGCCGGATCCCAACGCCGGGCAGCTCAACATCTACGGCACGCCGACCAAGCCTCCCATGGTCAACATCACCGCGAGGCTCGCCCAGCAGCAGTACCTGGACCTGAGCCGCATTCCCAAGGGCACCCGGCTGATGGTGCGCGGGCGCTTCTGGGCCTTCAAGAAGGCGGTGGACGACGTGGAGCTTCGCGACGCCCTCATCTTCCAGGATCGCGACTGGTCCCAGGGCGCGATCCTGGCGGACCCCAACGCCGTGGCCCGGTGCCCCTTCGCCACCAACGATCTCATGGGTGCCGCCCCCGTGCAGCCGGGCGCCTTCGGCCAGCCCAGCCGGTAGGGCACCCCTCGTCTCCCTCCTGAGCCTCCCGTCCACCGCCGGAGAGTCCTCGTCCCTGGCTCTCCGGCGCATGCCTCCTGGCACGGGCCGTGCTCCCCCTCGGGTCCCACCCTGCTCCCCGAGGCACCATGAAAATCGACGGTCGCGACAAGGCGGCGCCGGCCCGGTCCGCGCCGGCCAGAGGGCGTTTCCAGGAAGAGTTGAAGAAGGCCCACCCGGATGCGGCGAAGACGCCACTCCGGGGAGGACAGGTCGCCCGAGCCCCCGTGGCTCCCCCGCGTGGAACCACCGCGACCCTGGCCACCACCGCGACCCTGGCCACCACCGGGCTGGCCCGGACGCCGCCCCGGGGTGCCTATGCCAGCACCGAGCACCTCGGCCAGGTGCGCCAGGGCCTGAGCGCCGAGGCCCACCGGCTCCGGGACGTGCGCGGCGAGGCCCACCAGACGCACCAGGAGCGGGTCCAGCAGCGCGTGACGGACCTCCTCGTCCGGGAGCTGGCCCGGGAGACACGCGCCGAGCCGGTGGCACCCCGCTCCGCTCCGGCCTCGCCGGGTCCCGAGAGCCTCTCCCCCACGGCCCAGGTGGAGGGGGTCTCCGCGGGAGAGGCACGTCCAGGCGGCTCGGGAGGCACCCGCGCGGCGAGCGTGGACGCACCGGCTCCCGAGGCCCGCGCCCAGGCGGCCCTGGAGCTCATCGAGAAGATCGAGGTCTTCGTGAAGTCGCAACGGCCCGCGCTGGCGATGCACCTGGGCGGAGCGCTGAACGCCACGGTGGAGGTGGAGCGTACGGGCGCTCGCGAGGTGGCCCTGCGCATCCAGGGACGGCACGGACCCCTGCCCCAGGAGGAGCTGGCCCGCATCCGCGAGGCCCTGGGCGCACGGGGGCTGAAGCTCAGTGCCTTCCTCACCGCCTGAGAAGAACCCAGGGCATGACAAAGGCTCTCACGCCTTCCGGCGGAGAGCCCCTGGCACGACCCTCACCCTGCCCCTCTCCCAGAGGGAGAGGGAATCCAGCGGAGAGGCACCCGGCCTACTTGCCGGGCTTGGCGTCCAGCATGCTGCGCTTGCCCTTCTTGTCCTTGAACTCCTCGGCGTCGGGCAAGGAGGCCTTCTTCTCCGCGATGTTCGGCCACTGGGTGGCGAACTGCGCGTTCAACGCCTTGTACTCGGCGTACTCGGAGGGCAGGTCCGACTCGGGGAAGATCGCCTTCGTCGGGCAGACCGGCTCACACGCGCCGCAGTCGATGCACTCGTCGGGGTGGATGACCAGGAAGTTGGCCCCCTCGTAGAAGCAATTGACCGGGCAGACCTCGACACAGTCGGTGTACTTGCACTTGATGCAAGGCTCGGTGACCACGTACGCCATCGTGAAATTCTCCTCTTGGAGTGAGTCCGTGCGCGCGCACACTAATGGGTTGTAACGGGGGTGGCACTCCCAAATTGAGCACCTACCCCCGCCTACTCACCCCAGGAGCCCCTGGGCACGCATCAGTTCGGCTACCAGGATGGCTCCCTTGGCCGCTCCCATCTTCGTGTTGTGCGAGACGAGCATGTACTTGAAGCCGTTCTCCAGCACGGCGTCCTCGCGCACGCGGCCCACCGTGGTGGCCATACCCCCGTGGGTGTCCCGGTCCAGGCGCGGCTGCGGGCGGAACGGCTCGTCGAGGACCTCGATCCACCGCGGAGGGGCCGACGGGAGGTCGCGCGACTGCTCGGCGCCCCGCCACTCGCGCATCGCCGCCACCACCTCCTGCACGGAGGCCTTGCGGGCGAGCGACACGAAGACGGACTCGGTGTGGCCCTCCATCACCGCCACGCGGGTGCAGGTGCAGGACACCCGGACGTCGTGCGGCGAGATGGCGGCGCCCCCGGCGTCCAGCACGCCGAGGATCTTCTTCGTCTCCACCTGGACCTTCTCCTCCTCCTTGGGGATGTAGGGGATGACGTTGTCCAGGATGTCCAGGCCGATGACGCCCGGCGAGCGGCCCGCGCCGGACATGGCCTGCATCGAGGTCATCAGCACCGACTTGATGCCGAAGCGCTCGTGCAGCGGGGCCAGGGTGATGGCCAGGCCCGTGGTGGTGCAGTTGGGGATGGGGACGATGAAGCCCTTCCAGCCGCGGCGCTTCTGCTGCTCGCGCACCAGCGGGGAGTGGGCGGCGTTCACCGGGGGAATGAGCAGCGGCACGTCCGCCTCGTAGCGGAAGGCGCTGGCCGCGGAGAACACGGGGATGTCCCGGGCGAGCCTCGGCTCCATGTCCTTGGCCACGTCCGACTCCACCGCCGAGAAGGCGATGTCGTAGTCCTTGGCCTGCACTTCCTCACCGCTCACCACTTTCATCTTCGCGATCGACTCCGGCAGGGCCTCGGGGACGAACCAGGCGGTCATCCCGTTGGCGGTGCGGAGCGCCTCGACGTAGGCCTTGCCCGCCGAGCGCGGCGAGGCCGCCAGTCCGGTGAGCTCGATGTAGGGGTGATCCTTCAGCGCGGCGATGAACTGCTGACCGGCGAGTCCGGTAGCGCCGATGAGGACGGCACGAAGCTTGGCCATGATTTCAGACTCCCTCTCCTGGGGGTCGCGGGGTGTGAAGCGCCGCGTCTTTACACCCTTTGGCGCCGGACTTCACGCCCGCAGGCGCGGGAGCCCGTCCGGTTCAACACAGGCTCACCGAGGCCTCCACCGAATGGCTCTCAGTCGGCAGTCCAGTGGTGATCCATCCCTGGAGGCCTCCCTCCAGGCAGACGGCGTTGCGGCCCCGGAGCTGCAGCAGGCGGCAGGCCCGGCGCGCGTCGGAACCATCCTCGGCGCACCCATACACGACGATGAGCTCGTCATCGGGGAGCACCTCCGCCTCCCGGAGGATCTCCTCGAAGGGCATCCACAGGGCGCCAGGGATGTGGAGTCCGTAGCGGACCCAGTCATCGGGATCACGACAGTCGAGGACGAGGACCTCTTCGTCCCCGAGCCGCACGTAGAGCTCGGTACAGGGCATACGGGGATCCAACACCCGGGACCTCCTGCTGCGGTGTCTTCAGGGACAACCGGGAGCTTCCGGAGGCCCTTCCCATGAGCCCGCCTGCCCGCCCTGGACATGGGCCGCTAGAGCCCGAGTTGCTTGGCGATGATCTCGTTCATGATCTCACTGGTGCCTCCGCCAATGGGCCCCAGGCGCGCGTCCCGCCAATGTCGCTGGATGTCGTACTCCATCATGTAGCCCGCGCCGCCGTGGAGCTGGAGGCACGCGTCGGCGACCCGGCAGGCCGTCTCGGTGGCCACCTTCTTGGCCATGGACGTCTGGGCGATGGCGAACTCGCCCCCCACGTGCAGACGCAGCGCGTGGTAGGTGAGCTGGCGCGCCGACTCGAACTCGGTGGCCAGCTCGGCGATGCGGTGGCGCACCACCTGGAACTCGTTGAGCGAGTGGCCGAAGGCCCGCCGCTCGCGCACGTGGGCCATCACCACCTCGAGCATCTCCTCCATGGCGCCCACGGCCCCCAGGGCGAGTGACAGACGCTCCCACTGGAAGTTGCCCATGATCTGATAGAAGCCCTGCCCCGCGGTCCCACCGAGCAGGTTGGCCACGGGCACCCGACAGTCCTCGAGGAAGAGCTCGGCGGTATCCGAGGCGCGCCAGCCGAGCTTCTTCAGCTTCCGTCCCACCGAGAAGCCGGGAGTGCCCTTCTCCACCACCAGCAGGGACAGGCCCTTGTGCCCGGCCTCCGGGGTCGTCTTCACCGCCAGGACGAGGAAGTCCGCCCGGACGCCATTGGTGATGTAGGTCTTCGAGCCGTTGACGACGTAGTGGTCCCCGTCGAGGCGGGCGGTGGTGCGAAGACCGGCCACGTCGGAGCCGGCGTTGGGCTCGGTGATGCCGAAGGCACCGATCTTCTCCCCTCGGATGGCCGGGACGAGGAAGCGCCGCTTCTGGTCCTCGGTGCCGTATTTGTGGAGGGGCCCGGTGGCGATGGTGTGCTGGGCCGAGAGGCTCGCCGCGACGCCACCCGAGCCACAGCGCCCCATCTCCTCGAGCAGCACCGCCTCGTAGAGCTCGCCGGCGTTGGACCCCCCGTACTCCTCGGGGTACTTGAGGCCGAAGAAGCCCAGCTCGGCGAAGCGGGTGTAGAGCTCCCGGGGGAACTCCTCCTTCTCCTCCCACTCCCGGGCGAAGGGCTTCAGCTCCTTCTCGACGACCGCCCGGACGGTGCGGCGGAAGGCCTCGTGCTCCTCCTGGTACAGCCCGTATCCATGCAGCATCGTGACGTCCCTCCAGTGGCAGGACCGCTCGCCCGCGATGCTACCGGGCTACCGGACAGGGATGTGCTCAACCCCCCTTCTACTGTCTTGACCGGGCTGTTCCGGGTTCATATAAGGCCGTACACGGTTGTCGCGGCGCCATAGCCAAGTGGTAAGGCAAAGGTCTGCAAAACCTTCATTCCCCGGTTCGAATCCGGGTGGCGCCTCAAGATGGGCCCGATGTGGACTCCGGTTCACATCGGGCCTTCGTGTTTCCGGGCCCCGAGCCGGGACGCGATGCGCCTTGCCGCTCCCGGAAGGCTGGGAGGATGCTCCCCCGCCCCTCCTTCCTGGAGTCCCTGCCTGAGCACCCCCTCCTCGCGTCGACTGGCCTCCGCCCTCCTCTCCCTCACCCTGCTTGGCACGCCGGCCCTGGCACAAGCGCCGAAGTCCGCGGCGAAGGGCCCGGATACCTCGCGTGCCGAGGCCTCGCGCCTGGCCTCCGCCTTCCTCGGGGACACGCCGCTGCTGAGCGACCTCCAGTCCCTCGTGGACGAGGTGGGCGGCCGGGCCACGGGCTCGCCCTCGAACCTGCGCTCCGTGGACTGGGCGCTCGCGCGCTTCCGCGAGGCCGGAGTGGAGGCGCGCAAGGAGCCCTTCCAGATGCCGGGCCTGTGGCTGGAGCGCTCGGCGTCCGCCTCCGTGCGAGGGACGGGCGTGGGCTTCTCGCCGCGCATCGCGGCCATGCCCTTCTCCACCGCGACGCCCAAGGGGGGCATGACGGCGCCGCTGCTCGATGCCGGCACGGGTTCGGAGAAGGACTTCCAGTCGCTCGGGGAGAAGGCGAAGGGCGCGTTCCTGCTCGTCGACCAGCCGGAGCTGAAGAACGTGGACGACCTGTTCCGCGAGTACGCCGAGTCCACCGGGATCGAACAGCGGGCCTTCGCCTCGGGCGCGGCGGGCGTGGTGTACGTGGGCTCGAGGCCCAACAACACGCTCTACCGGCACAACGTGTCGGTGGGGATGCGCAACACGCGGCCCATGATGGTGATGGAGCGAGACGGGGCGCTGCGAGCCCAGCGCCTGCTGCGGGCGGGCAAGACGCTGACGCTCACGGCGGACATCGACATCCAGTCGGGGCCGGCCTACGAGAGCTACAACGTCATCGGGGAGATCCGCGGGAGCACGCGCCCGGACGAGGTGGTGGTGCTCGGCGCGCACCTGGACTCGTGGGATCTGGGCACGGGCGCGCTGGACAATGGAGCCAACGTGTCGATGCTCATCGACGTGGCGCGGCAGATGAAGCGGCTGGGCATCAAGCCGGCGCGCACCATCCGCTTCGCGCTGTGGAACGGCGAGGAGCAGGGCATGCACGGCTCGGCGGGCTACGTGAAGTCGCACGAGGCGGAGCTGGACAAGCACGTGATGGCGGCCTCCTTCGACATCGGCTGCGGGCGCATCAACGGCTTCTTCACGGGTGGCCGCCCCGAGCTGCCGCCGCTGGTGGACCGGGCGCTCGAGCCGGTGAAGGGACTGGGCCCCTTCACGCAGGTGGACGCGCCGATCGTGGGCACGGACAACTTCGACTTCATGCTGCACGGGGTTGCCAATCTGGTGGCCAACCAGGAGCCGGCGCTGTACGGGCCGAACTACCACGCGCGTTCGGATGAGATGGACAAGTGCGATCCGCAGCAGTTGCGGCTCAACGCGGCCATCACGGGGGCGCTGGCGTACGGCTTCGCGCAGATGGACGCGAAGCTGCCGCGTCAGTCGCGCGCCCAGCTGGAGGATCTGATGCGCACCACGGACCTGGGCCAGCAGATGAAGAACTTCAACGTGTGGGAGGACTGGACCACCGGGAAGCGCGGGCGGAAGGGCGGCGCTGTCACGGGCACCGAGACCCGCTGATGATCTCCACGACCATTCGGGCAGTCAGTGGCTGACTGACCCGATGGACTCGGGATTGCACGACGCTGGGGGCATGCTGAAATCTGCACTCATGGCCCCTCGCCGCCCCGAAGATCCCGAGTCCGCCGAGCGAAACGCCCCGTCCGTGGAGGCGGCCTTCCAGGCGGCTCCACCAGAGATGGTGGCGGAGATTCTCAGCGGCGAGCTGCACCTCAGCCCTCGCCCGGCCCGGCCGCACACCAACGCGGCGACGGGCCTGGGCGCCATCCTCACCATGCCCTTCAAGTTCGGCAGAGGAGGTCCGGGTGGGTGGGTCATCCTCTTCGAGCCAGAGCTCCACCTCGGCTCCCGACCGGACAAGCTCGTACCGGATATCGCCGGCTGGCGGCGCGAGCGCCTGCCTCAGGCCATCGGAGGGGACAACGCCCCGGCGCACTACGACCTCGCCCCGGACTGGGTCTGCGAGGTCCTCTCCGAACGCACCCGGCGCATCGACAAGGTCCAGAAGATGCGCATCTACGCCCGGGAAGGCGTGCGGAGCGTGTGGCACGTGGACCCGGTCGCCCGCACGCTCGACATCTTCCGGCTCGAGGGCAGCCACTGGCTGCTCGTCGATTCCTTCGCCGGAGACGAGCGCGTCCGCGCCGAGCCGTTCGATGCAATCGAGCTCGAGCTGGCGCTCGTCTGGTCCGAGTAGAGGAGCGGCATGAAGGACTCGCCCCCCGTGTGCTCAGGCCGCTACCGCGCTCACGAGCAGATACTCCGCCTCCAGCCGGACGGGCCCGCCATCGGGCGATGCCATGCGCTCGAGGGCCGCGAACATCTCCCTGGCGCGCTCCCCCACCATGTGTCCCAGTGCCACGTGGACGGGGGAGTGCTTCTCGAGGAACGCCGTCATCCGAGCGGGTGAATCGAAGTGCCAGGGCAACGCGCGCTGCTGGACCTCGACGCGGGTGAAGCCCTCGGCCAGCCAGGAGCGCACCTGGGCTTCCCTGCCCCAGGCGAGTGGGTCTGGTCCTTCCGTGGGCGAGGGCGGCAGGAAGGGGCGCAGGGCGTCATTCATCCGCGCCATGACGCCATCACTCGTCCAGGCCGTCAGCGCGAGCACGCCTCCGGGCACGAGCACCCGGCGCAACTGGGCCAGGGCCACTTCCGGCCTTGGCACGAAGATGACTCCGAAGGCGGAGAGGGCCACGTCGAAACCGCTATCGGGCAGGGGCAACTCCTCGGCGTTGGCCTCGAGCCATTCCACTCGCGGCCCCGTCCGCTCCCGTCCGAGCTGCACCATCCGGGGAGACAGGTCGCACGCCGTCACCCGCGCGCCCCGCTCGGCGGCGAGCCAGGCCGCGTTGCCCGTGCCGGCGGCCACGTCGAGCACCCGCCGCCCCGCGACCGGCTCCACCCGCTCGAGCAGGGCTTGTGAGGCGGGCATGAGTCGTCCGGCCAATCCCGTGTAGTCCCCGAGACCCCACATCTGCCGGGTCCCCTCCGTGCGCGCATCAGTCGTTCCCATGCGCGTAACTGTATACGGAGTTGCATCTGGAATTCATTCGCCCCGAAGCCTTCAAGTGCTTGGGACAATGCACGGGCGGGGGCTCCGGCCGCACTACTGCGCGACGATGTCGATCATCTTCGCCTTGAAGTCCTTGTCGCGCATCACTTTCTTGACGATCGGGCCCGTCAGGCGATTGCTCATGAGGCGGATGCTCATCGCGCGAAAGACTCGCTGCGGCTCGTTGGCCGGGGTGAAGAACGCTCTCGCTTTCAGCGAGTCGCGCTGCATGTCCTCGACGAACGGGCGCAGCTTCTCCTCCCACCGGGTCAGCGCGCGTTCCATGTCGTCTGGATGCTTCTCCAGCATGTCACCCAGGAGCTCACCCCCGGCCAGACCGGTCGACACGCCCATCCCTGAATACAGGGTCAAGCACCACGCGGAATCGCCCACCAGCACGACCCGCCCCTTGTGCCAGCTCGGCATGCGGACATGGTTGGTCGAGTCGAACAGATATTCATCCGCGGTCTCGAACTCATGGAGCAGATGGCTCAGCACCGACCCCGCCTTTTCCGGTCCGTACGCCTTGCGCAGCGACTCGATGGGACGGCCGCGGAACTGCGCGGCCACGTCATCGACGCGGTAGGAGAAGAGCAAGGTGGGGTTGTGATTCGCGAAGGGAAATACCCACGCCGACCTTCCCGCCTCGGCCAGGACCAGTCCTTCGTGCGTGGCGTAGCCCTGCACGGGGTTGCGCAGGACGCAGGCGGCGATCATGTAGCTCAGCGGGTGCAGGAAGTTCTCGTGCGGACCAAAGACGAGCTGACGGACGGTCGAGCGCATGCCATCAGCGCCCACCACGAGGTCGAAGCGCTCGGTCGTGCTCGTGCCGCTCTTCGTGTGGGTCAGCGTGACGTCGGCCCCATGCGCGCCCTGCTCGATCCGGGTGGGAACCGTCGCGAAGCGGACCTCCATGTCCTTCGGCAACGCGGAGAACAAGGAGTCCTCCACGTCGCCGCGCAGCAGCGGGAGCGGCGCGCCGGGAGCGTCCACGAAGGACATGCCCTTGAACCGATGATTGTCCCGGTCGATCTCGTAGGTCGTCATCAGAGGGGAATTGCGATCGACCAGGGTGTCCAGCACCCCGAGACGCCGAGCGGACGCCTGGCCGGTACCGAACAGGCCGATGAAGTAGCCCCCCTTGCGGCGCTCGGGTGCCCGCTCGATGAGCACGGGCTCCCAGCCGAGCTTGTGAAGCCGGATGGCCGTGGCGATGCCACTGATGCCGAGTCCAACCACCAGAACGCGGCGACGAGGTGTCGTGGAGTTCGTCATGATGCCTGGACGGTAAAGAGCGGCGACCCCCGTCACCAGAGCGTGGATTGTGCGGGAAATCGGCTTGGATTGGGGCTGGACCCAGGGGCCCTTCAGCCTCCTGTGCGGCATGGGTGACGTCGGCGTAGCCCACCTGGCTCGCGATACTCTCCATGCTGTCCCCCGTTTCCAGGGCAAGGGGTTGTTGACATGGTGGGGGCTCTGGGACCTCAGTTCCCCATCCACCTCGCCTTCTGGCTGCACCGCCTCTCCACCGGCCCGCTGCACAGCCCGAGCGGCACCCGTCAGCGGCCCTCCTCCGCCCCTCTCCACCTGCTCTCCACCCTCAACACAACCCCTATCCGTCTTAACACCCGAGTAGCGCAGGGGAACCGGGCGGCATCCCACTGCACCAGGACGGATACGCTTCGGAGAGTGATGGCGTTGACCTCCCGTTGCACCAACTCCCCCTCGGCACGTCTCCGAGCGTGGACGGGGAGTCGTGCTGACATCAAAATGTAATCACCGGCACACGGCTCGAATACCATCCGGGGTATTGGAGAGATCCAAGTAGGCCCGGCACTCGGCATCGCTCTCGCACCCTGCGAAGGTGCACCGCCCCTCGTGACACACCTCGAAGGCTGTCGCATCACACTCGGTGTCGTTCGAGCATCCCACGAAGCACGTACCATTCGCGCAGCGGCCGCGAGGATCTCCCAGCACGAAGCTGCATTCGCGATCCGAGCTGCACCCGGAAGGCACACAAGCCCCCGCTGTGCAGACATGAAGCCGCGGACAGTTTTCATTCGTCTTGCACGGCGCCTTGCAAGCCCCCTCGACACAACGAGTCCCCTCACCGAGGCAGTCCCCACTATCCCGGCACTCCACGCACTGGCTCGTCACACAATAGGGCGACGAGGATGACGGACAGTCCGCATTCGCGGAGCACCCGGGCCCTCTGTCCACGCACAGCTCATCCACGCATGCGCGATTACACTGACAGAGCCTGCGATAGGCATCACAGTCGCTCGGATTGGCCTGACAGGCCGCCTTATAAATGTCGCAGCCCGAGGCGGGGACGAAATCGGCGCAACATCCCGCATCATCACCACACTCGACCCGGTAACACGCCTTACCAGTCACGCTCAGATGTGGGCTGCCGGGAACGCAGATCTCGTTGATGCAAGCGAGCCCGGTTTCACAATCGTTGCGAGCGCGGCAGCTCTCGCCTGCCGTACCGCGTTGGAACGGAGTGTCGCTCGGAGTGTCACTCGAGCAACCCATCATCAGGCCGCTCAGCATGAATCCAAGGATGACGATGGGCGACACGGTAGTCCCCAGGCGCACGATCTCCTCCCTTGACAGCGTGGAACCAAATTTGAAATCAACGCTTAATGCTTAACTTCTTGGGAGTCGAGATGTCCATTCCCCCAAATGGAATTCTCGCATCACTCAAAATCTTCACCACCGCGGCACTGATGCTGGTGGCTTCCGTGTCTTGCCAGGGCAGTGAGGACTCCCTTCCCACTGGACAGTCGGGAGAGAGCACTGCGCGTCGGCTCCCCCCCCGGAAGCTGGAAGCCAGCACGGACCCTGGAGCCTGGGCGCTCTTCGATCGCGACACCGCCATCGGCTGGAGACCCCCCGCCAACGAGGGGCACGCGAATGTGACGGCCTCGTTGGACGGAAACGAGGAAGTCGCCGCACTCAAGGTGTTCGGCCCGAGCCCCTACCGTCTCTCGGTGCTTGACTCCCTGGGCCAGCGCGTCTCGGGCCCTCACGAACTGAAGGCCCTGGCGAACGGATGGACGACGTTCCCACTGCAGATGCCGCAGCGGATGTCGCGCATCACCCTGAGGTTCGAGCCCACGAACGAGAGCGGAGCGGTGGTGCCCGAGGTGGAATTCTGGGGCACTTCGGCGGTGCTGCCGCTCGCGTGGGAGCCGACCATGGCGCCCGACGACGAGGTGCTCCCTGCGGGGCTCGCCGACGTGTTGCCCACGACACCTGAAGCCCAAAGTCTCAGCCGCGAGCCGGCTAGCGGCGTCTCCGGCTGCGCCACGTTCTCGTTCGAGCTCGCGCGCCATCCCGGTGCATACCGGCGTGCCTGGCTGCGTTATCACACCGAGGGAGTGTTCCGCCCACTGGTCCTGACACGCGTCATCAATGGGGGGCCGGTAACGCGCGGCTTCTGGGTGCCGCCCGCCACCGACGCCTCGGGAGTACAGAGCACATTCGTCCATCCCATTGATGCCGAGCTCCTGCGCTTTGGGCGCAACCAGGTTGAGTTCTGCCTGCCCAGCGAGGCCCACGGCACGGTCAAGCTCGATGGGGTCGAGCTCGTGGCTGAGCTGGAGCACGGCAGCAACGTCATCGAGTCCATTTCCATCGCACCCTTCGATGCCATTCCCACGCAAGGTGCGATGGCTCTGCTTCGCGAGGGCGGAGGAGCCGTGCCAGTCGCGGCAGGCCAGGAGCTCGTCGTCGCCTTCGAGCGGTTGATCTCCCCGGATGTGGTGCACATCGCGGCGGGGGCGGGGGTGACCTGGTCTCTGCGCTGCGTGGACACTGGCGCGGTAGCGCATGACCTGCCGGCCTCGCTCGTCGCGGACACCACGGGCATGACCACGTATGCCATCAGCGATGCGGGCAGTGCGCGCTGTGCCGGACTCCGGTTGCGCCCCTCGGCGGATACCTCCGTCACTCGCCTGCGTGTGTTTGGCTCGGGCGCGGCTCGCCGCATCGACTTCCCAAGCATCATGCTCGCGTCGGCCCGCGAGCACTTCGGTCACGAAGCCTGGGTGGATGGTTGGGCTCGAGCGCCTGGACAGACGAGTGGCGGCGTGCGCGTGAGCATCGACGGCCGGGAGACCGACACCACCACGGGCGTGTTCGCCTCCATACTCCGGCGCACCACCAAACCCGATGAGCAGTGGCCGGTGACCATTACCGCCCGCCTGGCCGATGGCAGCACCTTCACGCGTCAGTTCGTGCTCGACCACGACGCAGGCCTCATGCCGGGTGCCACCTCCCGGGGCCCTGTGCTCGACGACGGCCTCACCCAGGAGGAGCGCCGCACCCGCTATGGAGAGGTGGGGCAGAGCGCCGAGGCCGAAGTCTCACCAGGCCAGGCGAAGCGCATCGAGCTCGGCACCCGTGTCTCGGTCGAGATTCCAGCGACCGCCATGAAAGGCCGCAAGCGTGTGTCGCTCAAGCAGCTCGACGCCGCCCAGCTCCCGCCACTGGATCCCGGCCTCATCAATGTCACCGCGCCCTTCCGGCGCGCCTACGAATTCCAGCCGCACGGCGAAAACTTCGATGACGCCCTGAAGGTCTCGCTGCCCTACCAGCCTACGCTGCTGCCACCGGGCTATGTGCCCGAGGACATCCAGACCTTCTACTATGACGAGACCTTGAAGCGTTGGGAGCCACTCGCCCGCGCCGGGGTGGTGCGAGAGCGGGAAGTGGTCGAGAGCCTCACCGACCATTTCACCATCATGATCAACGCGCTCGTGGTGACACCCGAGCACCCGCAGCTCGCCTCGTTCGATCCCAACCGTCTCAAGGGCATCAAGGCGGCCACCCCTGCCGCAGGCATCCAGCTCATCCAACCACCGCAGGCGAGCTCCAGCGGTGATGCGGTGCTGAGCTACCCGCTGGAGCTTCCCCCTGGTCGCCTCGGCGTCCAGCCCTCGTTGGCACTGGGTTACAACTCCGCGCGTGGTAACGGCTGGATGGGGCTCGGCTGGGACATCGGCCTGTCGGCCATCGAGGCCGAGACCCGTTGGGGTGTTCCCCGCTACGACGCCGCACTCGAGACCGAGACCTACCTCCTCGATGGCGCCCAGCTCTCCCCCACCGCGCACCGGAGCCAGCCACGCCCGCGCGCCACGGGCGCCACGGTGTTCCACCCCCGCATCGAGGGCTCGTTCCAGCGCATCATTCGTCATGGCAACGGCCCCAGCCGTTATTGGTGGGAGGTCACCGACCGCAAGGGCACGCGCTACTTCTACGGCGGTACGCCCGAGACCGGCAGGCAGTCCGCCGCCTGCCTGATGGACGATGCCGGCAATGTCTTCCGCTGGGCTCTGCGTGAGATCCGCGACACGCACGGCAACCGCGTGCGCTTCGACTACGACACGGTCACATGGAGCGCGCCGGGGCAGGTGCCCGGCCGAGACCTCTACCTGTCCTCGGCGCACTACACCCTGCGCGTGGGCGAGGACACGGCACCGTACCGCGTGGTCTTCCTGCGCGAGCTCGGCCGACCGGATCTGATCGTGAGCGGTCGCGGTGGCTTCAAGCAGGTCACCAGCGAGCGCCTGAGCCGTATCGAGGTCCACTACCGACAGACGCTCGTGCGCGCCTGGCAGCTCGAGTACGACCCGGGGCCCTTTGGGAAGAGCCGGCTGAAGACGCTCACCCAGTTCGGCGTGAACAACCGGCCATTCCCCGGCAACGTGCACGCCTTCGAGTACTTCGATGAAGTCACCGAGACAGGCAGCGTCTACCGCGGCTTCGAGCCGGAGAGACTGTGGAACGCGGGTGCGGAGAAACCCGATGTCGGGCTCGCGCTGCCGGACGGGTTCTACAACTCCATCGGAGAGGCCGACCCCAGCGCCCTCGGCGGCTCGCGGACGCGGTCGTTCGGAGGCCACCTGTACGTCGGTGTCGGCTTCGGCATGACCAAGAACATCTCGGTTGGCGCCAAGGTCGGCCGACGGTCCGACGATACCAAGGGCGGAGTCGCCCTCGCAGACATCGATGGTGACGGCCTGGCCGACCGCGTGTTCCGTAGCGCGAGCGGTGGTTTCTTCTTCAACCGCAACCAGTCCGGGCCCATTGGCCTCCCGGGCTTCGCAGCCTCGGCCCTCCCCGTCGAGGGGCTTCCCGCGCTCTCTCATGAGCGCTCGATCATGCGCTTGTCCGTTGGCCCCGAGGTGTACTTCACGCCGGGCCAATTCCACGCGAACCTGGCCTTCTCATCCGCCGAACAGGACACCTACCTGTCCGACGTCAATGCCGACGGTCTGGTGGACCTGGTGCAAGGATCCACGGTTTACTTCAATTGGCGGCGAGCGGATGGCCTGCCCCGGTTCGTTCCTGGAGACAGCAGTGGCACTCCGGTGCGTATCGGCGCGAGTGTCGTCGCTCCCGGCGCGCTGCCCACATCATTCGAGGACCCCAAGTTCGAAGCCGAGCTCGACCGCCATGCTCCTCCCGTGGATGTGGTCCGGAGCTGGCAGGCCCCCTACCCTGGACGAGTGCGCGTCTCTGGCACGGTGCGGCTGAGCCAGGCCCAGCGCTCTGGCGGGGATGGTCTCCGGGCGTCCATCGAGCACGAGGGCTCGCAGCTCTGGACGCATGTCTTCAAGGCCACCGAGACCCAGGCTCAGAATCCCAGCGTGGAGGTCGATGTCGCCGCTGGCGAGCGCATCCTCTTCCGGCTCCATGCACTGGAGAACGAGTGGGACGATCGGGTGCAGTGGAGCCCGATCATCGAATACCTGGGGGTCACTCCGGGTAAGGACGAGAACCTCCTCGACATCCACCGCTTCGACGCCACGGCGGAGTTCGCGCTCGCCGGGCGCGCCGGCACGGGGATGAATGTCCCCTATGCCGGTACCCTGCAGGTGTCGGGCCGGCTCACCAAGCTGCGCGAGACGTCCGATGACGTCGCCGTCATGCTCATGGTCGACGGCAAACCGGCTTTCACGCAGGTACTCCCCGCCTCGTCCCGAAGCACCCTCGACCTCGATCGGACGATCACGGTCCAGGCTCGGAGTTTCGTCTCGCTTCGTATCCACTCGGACTCACCCATCGATCTGACAGCGCTGGCCTTCGAGCCCATCAGCAGCACGGACGGTAGCGTCAAGCACGGCCCGTGGATCCGCTACACGAGTGCACGAGACGAGGACGGCCGGGCCCTGCCCGTCGTGGATCACCAAGGGAAGCCGATCTTCGACATTCCCCTGGTCTACGACATGACCGCGTATTCGCGGCGCACGCCGGAGAGCCTGGCTCCCTCCTTCGTACCATCGATCAGCCGGACCATTCCCGTCGCGGCGAAAATCGAGGCGGACGGTACGACCTTCAAGGGCACGGTCACCTTCACCGCGAAGAGCCAGGGACGCCTGCTCGGTAAAAAGCAGGTCACCATCGATGATGACGATAGCTATACGGTGACCCTGGATGTGCCGGTGGAGGCCGATGAGCCGGTCTTCTTCTCCTTCTCCGTGAGTACCCCGGAGCTGTTCGACGCCATCCGGACGTCGGTCTTCAGCGGCCTCACTCCCCTCCCGTTCATCCGCTACGGCGTGGCGCAACCGGGCCGGCTCTCGCACGGCTATCGTGGCTGGTCCTACGGTGGTTACAACGGTGGCGAGGAGCGGGGAGATCAGCCCATTCCGCCCGGCGAGCTCGACAAGCCGCCCGCCTTCGACGGCAGCGAGACGATCAATGAACAAACGGCCCCCGACATGGGCCGCCGGTTCTCCCAGGAAGGCATGCAATCGTTCCCGTTCCTGCCCTTGCCCGACACGATGCCCTGCCGCTACACCGTGGAGGATCCCTTCGAGTGCAGCCCGGTGCGAGGTGGGCACTGGCAGGGTCCTCATGAGCTCATCTATGTGACCGCGACCGAGATGTCGACCAGCCGGCTCGGAGGTCCATTGATGCGGCTCCCGAAGCCAGCCCAGGTCGCCGGGGCCGCAGCCGTGCCCCGTATTTCCCGCTCGAACAACACGGCCCTGGGTGGCGGCGCCGGTCCCGCCTCCTTCTCTCAATCCAACGGGGAGTCGCTCGGCCTGCTCGACTTCGTCGACATGAACGGCGACGGCTTCCCCGACGTGGTGTCGCCGGGGCGCATCCAGTACACGTCCCCTCTGGGAAGCCTCGCCGAGCTGCGTGATGTGCCGAGCCGCGAGCTGCGAATCACCAGCACCGAGAGCTCAACGTTTGGCATTGGCGGCAACATCTCCAGTGCAATCGCCACCGCGCGCGGCCTGATGGGTGGCGGTGCCGAGAAAACCGGTGGCGGTTCCGCGAGCACCCAGCAGATGCAGCCGGTCGGTTTCTCCCTGAGCCTGGGCGCCAGCAAGGGTGACGCCTCGTCCGAGGCCGACCTCATGGACGTCAACGGCGACGGCCTTCCCGACCGGGTGTGGAAGGGGGCTGGGACGCTGGAGGTGGCGCTCAATCTAGGCTACCGGTTCGCGGCTCGCGAACCCTGGGGCCAGGCGGTCATCCACGAGGGTGTCACCCAGGAAAAGAACGCCGGAGCCTCCTTCAGCTTCAACGATGGCATCTACGGCTTCGGTGGAGGCATCAACGGAAGCAACAGCCAGTCCGGTAGCGGCTCCCGCGGGGGCTCCTGGTGTGGTGGCTCCCTGCTCGATGTCAACGGCGATGGTTTGCTCGATTGCGCCGAGCAGGCGGGCGATGGGCTGCGGGTGTGGTTCAACCAGGGCCATCGCATCACCGCAGCCCCGGTGAGCTGGCGAGGTGGCATTGGCGGCAAGGACATCACCGAGAACCAGTCGACCACCCTGGGAGGCGGTGCCTATTTCACCATCAGCATTCCTATTCTCGCTGTCAGCCTCATCATCAACCCGGGCGCGGACTTTGGCGAATCGGTCGGTCGGCCCACGGTTTCCATCCAGGACATCGACGGCGACGGGCATCCTGATCAACTCGTTTCCGACAACCCTCACGAGATCAAGGTGGCGCGCAACCGCACGGGCCGCACCGACCTCCTGCGCCACGTGAAGCGTCCGCTCGGAGCGGAGTTCTGGCTCGACTACGCGCGCACCGGCAACACCCAGGACATGCCGCAGAGCCGCTGGGCCTTGAGCGAGGTCAAGGTCTACGACGGCCAGGCAGACTCGGCTGAGCTCGGACAGGTCACCGACTACTCGCTGCAGCGCATTCGTTATGAGGGGGGGCGCTACGACCGGTACGAGCGTGAGTTCTACGGCTTCGCCCGGGTCGAGGTCGACACGCTGGATACCCGCGGCTGGAATGGCGTCTCGTCCGCGAGCACGCTGCCGGTCTACCGCCGCCAGGAGCTCGAGTTCCGCAACCACGGCTATCACGAGCGCGGTCTCCTGGCAGCGTCGAGGACGAAGGGCGGTGATGGCTCCATCTTCGAGCGCACCACCTACCAGTACGAGCTTCGTGACATCGAGAGCGGCCAGGTGCTGACGCCCGAGCAGGCGGCGCGCACCGAGGCGGTCTTCCCGGCGCAGGTGGAGGAGCACCACTACCAGCACGAGGGAGCTCCCGACGCGTTCATCCACACCTTCACCACCCAGGACTACGACACCTACGGCAACGTCATCGCACTTCATGACGCGGGCGGGCCAGGCTCGAGTGACGATTATCAGGCGGAGATCCAATACACAGGCAGGCTCTCTACCTGCCGCGCACACCACATCGTGGGCGTGGCGGACCGCATCATCGTGCGGGACGCGGCTGGCACGCTCCTGCGCAAGCGGGAGGCCAGCGTGGACTGTGCCAGTGGCACGGGCAACGTGCGCCAGATCCGCGTGTCCCTCGACAGCAACACGGTCGCATCCACGGAGCTCGCCTACGACACCGATGGCAACCTGAAGAGCGTCATCGCGCCGCCCAACCACAACGGCCAGCGCTATGAGCTCCGCTATACCTATGACGACGAAGTGCGGACCCACGTGGTTCGCATCGATGACAGCTTTGGCTACTACTCCACGGCCGGGTACGACCTGCGCTTCGGTGCGCCCGAGAGCGAGATCGACATCAATGGGAACCCAGTACTCACCACATACGACGACTTCGGACGCATCGCTCGTGTCCTTGGTCCGTATGAAATAGAGCGCGGGCTCGACTACACCATCCGTTTCACGTACCGGCCCGATGCCGTGGTGCCCTACGCCACCACCGCGAACATGGATGTATTCCGCAATGTGGCCGACCCGATCGAGACGGTGACCTTCGTGGATGGCCTCGGCCGGGACATCCAGACGAAAAAGGATGCCACCCTGCACCGCGGGGTCGATGCCGCGGCCCAGGACGCCATGATCGTGTCGGGCCGCACGCACCTCGATCCGTGGGGCCGGGTGGTCGCGCGGTGGTATCCAACCGAGGAGCCCAAGAGCGCGGCACGCAATCTGACGTTCACCCGGCCCGTGGACACCAGCGCGCCGCCCACGCGCGTCACCTACGACCTGCTCGACCGCGAGCTCCAGATCGTGGCGCCCGATGACGCGCGGACTCAGAAGTCCTATGCGCTGGCACCAGCGCTCTCGGGTGGAGGCCTGTGGGCGCTTACCACCACGCTCGACGCTGAGAACAACCGCCGCGATGCGTTGCGTGATGCGCGCGAGAACATCCGCGCCGTGGTCGAGTACCTCGACGGACGGGGGATCACCACACGCTACGAGTACGATCCGCTCAAGCAGATCCGGCGCGTGCTCGACGCGGCCGGCAATCTCACGCGGTCGGAGTACGACTTGGCCGGTCGGCGAACCAACGTGATCCATCCCGACAGTGGGCACACTCAGTTGACCTACGACGCAGCGGGCAATGTCATCCGGCGAATCACAGCCAACCTGCGGCGTGAAGGTGGAGCGATTGAATACCGGTACGACTTCACGCACCTGATCGGGATCCGCTATCCGCACTACCAGGACAACGACGTGACCTATGCCTGGGGCGGGGCCTCACTGCGTGGTCAAGGTGGGAATCGCGTGGGCCGTATCGTGCGCGTAGACGACAACAGTGGCTTCGAGGAGCGGCGTTACGGCGCACTCGGTGAGACGGTCTACGAGCGTCGCAGCATCGACAGCCACACCATGGGCAACAGTTCCAATAGCCCAGAGATCTACGTGACGCGGTATCTCTACGACACCTGGGGACGGCTTCAGCAGATGGTCTACCCGGATACCGAGGTGCTCACGTATGCGTACGACTCGGGTGGGCAGATCCGTGCGGCCGAAAGCGTGAAGCTGGGAGTGCATTTCCCGTACGTGACTCGGCTGGAGTACGATCGGTTCGATCAGCGCGAGTTCCTTCAGACCGGAAACGGCATCCGCACGCACTACGACTACGATGCGCGCAGCCGGCGGCTCTCCACTCTGGCAGCCGGAGAGTTCCAACGTTTCACGTATAAATTTGACAAGGTTGGCAACATCACCAGCCTGGTCAACGACGTCCAACATGCGCGACCAAACGAGTACGGCGGACGGGTCGAGCAGAGCTTCGTCTACGATGATCTGTACCGGCTGACCAACGCGACCGGCACATGGTTCCAGCCCCCGGGGAAGCGCAACGAGTACTCGTACGCGCTGCAGTACAACGATATCCACAACATCAGGTCCAAGAACCAGCAGCACTGGATCCGCAATCGCAGTGACAGCAAGCCCATTCCGCAGCACAAGACCACCTATGCGTGGAATTACGATTACGGATCCGCCAAGCCGCATGCGGCGACGCACATTGGCGACCGAACGTTCTTCTATGATGACAACGGGAACCAGACGGGCTGGGACGATGATCGCAATGGGCAGCGGCGAACGATCGTCTGGGACGAGGAGAATCGCGTCCGATCGATCTCCGATAATGGGCGGACCACGCGCTTCGTGTATGACGATGGTGGAGACCGGATCATCAAGACGGGCGCGCAAGGCGAGACCGTCTATGTGAATGACAAGTGGACCGTGCGGAACCGGTCCGTGGGGACCAAGCACGTCTATGTCGGCACGACGCGCATTGCCTCCAAGCTCTCACCAGGTGATGCGCACGTGCGGCCAGATGAGCATGACCTGGTCTCCATGATGCTCGGAAAGTGGTGGGAGCATCGCTCGGCAAACGGCCACCAGAATGGCCGCAACGTGGAGAAGAATCCACATTACGAAGTGCCGAGCGAGATGCCGGATGATGGAATGCCAGATACAAACTTCCTGTATTTCTATCATCCCGATCATATCGGCAGTACGAGCTACGTGACCGATGTGGACGGAGAGCTGTATGAGCACATGCAGTACTTCCCGTCCGGTGAGCCATGGGTGGATCAGAGGTCAAACACCGAGCGACTGCCGTTTCTGTTCAGCGGCAAGGAACTCGATCAGGAGACCGGGCTCTCTTATTTCGGAGCACGCTACTACGACCCACGAACCGGGCTCTGGGCGAGTGCTGACCCAGCAGCGACGAGTTATCTCGATGGGGCTGGTGTTGGTGGTGTGTATAGCCCGATCAACCTGGCGACTTACACATACACGGCACATAACCCACTCAGATTCGTGGACCCGGATGGCCGCTCCTGGCTGGATTGGGTTCAAGGCTCGCTGGATGTCGCGTCTATCGCCCTGGATGCCACTGGAGTTGGAGCTGCGGTAAGTTGGGTTCCTGATGTCATCAACGCCGGAATCTCCGCTGGCCGGGGAGATCTGGTAGGGGCAGGAATGTCATTGGGGGCAGCACTCCCCGGTGTGGGTAACGCCGCAAATGTCGCCCGTCTCGCAAGGCAGGGAGTCAAGGCCGCAGATGCGGCCACGACAGTCGTAACGACTGCGAAAGCGGCCGATAACGTCATTGATGCCGCAAAGACGGGACCCGGGAAATTTACTGTTGGGGCTTATGATGACATCAGAGGCACAGTCCCAGGCATGGATGCTCACCATGTGGGCCAGAAGGCGGTGATGGGTGACCTCATACCTGGGTACGATCCTGGAAAGGCTCCCGCGATCCTGGTTCCCAAGATCGGCCATACGATCAGAGGACCAAACGGGATCATTTCCAGGAGTACGGAGGGCTTTAGCAACGCCAGGCAGGTCGTAGCGCGCGACATCATGGAACTGCGTCGAGTCTACCCCGATATTCCAAAAAGCGCGCTGCGGGAGATAATTGACATGAACAAGAGCATGTATCCAGGAGCCATGACGAAGCAATGACCCCACAAGACTTCGTGAATCAGGTTCGAGCATCAATCATCGATGAAAACGTTGCGACCTACCGCACGCTTTTGGAAACGACACCGATCAAGAGCGCATCCGATCCTTATTGGCGCTCGCTGATTGGGCTGAATGAGCGACTCTCAGAAGGAGAGAGGAAAATCCTGTATGATGTGATGCGGCAGGTTGCTGTTGACGCCGTGTCGAGCCTGTTCGCTGTGATTGACGGGTCGGTCCGTATGGATGGTCAGACAGAGGATGTAGAGCTTGTGGGAGCCAAGAGCCGGCAGCGATTGAACGGTTCGCTGCAGGATCTGCTCCTACAGCTAGAAGAACGCGATTCGGCGAAGCGGTAGGTCGGCGAAGCGCTGTGCTGGATAATGGAGTGAGCTCGGGAGCGAGCCACCGGAAGGAGCTCAGAGGTGGCTTGCCGACGGGATCGCTGCATCAAGCGCCACCCTCTCTCCTCCCCTGCTTGGGGGACGCTTCGGCTGAGTCACCGAAGAAGCGCGTGTGGACGAACCAGCCGGAGATGCCACAGGCGAGGGCGTAGAAGCCGCGGGACTCGTCTTGCTCCAGTGTGAGCCGGCACTCCTCGCCGAGCGCCTCGTCCCGGACCCACCCGGCGCGCCGACGTGGCTCTGCGGCGGGCGAGGGAGTCGCTCATTGAGCACCCAGGGGTCCGCACGATTTCCTGCATGATTCTCCCCGTCACCGGCTCTCCTCCAGATGAGACTTCCAAAGGGGGAGTGCGCATGACCTGGGAGCAGAGGAAATTTCCAGCGCTGGTGTTGCTGGGGTGGTTGACCGCATGTGGTGGTGGGGGAGGCGGGACTCCGGGCGATGGAGGCGATCCGGCGACGCCTCCCGGAGAGCCTTCCACACCTCCTCCTGCCGAGTTGGCCTTCGTACCGGGCCAGCTGACGGAGACCTATGCTGCCGGCGCTTCGGTGGCGTTGAGCGTCAAGGCGACGCTCAACGTTCCGCTGCCCGGCGATATCCATGCCATCATCGTCGATTCCTCTGGAGTGCTCGTTCCGGAGATCTCCATCCAGCCCGATAGGGCGTGGGCGGGTTCCTACTTCGCGAGGTTCCGGACGAATCCCTCCCTCCCGCAGGGACGCCACCAGGGGAGGCTCGAGGTGCACCTGTGCCAGGACAAGGCCTGCACCACGGAGCACGCGGGCTCGCCCTGGTACCTGCCGTATGACTTCCAGATCCTTCCGAACACGAACCTGACGCCGCTCACCCGCTGGGCCCAGGCGCCGGACTGGGAGACGTTCCAGGGCAACGCCGCGCACTCGGGCTACGTCCCCGTCACCCTGGACGCGAGCCGCTTCTCGCCGAGGTGGCGCTGGACGGTCCCGGAGGACGCCGGCGGAGTGAGCGAGCCGGTCGTCGCCAACGGGCTGGTCTATCTAGCGAGCGCCGGACGGTACTCCTCGGGCACCCCGCCCAGGCTGTTCGCGTTGAGAGAGAGCGACAGCGGGAAGCAGTGGCAGGTCGACTTGAGCGTCTCTGACGTCAACCCGCCGGCGGTCTCGGGCGGCAAGGTGTATGTCTCCACCGGCACCGGTTACAACAACGCCTTCATGTGGTCATTCGATGCCACCACCGGTGCGCAGCTTTCGAAGGCCGCGTTCAACTCGCAAGGGCAACGCTACTTCGTCCCCACCATCGAGGGCGGCGTCGTCTATGCCAACGGCGGATACTACGGCGGGATGTATGCGTTCGGCTTCGCCGATGGCGCTCAGCGCTGGTTCCGGGAGCTGCCGATGTACAACGAGTGGACGCCCGCGGTGGATGCGAAGTACGTCTATGCCTATACCGGCGGCCTGTTCAGCGCGCTGGACAAGTCCACCGGCGCGGTCGCCTTCACCCTCGGCCAGGCCAACCCCGGGGGGGGCGGGGACACGCCCGTAGCGCCCGTCATCGGCTCGAACGGCTCGGTGGTCGTCGCGAGCGGCGGCAAGATCGTCAGCTTCAATCCGGCGTCGCGTGCGAAGACCTGGACCCTCGATGGCCCGTACAGCGGCAACCCGGTGACCGCGAACGGGGTGCTCTACGTCACCCAGCTCGCGCCCTATCGCCTGGAAGCGCGAAGCGAGGTGACAGGCGCGTTGCTGTGGAGCTGGGCACCGGCCGGCTTCGATGAAGTGGCGGGTTACGACACGGGGGGCCGCTCCAGCGGACTCCTCGTCACCGACAACCTGGTCTTCGTCAGCACGAACAGGCGTGTGTACGCCATCGATCTCGCCACGCACGCGCCGGTGTGGTCCTACTGGGAGCCCGGGAGCCTGGCGCTCTCGGCCAACGGCGTGCTCTATGTGAGGAGCATGAACGGCCTGGGCGCCGTCAACCTGAAGTAGGCCCGCCGGGGTCCCGCTGGATTCCTTGCATCATTCTCCAGGTCACCGGCTCTCTCTTGTGTGGCCCCTCGTCGGGCCCATACCGTGACTTCCGATAGGGGGAGAGCCATGACGTGGATGCGGAGAGGACTTCTGGCGCTGGTGATGGTGGGGTGGGTGGCGGCTTGTAGCGGGAACACCCCTCCTCCCACGGAAGAACCGGGAGATTCCACGCCTCAGCCCGATCCCCAGACCCAGCCCGATCCCCCACCACCGCCCCCGCCCCAGGTCATCTCGGGCTCCCTCAAGATCCACACGCGCTGGAAGACCGGTCCGGAGGGGTCGAGCGTCCATGTCCAGCTCGGGGATGGGACCCGGTTCTTCAAGCGGCCCGACGCCTCGGGCGACGTGACGTTCGAGGATCCCTCGCTCGTGGGGCCCCAGAACGTCACCCTGGTGGTGAAAGACCCCTCCGGCTTCTCGCAGGCGTTCACCTATCTCGCACTCGAGAGGCCGGAGGTCTGGCTGCCACTCAAGTCGGAGGACCCGCCCGCGCAGAACCCGCCGCGCGCGTTCATCAGCGGCAAGGTGACGGGGATGCGCGACACGCACGGCGTGTACTTGCATGCCGTCGGCCAGGGCGTCCGGGGCAGCTCCTTGGTGAACGCGGACGGGAGCTTCCGCATCCAGGTCGAGGGCACGCTGCCCGCGGTGGTGGACCTGTTCGCGATCGAAGAGGACACGTCCAACCCCTTTGAACCCAAGAGGGTCGTCGGTTTGAAGCGGGGCATCCCGGCGCCCGCCTGGCAGCAGGTCTCCGGGCAGGATGTCGCGCTCGACCACCCGGTCGACCAGCGGATGCAGCTGACCGTCAATGGCGCGCAGGTCTACCAGCAGGACTTCGCCAGCGCGTGGCTCGTGTTCTACCAGGACGGCCAGTACCTCTTCGATACGTACAGGGACACCTTCCACTCCCCCACGCGGGGCATCCCGTCTTCCGTCCCGACCATCGCGCTGACGGCTCCCTTCGACACGACCCGTGCGATGCTCCTGGTCGACGTGGGTGCGGCCTACGAGCTCCCGTCCGGGTCGGCGTCCGCCCGGGTTCCCGTGGAGAACAGCTCCTCCGTGACGCTCTCGTTCCCGAAGCCGATGACCCTGACCTCGCCCACCGCCCTGGGGTCGTGGAGCGAGCCCGCCCCCGTCTTCTCCGGGCCTGGCGGCCTCGTCTTCCGGTGGAGCGTGGATGCCGCCGCGCAGCTGGTGGAGCTCTCCATGACCCCGGACTTCGACAACTCCTTCCAGAAGTTCAGCTGGAAGGTGACGGCGCCAGGCTCGGTGACCTCCTTCAAACCCTTCCGCCTGCGCCTGGATGAGACGTCATACATGAACCCCTCCTTCCGCGGCGCATACCGGCTCAGCCTCCGCTCCCAATTCGATGGCGCCATCGGCCACTACGCGGACTTCTTCACGCAGAAGCCCGCGAGCAAGCCGCTCGCGCCGAGGTGGTGGACCTCGCTGGAAGGCAGCCTGGATTTCAAGTAGCCGTCACCTCATGGGAGGGACCGCGCTCCTCCGAGGCAATGACCTGAAGCCGCCGCCATCCCCAGGTTGTTCACGTGTCGAGCAGGCTGGGGTCCTCCCACACATCCTCATGGCCATCCGCGACCAGAAACCTCCAACCAGGAGGAAGCCCCAGGAACTTCAACGCTTGCGGACACCATTCGGCCAGGTGGGCCACATGCACGGGCTGGAAGAAATCAGAGGCTGCGGAGGGCTCGCCACCTGCCCAGATGTACCAGCCTGTGGTGTCCCCCTGGATGGGATGCCTCAGTCCGTTGATGGGCATGAGTCCCGTCTTCACATTGAGGGAAATACCAACCTTCATGTCGGAGGGGGACTCAACGAATGGCGTTCCATGTTCTTCACAGAGCCTGAGCTGTGAATCGCGAACGTCGTCACGCATAGTGGAACTCCCCTCGGAGGAGACCGCGCTCCTCCGAGGGAATGACCTGAAAGGCTTCAGCCCAGGACGGCGCGGACGTTGCGGAACATCCGCATCCAGGGGCCGTCCTCGCCCCACTCCGGCGGGCACCAGGAGTACTGCACGCTGCGGCTCACGCGCTCCGGGTGCGGCATCATGATGGTGACGCGCCCATCCCTCGACGTCATGCCCGCGATTCCGTGTGGCGAGCCGTTCGGGTTCGCCGGGTACGTCTCCGTCACCCGCCCGTGGTTGTCCACGAAGCGCACCGGCACCACGCCCAGCCCGTTCACCCGCGCGGCCTCCCCGGCACTGGAGAACTCCGCCCTCCCCTCTCCGTGCGACGACGCGATGAGGATGCGGCTGCCCGCCATGCCCTTGAAGAACAGCGACGGGCTCTCCGCCACCTCCACCTGCACCAGCCGCGCCTCGAACTGCTCCGAGGCGTTGCGCACGAAGTGCGGGAAGTGTTCGGCCCCCGGGATGAGGTCGCGCAGCTGCGACATCATCTGGCAGCCGTTGCAGATGCCCAGGGCGAACGTCCCCGAGCGCGCGAAGAACGCGGCGAACTCGTCCCGGGCACGCGCGTTGAACAGGATGGACCGCGCCCAGCCGCCGCCCGCGCCCAGCACATCGCCGTAGGAGAAGCCTCCGCAGGCCGCGACGCCCGTGAAGTCCTTCAGCGACACCCGTCCCGCCAGGATGTCACTCATGTGCACGTCCACCGCGTTGAAGCCCGCGCGGATGAACGCTCGCGCCATCTCGAGCTGGCTGTTCACCCCCTGCTCCCGCAGGATGGCCACCCGGGGCTTCACGCCCCTGGCGATGTACGGCGCCGCTACGTCCTCCGTCGGATCGAACGTGAGCCGGGGCGACAGGCCGGGATCGGCCGGGTCGCACTTGGCGGCGTACTCCTCCTCGGCGCAGCGCGGGTTGTCGCGCAGCTTCTGCATCTCGTAGCTGACGCGCGACCACACCTTGCGCAGCGCCACCGTGTCCTCCTCCAGGAGGGCCTTCCCGCCGTGGCGCACCTGCACCGTCGGCTCCGCCCGGGGCCGGCCGAGCTCCTGGTACGCGGAGCCCAGCCCGTGAAGTGTCAGCACCTCGCGCACGCGCGCCTGGTTCGTGGCCTTCACCTGCAGCACCGCGCCGAGCTCTTCGTTGAAGAGCGCCGCGACGGCATCCGAGCCCAGCGCGGTCACGTCCACCTCGAAGCCGCAGTGGCCCGCGAAGGCCATCTCCACCAACGTGGTGAGGAGGCCACCGTCCGAGCGGTCATGGTAGGCCAGCAGCAGCCCCTCCTCGTTGAGCACCTGCATCGCGGAGAAGAAGCCCTTGAGCAGCTCGGGGCTCTCCACGTCCGGGCAGCGCTGTCCCACCTGGGACCAGGTCTGTGCCAGCACCGAGCCACCCAGCCGCTGCTTGCCGCCCGCGAGGTCCACGAACACCAGCCGCGTGTCCGAGTCCAGCTCGCGCAGCTGCGGCGTGAGCGAGCTGCGCACGTCGAGCACCGGCGCGAAGGCCGACACGATGAGCGACAGCGGAGAGACGACCGCCTTCCGGGCGCCCTTCTCCTCCCACACCGTGCGCATGGACATGGAGTCCTTGCCCACCGGGATGGTGAGGCCCAGCGCCGGGCACAGCTCCATGCCCACCGCCTTCACCGCGGCGTACAGGTTGGCGTCCTCGCCCGGGCTGCCGGCGGCGGCCATCCAGTTCGCGGACAGCTTCACGTCCCCCAGCTTCCCGATGCGCGCCGAGGCGATGTTCGTCACGGCCTCGGCCACCGCCATGCGCGCCGAGGCGGCCGCGTCGAGGAGTGCCACCGGCGTGCGCTCGCCCATGGACATGGCCTCGCCCGTGTAGCCCGTATGCGCCGACAGCGTCACCGCGCAGTCGGCCACCGGCACCTGCCACGGACCCACCATCTGGTCCCTCGCCGTCAGGCCCGACACCGTCCGGTCACCGATGGTGATGAGGAAGCCCTTGTCCGCCACCGTGGGGTGCCCGAGCACCCGTGTCAGCAGCTCCTTCACCGGCGCGTCCAGCTTCAGCTCGGCGTGCGTCAGCGGGCGCGACTTCACGTCCCGGTGCATGCGCGGCGGCTTGCCGAACAGCACGTCCATCGGGATGTCGATGGGCGCGTTGCCGAACTGCCGGTCCGTCAGCTTCAGCACCTGCTCCTCGGTGGCCTCTCCCAGCACCGCGAAGGGCGCCCGCTCGCGCTCGCACAGCGCCTGGAAGCGCGGCAGGTCCTCCGGCGCGATGGCCAGCACGTAGCGCTCCTGCGCCTCGTTGCACCAGATCTCCACCGGTGCCATGCCGGGCTCGGCGTTCGGCACCTCGCGCAGCTCGAAGCGTCCACCCAGGTCGTTGTCGTGGATCAGCTCCGGCACCGCGTTGGACAGCCCGCCCGCGCCCACGTCGTGGATGGAGCGGATGGGGTTGGCCTCACCCTGGGCCCAGCACCGGTCGATGACCTCCTGGCAGCGCCGCTCCATCTCCGGGTTGTCTCGCTGCACCGAGGCGAAATCGAGGTCCGCCGCGCTCGCGCCCTGCGCCATCGAGGACGCCGCGCCACCGCCCAGACCGATGAGCATCGCCGGGCCACCCAGCACGACGATCTTGTCCCCCGGCTGGAGCTTCCCCTTCTGCACGTGCTGGGCCCGGATGTTGCCCAGGCCCCCGGCGATCATGATCGGCTTGTGGTAGCCGCGCACCTCGGGGCCCTCGGGCGTGGACACCTGCAGCTCGAAGCTGCGGAAGTAGCCGCACAGGTTGGGCCGGCCGAACTCGTTGTTGAAGGCGGCGCCGCCCAGCGGGCCGTCGATCATGATGTCGAGCGCCGACACGATGCGCTCCGGCTTGCCGTAGGGCTGCTCCCAGGGCTGCTCGTAGCCCGGGATGCGCAGGTTCGACACGGAGAACCCGCTCAGGCCCGCCTTGGGCTTCGCACCCCGGCCCGTGGCGCCCTCGTCACGAATCTCTCCGCCCGCGCCCGTCGAGGCCCCCGGGTGCGGCGAGATGGCGGTGGGATGGTTGTGCGTCTCCACCTTCATCAAGATGTGCGCGTGCTCGCGGTGGAAGCGGTACTCGCCGCTGGCCGCGTCCGGGAAGAGGCGCTCCACCTCGAAGCCCTCCATCACCGCGGCGTTGTCCTTGTACGCCGACAGCACGCCCTCTTGATGGGCCGCGTACGTGTTCTTGATGGACTGGAAGAGCGAGCGCTCCTGCTCCACCCCATCGATGGTCCACGAGGCGTTGAAGATCTTGTGCCGGCAGTGCTCGCTGTTGGCCTGCGCGAACATCATCAGCTCGACGTCCGTGGGGTTGCGCTTCAGCCCGGTGAAGCGCGTCACCAGGTAGTCGATCTCATCCTCGGCCAGGGCCAGGCCCAGCTCACGGTTCGCGGTGGCGAGCGCGGCCCGGCCTCCGCCCAGCACGTCCACCGTGGTGAGCGGCCGGGGCGTGTGCGCGGCGAAGAGGATGGCGGCGTCCTCCTCGCGCCCCACCACCGCCTGCGTCATCCGGTCGTGCAGCACCGGCTGCACGCGGGCGAGCTGCCCGGGGCTCAGGGGCTTGCCGGCTCCGTCGGCGATCCACCAGGCGATGCCTCGCTCGACGCGCCGCACGCCACGCAGGCCGCAGTTCTGGAAGATGTCCGTGGCCTTCGAGGACCAGGGAGAGATGGTGCCGGGGCGCGGGATGACGAGCTGAAGGCTGCCGCGCCGCTCGCCCCGGGCCAGCCGGGGGCCGTACTCCAGCAGCCGGTCCATCAAGGACCGCTCGGACTCGGAGAGGGGCGTCGCGACATCGACGAAGTGCACGAACTCCGCGTAGACAGAGGCCACGGCCGGCTCCAGCTCGCGGCAGCGAGCGAGCAACTTGGCCAGACGGAACTCGGAGAGGGCGGGGGCGCCACGCAGGGTGAGCATGGAATCTCGGGGAGAGGGGGTCCGGAAAGGTGCGTGCGTCATATAACCGGAGCCTCCGTCCTGCATCCGAAGAGATCGTGGCAGGCCGCCCTCTCATGGAAGGAGAGGCGGCGACTCCCGGAAAACGAGAGAGGGCCCTCCCCCGCTCCCCGGTGAACCGGGCGAACGGGAAAAGGCCCCCTGTGCGGCCGTGGAAGGCGCGCTTCTGGCTCAGTGGCGGCGGAAGTTCCCGCTGCCGTCGAGAGTCACGTCGCGCACCGAGGCGTTACCCCAGAGGTCCACGCCGCCGGAGCCGTCGATGCGCACGGACACGCTGTCCTGCACGGTGGCGGTCACCCCGCCGGAGCCGGACACGCTCAGGTAGGCGGTCGAGCTGGTGAGACCGCGGGCCTCGACGCCCCCACTGCCGTCCGCCCGGATCACCAGCCGCTGCGCCGAGCCGGTGAGGTTCATGCCGCCGGACCCCTCGCTGGATGCCTCCAGCTGCTTCGCGGAACCGTCATAGGTGAGCGTCCCGGAGCCATCGAGGTCCAGGCTCACGCTCTCCAGCACCTGCGCCTCCGGGGTGCAGAGCGTCATGTCGCCGGAGCCCCCGAGGCTCGCGGTGAGGCTGCTCGCCGGCCCGCAGTAGCGCACGGTGCCCGAGCCATCGAGCTCGAAGGTGAGCGCGTTGGCCTGGGTGACGCCCTCGACGAGGAACGCGCCGGAGCCGTCGTTCTTCGCGCCGAGGAAGCGCGGCAGCGTCGCCACCACGCGGCCCTCGCCCGAGTAGTACAGGTTCTCCGAGTCCTCGATGATGAGCGCATCCCCGGAGACACGGGCGGTGACGTAGCGCTGCAGGTTCTCGTCCAGGGTGAGGGAGACGGAGCTGGAATCGGCCTCGCGCACCACCACATCAAGGGGGGTGTGATTCTCCACCCTGGTGAAAACGGCGGGGACCTCACGCGATTGGGTGACCTTGTGTCCGTCGCCCTGCACCACGAACAGCCCGCAGGCGGGCAGGAACATCAGCACGGCCACTCCTACACCCAGGCTCTTCCACATGCTCCGCCTCCATGAAAGGACGCCAGCCCACCAGGCCGCGTCGCGTTACCTGCCCCCTGGAACACCAACCCGGCGTAAAACTGTCACCCTCTGGTTGCGTTTCCGGGGATCGCCCCCTGTTCGCGTCCGGATGTGGTTGAATGCCACCGCCTTCAATACCGCCGCCCGTGGTCCCTAGAGGCCCCCCCTGATGAGCAAGACCGCTCCTCCATCCGAGCTGCACTTCCGCACCTGCAATCTGTGCGAGGCCATGTGCGGCCTGCGCATCGAGACCGCCCAGGGCCGGATCACCTCCATCCGGGGTGACGAGGCGGATCCGTTCAGCAAGGGCCACATCTGCCCCAAGGCGGTCGCGCTACAGGATCTCCACGAGGACCCCGACCGGCTGCGTCAACCGATGCGGCGCACCGCCACCGGCTGGGAGCCCATCTCCTGGGAGGAGGCGCTGGACGAGACCGCGCGGCGTTTCCACGCCATCCAGGAGGAGCACGGCAGGGACGCCCTGGGCGTGTACGTGGGCAACCCCACCGTGCACGACCACGGCGCGATGATGTTCCTGCCGTTCCTCCTGCGGGCTCTGCGCACGAAGAACAAGTTCTCCGCGTCGTCGGTGGACCAGCTGCCCCACCAGCTCGCCGCGTACCTGATGTTCGGGCACCAGTTCCTCATCCCCATCCCGGACATCGATCACACGCGCTACATGCTCATCCTCGGGGCCAACCCGCTCGCCTCCAACGGCAGCCTGATGAGCGCGCCGGGCGTGAAGGACCGGCTCAAGGCCATCCAGAAGCGCGGCGGGCGGGTGGTGGTCGTGGACCCCCGGAAGACGGAGACCGCCCAGGTCGCGGACGAGCACCTCTTCATCCGTCCCGGCACGGACGCCCTGTGGCTCTTCTCCCTGCTGCACGTCCTGCTGGAGGAGGCGGGCCCGAAGCTCGGCCGGCTCGCGGAGCTCTCCGACGGCCTGGCCGCCATCCGCGAGTTGGCGCGCGACTTCACCCCCGAGCGCGCCGCGCCCCACACCGGCGTGCCGGCGGATACCACCCGGCGGATCGCCCGCGAGCTGTCCGCCGCGGAGTCCGCCGTCTGCTACGGCCGCATCGGCGTCTCCACGCAGTCCTTCGGCGCGATGTGCCAGTGGCTCATCAACCTCATCAACATCGTGACGGGGAACTTCGACCGTCAGGGGGGCGCCCTCTTCACCCGGCCGGCCTTCGACGTGGTGGGCGGACCCCGCGCGATGTCCATGAACCGCGGCGGCTTCGCCCGCTTCAGGAGCCGGGTACGCGCACTGCCCGAGTTCTCCGGTGAGCTGCCGGTGGCCGCGCTCGGCGAGGAGATCCTCACCGAGGGCCCCGGGCGCATCCGCGCGATGCTCACCTCCGCGGGCAACCCGGTGGTGTCCACGCCCAACGGGCGGCAGCTCGACAAGGCGCTCGCGTCGCTCGACTTCATGGTGTGCATCGACCCGTACATCAACGAGACGACGCGGCACGCGCACCTCATCCTCCCGCCCACCACGCACCTGGAGCGCAGCCACTACGACCTCGCGTTCCACGCGCTGGCCGTGCGCAACACGGCGAAGTACTCGCCCCCGCTCTTCACGCCCGGTCCGGACTCGCGCCACGACTGGGAGATCTTCCTGGAGCTGAAGCACCGCCTGGAGACGCTCCGGGGCGCTCCCCGCGTGCGCGGCGAGCTGACGTACCGTGCCCTGAAGGCGCTCGGCCCGGACGGCATCCTGGACCTGGGGCTGCGCGCGGGCCCGTACGGCATGAAGCTCCGCCCCTTCCGCAAGGGCCTGAGCCTCGCGAGCCTGAAAGCGAAACCGCACGGTGTGGACCTCGGGCCCCTGAAGCCGAGCCTGCCCGGGCGGCTGGCCACGAAGGCTCGCCGCATCCACCTCGCCCCGGACGTGCTGGTGGCCGACGTGCACCGGCTGCGCCACACCTTCCTGGAAGGCACGGGGGCTCCCGAGGAAGGAGCGCTGCTGCTCATCGGGCGGCGCCACCTGAGGGACAACAACTCGTGGCTGCACAACGTGCCCCGGCTCGTCAAGGGCAAGCCCCGGTGCACACTGATGGTGCACCCGGAGGATGCCCGGCGGCTGGGCCTGAGCGAGGGCGAGGAAGCTGTGATCACTTCACGGGTCGGGGAGGTCCAAGCTCCCGTGAACGTGACGGAAGAGGTCATGCCCGGAGTGGTGAGCCTGCCCCACGGCTACGGGCACGGGCGCGAGGGTGTGCGGCTCCAGGTCGCCGGAGCACACGCGGGCGTGAGCATCAACGACCTCACGGACGACCGTGCCCTCGATGCCATCAGTGGCAACGCCGCATTCAGTGGAGTCCAGGTGAGCGTCCGGCCAGCACGGGCGGCGCGCACGGATGAACAACTCGAGCAGTCTGCGACAGGATGAGACGACAGCGATGATCACCCTCTATCAGACCCCCACCGCCTGGGGTACCCCCAACCTCAGCCCGTTCTGTATCAAGCTGGAGTCCTACCTGCGCATGACGGGCCAGACCTATCAGGTGCAGCCGGCGGATCTCCGCAAGGCGCCCAAGGGCAAGGTGCCCTACGTCGATGTCGACGGACGTCTCATGGGCGACTCCCAGTTCATCATCGAGTACCTCAAGCAGAAGTATGGGGATCCGCTCGACAGCAAGCTGACCGCGGAGCAGGTGGCGATCGGCCACTCGGTCCGGCGCATGTTGGAGGAGTCCACCTACTGGAACATCGTGTACACGCGCTGGGTGGACGAGGCGGGCTGGCGCGCCTATGTGCCGGTGCTCGAGACGATGCTGCCGGTGGTCGTGGGCAACGTCATGCTGCCGGTGCTGCGCCGGAAGATGTTCAAGACCCTCCATGCCCAGGGCATGGGCCGCCACAACTTCGAGGAGGTCCAGAAGCTGGGCAAGGACGACATCACCGCCGTGGCGACCATCATGGGCAACAAGCCGTTCCTGCTCGACGAGACGCCCACCTCCTTCGACGCGACGGTCTACGCGTTCCTGGTGGGCATCATCGCCTTCCCGGTGGACTCGGACTTCAAGCAGCACACCCTGTCCCAGGGCAACCTCGTGGAGTACTGCGCCCGGTTCAAGTCGCGCTTCTTCGCCAACTGGAAGCCCTCCGGCTCCAGGGCCGCCTAGGAACCCGCGGACGTCCCCGTGACGCGCTCCCATCTCAAGCTCGAGGAGTTCCTGCCGTACCGGCTCTCGCTCGCCTCCAACGCGGTGAGCCAGGTGATCGCCCGGGCGTACGAGGAGCACTTCGGCCTCAAGATGCACGAGTGGCGCGTCATCACCGTTCTGGCTGAGAACGACGAGCTCACCCAGCAGGAGATCGTCGGCCACACCAAGATGGACAAGGTGACGGTGAGCCGCGCCGCGCAGGTGCTCGAGCGGCGCAGGCTCCTGCGGCGCGTGACGAACGCCGAGGACGGCCGCTCCCTCCGGCTCTCGCTCACCGCCGAGGGGCAGAAGCTCTACGCCCGGGTCGTCCCCGCGGTGCTCGAGCTCGAGGCCGAGGTGCTCGAGGGGCTCGGTGAACAGGAGATCGCCGGGCTCAAGGACGTGCTCCGCCGTCTGGAAGCCGCCGCCGATCGCGTGCTCACCCGCCGCTGACGCGCCGCATCACCCCTGCTCGTTCGTTGGGCTGGCAATGAAGCAGGGGCCTGCCCGTCACCCATTTGACATGCTGCTAGCAATGTCTTGCGTGGTTAGTTTCAGATGTTACTATCTGGAGAGATTACGGAGGCATCCAGATCATGAGCGACGTGGCGGAGAATCCCCTCGGGTTGAATGGTTTCGAGTTCGTCGAGTTCACCTCGCCGGAGCCCGGCAAGATGATCGATCTGATCGAGCGGCTGGGCTTCACGGCCTACGCGACGCACCCGACGAAGGACGTCGTCCGCTACAAGCAGGGCGGCATCAACCTGCTGGTGAACCGCGAGCCGACCGGACAGGCGGCCGAGTTCCGGGCGCTGCACGGCCCGTCGGCCAACGGCATGGCTTTCCGCGTGGCCAACGCGAAGAAGGCCTACGAGCTGGCCATCGAGCGCGGCGCGAAGCCGGCGGATCCGAACGCGGGCACGCTCGGCCCGGACAGCTATGTGCTCCAGGGCATCGGTGGCAGCCTCCTCTATCTCGTCGACCGCTACGGGGCGAAGGGCTCGCTCTATGACGACTGGCGCCAGATTCCCGGGGCCGTGGAGGCGGAGGCGAAGAACAGCACGGGCCTGGACATCCTCGACCACCTCACGCACAACGTGCGCCGGGGCGAGATGCGCACCTGGTCGAGCTTCTACAACCGCGTGTTCGGCTTCACCGAGCAGAAGTACTTCGACATCAAGGGCCAGGCGACCGGCCTGTTCTCGCAGGCGATGATCGCCCCGGACCGCGCCATCCGCATCCCGCTCAACGAGAGCCAGGACGACAAGTCGCAGATCGAGGAGTTCATCCGCCAGTACAAGGGTGAGGGCATCCAGCACCTGGCGCTGACCACCGACGACATCTACGGGACGGTGGAGAAGCTGCGCCAGCGCGGGGTCATCTTCCAGGACACCATCGAGACCTACTACGAGCTGGTGGACAAGCGGGTGCCGGGCCACGGCGAGGATCTGGAGCGGATGAAGAAGAACCGCATCCTCATCGACGGCAGCAAGTCGGAGGGCTTCCTGCTGCAGATCTTCACCGAGAACCTCTTCGGTCCGATCTTCTTCGAGATCATCCAGCGCAAGGGGAACGAGGGGTTCGGCAACGGGAACTTCCAAGCGCTGTTCGAGTCCATCGAGCTCGATCAGATCCGTCGCGGCGTCATCCAGGTGACGACCAAGCGGTAGTCATCCGCGAGAGCGCAACCCACGGAGGGGAACATGGCGATGGACGGATACATGTCGGGATTCGGCAACGAGCTCGCGACGGAGGCCGTCAAGGGCGCGCTGCCGGAGGGGCAGAACTCACCCCAGCGCGTGCCGTACGGACTGTACGCGGAGCAGCTCTCGGGCACGGCGTTCACGGCGCCCCGGCGCGAGAACCGCCGCAGTTGGCTGTACCGGCTGCGTCCCAGCTCGAGCCATGCGCCCTTCCGTCCGCATCCGGAGGGCCTGCTGCGCAGCGGGCCCTTCACCGAGGCGCCCGTCACGCCCAACCGCCTGCGCTGGAGCCCACTCCCGCGTCCGTCCCAGCCGACCGACTTCCTCGAGGGGCTGGTGACGTTCGGTGGGAACGGCGCGCCGTCGCTCGGCACGGGCGTGGCGATCCACCAGTACCTGGCCAACCGGTCGATGACGGACACGGTGTTCTTCGACGCGGATGGAGAGCTGCTGATCGTCCCGCAGTCGGGGCGGCTCCGGCTCGTGACCGAGATGGGCGTGCTGGGGCTCGCGCCGGGTGAGGTCGGCATCGTGCCGCGCGGCGTGCGCTTCCGCGCCGAGCTGCCCGATGGTGAGGCGGCCGGGTACATCTGCGAGAACTACGGCGCGCTGTTCCGGCTCCCCGAGCTGGGGCCGATCGGCGCGAACGGGCTGGCCAACCCGCGTGACTTCCTCACGCCGGTCGCCGCGTTCGAGGACGTGGACCGGCCGACGCGCGTCGTGCAGAAGTTCCAGGGCCGTCTCTGGTCAGCCGAGCTCGACCACTCGCCGCTGGACGTGGTGGCCTGGCACGGCAACCTGGCGCCGTACAAGTACGACCTGGCGCGCTTCAACACGATCGGCACGGTGAGCTACGACCACCCGGATCCGTCGATCTTCACGGTGCTCACCTCGCCGAGCGAGAGCCCCGGGGTGGCCAACTGCGACTTCGTCATCTTCCCGCCGCGGTGGATGGTCGCCGAGAACACCTTCCGCCCGCCCTGGTTCCACCGCAACATCATGAGCGAGTTCATGGGGCTGGTGCACGGCGCGTACGACGCGAAGGCCGAGGGCTTCCTGCCGGGCGGCGCGTCGCTGCACAACTGCATGAGCGGCCACGGCCCGGACCGCGAGACCTACGAGCGCGCGGTGGAAGTGAAGCTCGCGCCCCACAAGATCGCCGACACGCTCGCGTTCATGTTCGAGTCCCGGTGGGTGATCGCCCCGACGTCCTTCGCGATGGAGACCCCCGCCCTGCAGCGTGACTACGACGCCTGCTGGTCGAGCTTCCAGAAGGCCCGGCTGCCCGGGACGAACGCGGAGAAGCAGCGGTGAAGCTCGCCTCGCTGAAGTCGGGGCGCGACGGCCGGCTGGTCGTCGTCTCGGATGACCTGTCCACGTATGTCGACGCCACGGCGATCGCGCCGACGCTCCAGCGTGCATTGGACGAATGGGAGCGCTGTGAGGGGCCACTCCGGGCGCTCGCCGCGGCCCTGAACCAGCGTGAGGCGCCGGGCAAACCGTTCTCCGAGGAGGAGTGCGCCGCGCCGCTGCCACGCGCCTACCAGTGGGCGGACGGCTCGGCGTACGTGAACCACGTGGCGCTGGTGCGCAAGGCGCGCAAGGCCGAGATGCCCGAGAGCTTCTGGACCGACCCGCTCATGTACCAGGGTGGCTCGGACGGCTTCATCGGCCCTCGTGAGCCCATCCCGCTCGCGGACGAGAGCTGGGGCTGTGACCTGGAGGGAGAGGTCGCGGTCATCACCGGTGACGTGAGGCAGGGCGCGACGCGTGAGGAGGCCCTCCAGGCGATCCGGCTCGTCATGCTGGTCAATGACGTGTCGCTCCGGAACCTCATCCCGGCGGAGCTGGCCAAGGGTTTCGGCTTCTTCCAGTCCAAGCCGGCCTCTTCCTTCTCGCCGGTCGCGGTCACGCCCGATGCGCTCGGTCCGGCATGGCGCGAGGGCAAGCTGCACGGGGCACTGCGGGTCTCCTTGAACGGGGAGCCCTTCGGACGCGCGGACGCGGGCGTGGACATGACGTTCGACTTCGGCACCCTGGTCGCGCACGCCGCCCGGACGCGTGACCTGTGCGCGGGCTCCATCATCGGCTCGGGTACCGTGTCGAACCGCGATGCGGATGGCGGTCCCGGGAAGCCCATCCGCGACGGAGGGCTCGGCTACTCCTGTATCGCCGAGGTGCGGACCGTCGAGACCCTGCTGACGGGGGCACCGAAGACGCCCTTCCTCCGCCGGGGCGACCGCGTGCGCATCGAGATGCAGGACGAAGCGGGCCGCTCCATCTTCGGAGCGATCGACCAGGTCGTCACGGAGCCGCGTCGATGACCGGAGGACGCGCGCGCGTCTTCGAGACTCCCGCTGGCGTCGCGCTCTGCACGCTCGACGCACTGGCGGATCCCGGGGCGCGCAACTTCGTCCTTCAGATCGATGACGCCTTCTTCCACGGCTTCCTGGTGCGTACCGGAGAGATGGTCCGGGGCTACGTGGACCGCTGCCCGCACCAGGGATTGCCGCTGGCGCAGAAGCTCGACAACTACCTGACGCCCGATGCCCGGCTGATCGCCTGTTCGTGGCACGGAGCGCTGTTCCAGCTCGAGGACGGGGTGTGCGTCGGAGGCCCGTGTGCCGGCCAGAGGCTGACGCCGTGGCCCGTCACGGTCGAGCGAGGCATTGTCAAGACCGCCTGAGGGATCGAACCGCCGGTAGAGGTGGAGGAACCTCCCGGCGCCATTTCTCAGGGAATGTCACAAAGAATGACCTGGGTCGTCTTCCGGGGTGCGAACGGCGGAACCCGCTCCACCCACAAGGAAGAGGTTGCAATGGCTGACCTGGTCATGAACGCGTCCGATACCCTCAACACCGTCAACAACGTCGCCTACAAGGTCGAGCTGGCGCTCTACAGGCTCTACAAGGCGGTCACCGGTGCCGGCTACACGAAGCTGATGGAGGGCTTCAAGGACCCCCTCAAGTCGATGTTGACCAAGATCCAGGACGTCCTGAAGACGATCCTGACCAAGGTCAAGGAGGTCATCGAGCCGTTCCTCGACAAGGACGTCCTGACGATGTTCAAGGAGGTCCTCGGCGCGGGCAGGGATCTGGTCAACTCGACGCTCGACCTGCTGCCCGCCACCGTGCAGAACGTCGTCGAGACCAGCCGGCGCTTCCTCAACGTGATCGTCGACTTCGTGAGCATCGGCATCGACCACATCGCGGCCATCGTGGACCTGCTCATGAATGTCGGCCTGGCGCTCGCCGGCCAGCCCCCGACCCTCAAGCCGATCACCCTGGAGATGGTGAAGAAGACGGAGGCCCTGCTGCTGCCCGAGCCGATCACCGTCGACGCCAAGGCCCTGCCCGCCGGTAACACCACGGGTACCACTCCGGCCACGGATACCTCCACGACCAAGGCCAAGAGCTGATCCCAGCCGGCCGGTCGCGTTCCACATCCATCTGAAGAAGAGGACCGCGTGCGCCCGAGGGCGTGCGTGAACCGCCAAGGCGCGCGGTCCGGGGAACCTGCACCCTGAGCAGGGTCATCCACCCCCTCGTCCCCGAGGGTCCGGAGAGCACATGGCCAGTGGCCTCATCATTCCTGGAGTCCAGGTAACCGTCGTCAAGGAAGTCCTTCCCCAGCAGCTCGCGCCGTCCGGAGTGCTGGGCCTCATCGGCTTCACCGAGGAGAATCCCGGCAAGGTCGTGCGCGCGAGCAACTGGTCGCGCTTCGTGGGAGTGCTGGGACGCGCCAGCGCCTACAGCCTGCCCGAGGCGAAGCAGGCGCTCGACAATGGCGTCTCCGAGCTGGTCATCTCGCCGTTGCCCGCCAGCGCCGGGGCCACCGCGAAGGTGGTCATCCCCGCGGACGCGACCAAGGGTGCGGCGGAGCCGCCCAAGGACGCCGCCAAGGACGCTCCCAAGGGCAAGGACGCCAAGGCCGGCGCCGGCATCACCCTCGTGGCGCGCGCCCCGGGGCCCTGGGCCAATGGCATCGGCGTCAAGATCGAGTACCGCAACAACCTCGATCAGAGCATCTCCTTCGACCTGCAGGTCCTGGGGGAGAGCAATGGGAAGGAAGTCGTCCTCGAGGTGCACCGCAGCCTGACCCTGGAGTCGCTGACCGCGGCGCTCAAGGCGGGCTCCGCCTACGTGAAGGTGGACGAGTCGAAGGCGCTCGGCTGGCCCACCGCGGACGTGTACACGCTCGCGGGCGGCAAGGACGCGACCGCCGACGACTATGCCGCCGCGCTCCGCCGCCTCCAGGACGAGCCCGACGTGGACATGGTCCTCGCCGCCATCCAGGACTTCTCGGATCGGGCGAAGGTGACACGCATCTACGGCGACGTCATCAGCCACTGCAACAACCTGAGCGACGACTGCAAGGGCCGCCTCGGCTTCGGCCAGGTGCCGGACGCGGGCACCATGGAGGAGTTCGTGCAGCTCGCCAGCAACCTGGTGAGCGACCGGTTCGTGCTGGTGGCGCCCAACGGCGTGGCGGGCGCGGTGGCCGGCCTCGTGGGCAACCTCCCCTACTTCTACTCGCCCACCTTCAAGCGCATCTCCGGCGCGGGCGAGCTGCCGCCCATCCCGGTGGATGACCAGAAGACCCTGCTCAAGGGCAACGTGGTCCCCGTGGTGCTCGAGCGCGGCCGCGGCACCATCGTGCTGCGCGGGCTCACCACGGATGGAGATCAGATCAACGTGCGCCGCGTGGCCGACCGGGCCGTGCGCACGCTGAAGATGATCGGCAACCTCTTCATCGGCCAGCTCAACACCGCGGATGGGCGCAGCGCGCTCAAGCAGAAGCTGACCGAGGCGATGCTCCAGATGGAGAAGGACGGCGCCATCGTCCCCTCCACGGATGGGAAGGATCCCGCCTTCAAGGTGGAGGTCTATTCCTCTCAGGAGGACTTCGCGCTGGGCATCGTCAGGGTGAACCTGGCCGTGCGGCCCGTGCGAGCCATTGACTACGTCTACGCGACCATCACGGTCCAGGTCTGATGAGGAAACACGCAGATGCCAACGGTATTCTCCGCCAATCGCAGCAGCATCCTCGTCGACGGTGAGGCCGTCGAGGGACTCCAGTCGCTCGTCTTCCGCGTCGTCACCGAGCGCGAGGACATCCGGGCCATCGGCTCCAACGAGCGTGTCGAGGTCATCTTCGGCCTGCGCACCGTGCAGGGCGAGCTGGTGATCCGCTCCGCGAGCGTCAAGCTCGACACGCTGTTGCAGAACCGCGCGAAGTTCCAGCTCGTCGCGAGCCTCAAGCGCACCGAGGGCAACGACGAGACGCGCACGGTGTCGTTCGACGACTGCTTCGTGGAGGGCAAGTCCTTCCGTCTGGACGCGCACGGCAGCGCGGCCACCAGCTACGCGTTCACCGCCACGCGAGTGCGCGAGGAATAGCCCATGGGAGCGGAGCCCGCGCACATGATCGAGGTGGACGGAAAGACGTTCTCCGTCCACTTCGAGGGCCCGGACGAACGGGTGGTGCGAGTGGATACGCGCTCGGGGGAGTGCGTCCACCTGCGCCGCTGGCGGTTCGACGAGCACCTGCGAGCGCTCGACCGGCATGCCTGGGCCGATGAGCGCGGGCTCCGCTTCGATCACGAAGGTTTCTCGCGCGACGTGCTGCGCGACTCCGGTGTACCGGACCCGCTCCACGAGGAGCTGGCATCGCTGGCCCTGTGGTGGGCCACCGGTGGAGACAGGGAGCCGGCCTCCGGCGTGGGACCGGACGGATGGCTGCGCATTGGAACCCTCCGCGCCCGGCTCCGGCCGTGGACCTTTTCCGAGCGTTCGAGGGCCATGGGCGCGAGCCTCACCGCGCGCCCCGATGGCACCCGGGAGCTCGGCCTCGAGCGCTACCTGCGCGCGATGCTCGCCGCGTCCGTCGTGGCGCTCGATCCGGCGGGGGTGGAGCTGTCGATGCTGGACGGAGCCACCACGGCCGCGCTGCTCGATGTGGTCGTCGCACTCAACACCGCTGGGGAGCGCGACGAGGACAAGAAGATGAGGGCCTCCGATGCCGAGGGCCAGGCACTGGCGCGATTGACGCTGCTCCTGTGCCGGACACTCGGTTGGACGCCTTCGCAGGTGTGGGAGGCACCGGCGGCGGAGATCGACCGGCTGCTCGCGATTCTGGCGGTGACGGAGGCTTCGGCTCCGGCACCGGTGGCGCCTCGGACTCCGGGGCTCGCGGATCATCCCGATGCGGTGGTGATCCAGGTGGAGGCAGGGTGATGCGCGCGAACACCACGACACGGGGAATCGTCTCATTCCTCTCCCGCCCGGCGTTCCGGGTGATGGAAGACATCGCGAGGCAGTTGGGCACACGGCTTCCCGAGCAGCCCCCTGTCACCAGTGCGGAAGACACACAGGAACCGCCCACTTCCGAGCGGCAGGTGAGCGCGCGGACGGAGCCTGGCTCGTCGACTGCCGCGGCCCCGCGAGCCGGGATGACGGAGGCCACTCCGGCCCTGTCCTCATCGCCTTTCCCCGTCGGGACGGAGACCGTGAATGTGTCCTCGTCCGAGCCCACCCCCTCGCGCGCCGAGGTCCGCAGCCTCGATCCACTCCCGGCTGACTCGGAGCCCTCTGCCTTCCAGGACGCAATCACGGAAGCCGGAACACGCGCTCCCGTTGCCGCACGGTCCCTGTCCGCTCCTCGTGCGGAGGTCCGGAGCAGCGACCCCATGGCGAGGACGGCCTCCGCCACTCCGGGTGCACAGGAGCGCGGCAGGCGCATCGTTCGGCTCCTGCCTCGTACCGCACCTGGTGCGGAATCCCCGGCTTCGAGCACCTCGTACTCCGTCGAGCCTCTCGAGGAGACGATCCATTCCGCCACCTCGCTCCCGCCCCCAGGCATCCGAGCGAAGGCACCGATTCCGTCCGCGACGCCCTCCCCTGCCTGGGCCGAAGCTCCGTCATCGCCTTCGCCTTCCATCGCTCGTACCGAGGTGCTCCCGGCTTCTCCTTCCGTCTCCCGCGCCGAAGCGCCCAAGACATCCGCTTCCGTGGCTCACACCGAAGCGCCGTCCCTTCTCCCAAGCGTCGCCCGCGCTGAGGCTCCGTCATCGACTCCGCCTTCCGCTGTTCGCGCCGGAACGCACCCGGCTTCTCCTTCGGTCTCCCGCACCGAGACACACCCGGTTCCGCCTTCCATCTCTCACGTCCAGGCACCGTCACCGGCTTCTCCTTCCGTCTCCCGCGCTGAAGCACCCATGACATCCGCTTCCGTGGCTCGCGCCGAAGCGTTGTCCCCTCCCCTGAACGTCGCCCGCGCCGAGGCTCCGTCATCTCCTTCGCCGTCCGTTGCCCGCGCGGAAGTGCACCCGGCATCTGATTCCACTGCTCGCGCCGAGGCGCTGTCCCCTCCTCCGCGGAGCACTCCAGGCCCGCGCGTCGTGCGTGTCCTCCCTCCCCCATCGCGGCAGGAAATCGAAACCCGGCTGGAACTTCGCCCCACTTCCTCCATCGAGCCCACCGCTGCCCGTGCCCCCATCCGCGCGGACTCCGGACCCGAGTCGGCCGGAAGCGCGAGCCCCAAGAAGCGGCTCACGTTCCTCCCTGCTCCCGAGTCCTCCTCTTCACCTTCACCGGCCCTCGATTCCACCTCGTCCCGAGCCCCCGTGAGCTCACCGCTCCCCGCTTCCGAAGGCAGCAGCGGCCCTCGACCCGGCACCGTCCCCGCCGCTCTTACCGAGCAGGTCACGCGAGGCCTGGCACCCGTCTGGGAGCAGGCCCACCAGCTCACGCACGCCGCGCTCACCGTGGAGCGTGCCTCGGCCCCGGCGAGCACCGTGACGGCGCCTCCGAGCAATGCCGTGCGCAACACGTTCAACGTCAACGTCCACCTGGATCCCTCCGCTCCCCAGGAGGGTCTGGACCGGCGCACGTTGGAGGACGCGCTGGTCGACATCCTTCGCGAGACGGCACGCCGTCATGGGTTGGAGGTCTGAGCCATGGCTGGAATCGCCTACGAAGTGACGATCGGCTCCTTCCAGGCCTCGAGCCAGGCCGGCCAGGGCAACGGGTACGTCCGCTCCATCGTGAGCGAGCTGACCATGGATGGTGCCGGGGGACGCTGCTACCTGGAGCTGGTGGCCTCGGACTCGGAGCCACCCGCGCCCGGGGACGAGACGACGATCTCACTCGACGACGGGAACGGCGCCGTCACGGTCTTCACCGGCACGGTGCTGGAGACGAAGGCCTCGCCGGACACGACCCTCATCGTGGGCACGGATGGGCTGGCGAAGCTCGCCCGGCTCGACGTGAGCGGGGTCTACGAACAGACCTCGGCCGGCTCCATCGTCAGTGAGCTGGTCCAGAAAGCCGGAGCCACCGCGGGCACCGTCGAGGACGGCCCCACGTTCACCAGCTACGTGCTCCACCGCGGGCCGAGGGCGCTCCGCCACATCCACCGCCTGGCCGAGCAGTGTGGCTTCGACGTGTACACGGATGGAGAGGGCGCGGTGCACTTCGCCGCGCCGAAGCAGGGCGGAGCGGATCACACCTTCACCTATCGGGAGCAGGTCCTGAAGATCGAGCTCCTGCGCACCCCGCTGGCCTACGACGGCGTGGAGGTGTGGGGCGAGGGCGCCGCGAGCACCCAGGGCTCCGAGAAGTCCCACTGGCTCGTCGCCGATCTCTCCTCGGTCAGCGGCAAGGCCGCCGCCGACGCGGACTTCAAGGTGCAATCCGGGAGCGAGGGCGAGCTGTCGCGCGAGGTCCGGGATGGCGCGGTGCGGACCGGCGACGACGCAACCGCCCAGGCCGAGGCGCGGATGAAGGCGCTGGCCTCACGCGCCCTGCGCGGCTTCGCCGTGGTGCTCGGTGCCCCGGCCGTGAAGCCGGGAGATCTCGTGGAGTTCGCTGACATCCCCGCCACGCATGCGGTGCATGCGCTGGCCTCCGACAAGGTGCTCCGCGTGCGCGCGGTGCGGCACACGCTGAACGCCCGGTCGGGCTTCGTCACCCGGATGGAGTTCTGAGATGGCCGTACGCATTGGAAAGATAGAGCTCATCGGGCTCACCAACATCTACACCGAGGACACCCGGAACCTGGTGCAGCAGCGCGTGCCGGGGCAGTCGGGAAACATCTTCCAGGACCTCGGGCGCGAGCCCGTCACCGTCGTCATGGAGGGCATCCTCCTGGGCGAGGACACGCAGGCCGCCCTCGAGGAGCTGCGCCAGGCGCAGATGAAGGCCACGCCGATGTCGTTCGCCGCGGACGCCATCGCCGGTGCCGATCTGACGGACGTGCTCATCGCCGACTTCCAGGTGAAGCAGCTCGCCGGCCACGAGAGCCGCTACAGCTTCTTCCTGAAGGTGAAGGAGTACGTGGAGCCGCCGGCCTCCGAGGACGCTGGCGCCGCCGCCGTGGACGAGGCCGCCGCCGAGGATGCCGCCACCTGGGCCCAGGGCTCCACCGACGCCGCCGCCGTGCTGCAGGACCCCGACTCCCTCATGGACGCCGTGGACAGCAACCCCGAGGTGCTCGCCCACCTGAGCCCGGACGAGCTCGGCTCCGTCGTCACCCAGACGCAGGACAAGCTGAGCGGGGAGAACTTCGGCAACCTCCTCGGCGCACTCGGCAAGACCAATCCCGGGGCGATCGGTGGCTTCATCGACTCGCTGAAGAACTCCGGCAGCCTGGGCGGCTTCATCCAGAAGCTCGCCGCAGAGGGCGTCAACCTCATGCAGAAGCTCAAGGGGATCGACCTTGGCGCGGCGCTCAGCCTCATCAAGGCCATCGCCGGCGCGGGTGACTTCCTCGCGAAGCTGCAGCGCGTGGTCCAGGAGGCCACGGCGCTCGGCGAGTCGGTGGGCAAGTTCGATCCGCTCGGGCCCTTCAAGGATCTCGACATGGGGGCAAACCCGTGAGCACCACCACGGCGGACATCATCGACGGCATCGCCCGGCTCATCACCGCCCTCAAGGAGCTGCTCGAGACCGACACGGTCGAGGCGCTGGTGGACCTGGTGAAGAAGCTCGGCATCGGCCAGCCGGTGAAGGTGGGGCTCCAAGCGCTCGCCCGGGTGCTGGAGATCCTCGTCGGGTGGATCGAGAAGCTGGAGCAGGTGGCACGCCTCCCGGCGTTCCTCGAGGCCCTGGACCCGGCCTTCGAGCAGGTGAAGGAGCTGGCGAGCAGCTCGGGCCAGGACATGCAGGACATGGGGCTCGGCTCACTGGCGCCCGTGATCGACGCATCCCGGGCGGCGATCGATCTCGCGGACAAGATCCGGCGTGGTGCCGAGGTCATCCTGAAGGGCTACCTGCCGGAGCAGTCCCTCGTGCACCTGCGGGAGTCCGTCCAGGGCCTCGCCAGGAGGCTTCGAGAGATGCAGCAGAAGCTCGATGCCCCAGCAGCGCCAGCCCCAGCAGCCGCGAACAAGACCCTTCTCCCCGCGGGAGCGATTCCATGAGCGACCTCGTGACCATCATCCGTGCCCTCATCCGCGACGAGCTCGCGTCGCTGCGCCTCGGCGACATCGGCGTGGTGACGAGCTCCTTCCCCCATGCGGACGGGGACGAGAACAACCATGAGTGCAACGTGCAGCTGCGCGAGAGCGGCGTGGAGCTGCGGAAGGTGCCCATCGTCACCCCGCACATCGGCATGGTGAGCGCGCCGCGCGCGGGCGAGCTGGTCCTCATCTCCTACGTGGGAGGGGACGCCAACCGCCCCATCGTGGCGGGCCGGCTCTACTCGGACGAGGTCAACCCGCCCGTGCACGAGGCGGACGAGTGGCGCGTCGTCGCCCCTCCGGGAGGCACCACCTCCATCGCCATCGACAAGGATCAGTCCATCGTCTTCACCGCCGGGGAGAACGTGGTGACGATCAAGCAGGATGACGTCATCACCATCCAGGGCAAGGCGGACCTGACCATCCAGGTGGACGGCAACGTCGAGCTCAAATGCCAGGACTGCAAGATCGACGCGTCCGGCAACATCGACCTGGGCAGCAGTGGCAGTGGCGTCATCACCGAGAAGAGCCACAAGTGCTACTTCACGGGCGAGGCGCTCAAGGGCTCGCAGAGCGTGAAGGCGAAGTGAGCCATGCCCGCACCGAGCGCATCCGAGATCGAGAACCTCGCCAAGGGAGCCATGCAGTCGGCGAGCCTGAGGGGCGAGAACGCACCGGACCTGGCGGCCGCGCTGGGCCAGGCCTGCGGGCAGGCCTTCACCCTGTTCGTCTCGCTGGCCATGGTGGCGCCCGGCATCCCCGCGGCGGCGCCGCCTCCAGCCGGCTCCGGGAGCACGGCGGGGCCGGGGACGCTGCTGCCCCCGCCCGCGGGAGGACCCGGCGCGTCGATGATCGAGCCCATCGCCATGGGCATGCTCGCCTCGAACAAGATCCGGGGTGAGAAGCAGAGCGCGCTGGCCAAGGCCATCGCCCAGTCCATCGAGCAGGCGCTCACCCTCTTCACCACGCAGGTGAAGGTGGCGCCGGGGATGGCCATCGCCGGCTTCACCACCACGGCTCCGGGCAACCTCATGGGCGCGGCGCCCGCCAAGCCCATGCTCCAGCCCATCGTCCTGGGCTTCCTCCAATCGGGAGGCATGCGCGGACAGAACGCACCGGACCTGGCCGGAGCCATCGCCGAGACGCTGTCCAACGCGCTCACCCAGATGATGACGCGGCTCAAGGTGACCCCGGGCATTCCGTGCACGCCCGCGGCCACCGCCGGGCCCGGGAGGTTGGTGTGATGGCGGACGAGCTGAAGACAGACTTGAAGCTCGCCTTCAAGGACACGGGCGAGATCGACCTCGACTGGAGCACCGACACCGGGGCGGCCACGGTGAGCGGCAAGGACAACCTCGTCCAGGCCCTGACGATGCGGCTGATCGTCTACCGGGGGCACCTGGAGCAGCTCGGCCATGGCCGCTACGGCAGCCGGGTGGCGGATCTCATCGGCGAGCCGTTGGATCGCCAGAACCTCGAGCTGCTGCGCCGCTACGTGCGCCAGGCGCTCAAGGAGGATCCCCGCGTCCAGGAGGTGACGTCCCTGCGCGTCAGCGCCCGTCCCGATCTGCCGGGAGCGGTGGATGTGCGGGCCAGCGTCCGGGCCATCACCGGCGACGAAGTGGAGCTGGGCCTCGCGCTCGACCTCGGGTGAGCACGAGCGGCCGTCACTCAATCCAAGACACGACTTCGGAGAGCACCATGGACCTCAGTGAAAAGCCAGGCATGAACGGAGTGCTGACCATCGAGCTGCTCGACACGAGCGGAGCGTTGGTGGAACAGCGCCGGGTCAACAACCTCATCACCACGGCGGGCAAGCAGTTGCTGGCCAACCTCCTGATGGGGAAGGTGAACGCGCTGCCCACGCGCTGGGCCATCGCGGTGGGCACGGGGGTGGAGGCCGCGAACGTCGCGGACACCGCGCTGAAGACCAAGGTGGACGAGGCGGTGGATCCCTCGCCCAAGGTGGAGCTCCTCACGCGAGACGGGACGAGCGTCGTCCGGGCCACGGTGTCGGCCACCCTGCCCGTCCCCACCCTGGCCGCCAATGACAAACCCCAGGCCCTCTCCGAGGCGGGAATCCAGATCACCCAGGGCAACGGCACCGCGCCCATCCTCTTCAACCGCGTGCAGTTCGCGCAGGTGAACCGTGGCGCCAACATGGTCATGAAGATGACCTGGGAGATTACGTTTTGAGCCTCGAATCGCTCGATACCTCGTTCAGCGCCATCGTCGACCGGCTGCTGTCGAACCTCGGGCCGGGTCTCGACACGAACACCGGGAGCATGGCGCGCACCCTGGCGGAGTCCTACGCCCGGGAGATGGCCACCTTCTACGCCATGCTCGAGCTCGCCCACCGCTCGGGCTATCTCGACACGGCCGAGGGCGATGCCCTGGACAACGTCGTGGCCGTGCTGGGCATCGACCGTGCCCGGGCGGGCCGGCTCACCGGAGAGGTGGAGTTCAGCCGCAACTCGCCCGCGCCGGATGACATCGGCATTCCCGCGGGCCGGCTGGTGACGGGCCTGCCCTCGGACTCCACGCCCCTGCCCCTGTTCGAAACCCTGGAGGACGCGACGCTGCGCCGGGGAGAGATGCGGGTCACCGTCCGGGTGCAGCAGGTCCAGGACGACACGAAGGACGCGAAGAAGGCGCCCCCCGTCATCGACCCCGGCAAGCTCATCGTGATGCCCCGGCCCGTGCTGGGCATCGAGGCCGTCACCAACCGCACGCCCATCCGCCGCACTGGCGAGGACGAGACGGACGAGAGCTTTCGCGCCCGGGCCCGCACCGCCCTGCGGGATGGAGAGAAGGGCACGCTCGAGGCCATCGCCTCCGCGGTGCGCCAGCAGGGCGTCCAGCGGGTGACCGTGCGCGAGCCGCCAGACGCTCCCGCCGGGGTGGTCGACGTGCTGGTGGGAGATCCCGACTTCAGCCAGGACGCTGGCGGCGTCCAGCGGGTCTGGGAGGCCATCCGTGGCACCAAGGCCGCCGGCATCCAGGTGCGGCTCCAGTACGCGCGCACCATCTACTTCCAGGTCGAGCTCCAGGTGGAGCCCGCGGATCCGGACCTGGACGAGGCCGCGTTCGACCGGCTGCGGCGTGAGCTCCAGCAATCCCTCTCCCGCTTCGCCCAGGGCCTGCCCGCGGGCGAGACGGTGCGCCGCCGCAAGCTCGAGGCCGTCCTCTACGCCAACCCGGCCGTCCGCCACATCGACGGCCTGCGCGTGCTCACCTACGTCTGGGGAGTCGATCGGGACGATCCCCAGAAGTCCGCGCTCGTCCTCGAGGCGAAGAGCCGGGAGTACGGGCCCGATCGTGACTGGCGGCTCGACAACCTCGAGACGGTGGCGATCGACCTGGAGAAGAAGCCGCCGCTCATCTCCCGGCTGCTGCCGTCCATCTACCGCATCGACCTGGTCGTCTCCGCCCGGCGCACCGATCCGCGCACGCCCGAGCAGATCCGCCAGGCGCTGCGCGGCGCGGTGGAGCAGTACGCGGCCCGGCTCGCCAAGGAGGCGCAGGCCACGAACAAGCCCCAGGCGATCCTCTGGGAGGACCTCCAGATGACGCTCAAGCAGCAGGCCGAGGTGGAGCAGCTGCTCTCCGCGGTGGTCACCCCGGATGACGGCCTCGCCCAGGTGCTGGCGCAGTCCAGCGGGAAGCAGGAGGCCCTCACCCTGGAGCAGGGCACGCGCATGGAGCTCGGCGGAGCCGAGATGGTGGGATTGGGATGAGTCCGGAACAGCGCGCCAAACGGATGGTGGGTTACCTCCCGCCAGTCCTCCAGACGGGCAGGCAGCTCAACCGCTTCTTCGAGACGCTCGGTCAGGAGCTCGGCCAGATGGAGCTCTGGCTGACGCGCCTCATGCGCTCGCGGTGGTACACGCTCGCGCGGGGCTTCCACCCGGATGACTCGCTCTCGGTCAAGGCGGCGAGCGAGCTGGGCCGGCTGGGCGCGCTCTACGGCCTCGTGCCCCGCCGGGGCGAGAGCGACACCTACTTCCGCCAGCGCATCGCCTCGCTCGTGGAGCTGCATCGCACCGGACTGAGCACGGCCCCGTCGCTGCTCGGGCTGGTGTCGCTGGTGTACATGGCCCAGCAGCCCCCGGAGCTCTCCTGGGAGGGAGAGGTCGCCATCGGGACCTTCCAGGTGCCGGAGTCGGATGGCTCGACGCGTGAGGTGCGCGTCACCCTCGCCGACAAACCGCTCACGCCCGCATCGACCCGGTTCCTCGGCATCGGCGCGGGACAGCAGCTCCTCACGACCAACAACGGCCTGGAGGAGGCCATCCCGGAGATCTGCCTGAAGGCGGTCGAAGCCGACATCCCCATCCCCCTGCTGCACCACGAGGAGTCCGGGCTCGATGTGATCTTCCTGGGGCTCGTTCCCAAGGGACAGACCCTCACGCTGCGCGACAAGTACGTCCCCCTGCTCGACGGCCGTCCGGTGAAGGAGCCGGTGATCGTGGCGCATCCCACGCGCTTCTCGGGCAGGGAGGACCAGGGCCCACGAGCCCGCTTCGACGCCCCGGACTCCCGCTTCGCCGTGTTCAAGCAGGACCACGAGCTGCCCCCGCTCGTGCCGGGACGGAATCACTGGAGCTACGAGACGCTGACGCGCGCGAAGCTCACGTCCTACCTCCGGGGCACGCCGGGCCTGGATCTGGACAAGGCGCTGGCGTTGATCCCGGAAGGCAAGCCCTCGCCCCGCGCCGACTTCCAGTTCAACTGGCTCGAGCTCGCCCCCGCGACCTTCACGCTGAGCATCCCGGTGGACTACGTGCCGCCGCACCTCCAGGTGCCCGGCGAGGATGGCACGGTGCCGGGACTGCCCGGCCTGGTCCGGGAGCTCGCGGCCGCGCTGACCTACGGCCGTGCCGCCGGGGTGCGCTGGCGCATCGAGCTCATGCTGCCGATGCCGGCCGAAGAGGTCTCCCTGGGCGAGAGCCCCGCCCTGATGGAGCTCACGACGTCCTTCACCGAGGAGGCCCGGGCCACCGACTCCCCCGTCGCCGTCGCACCCAACCTCATCCTCACGGAACAGGTCGCGGAGCCCGATGACTCCCGTCTCACCTGGTCCGGCTTCTTCGATAGCACCCGCTTCAACACCTCGAGGTTCAAACCATGACTGAGCCCTTCTACACGGCCAATCCCGGCGATCCGATCACCTCGGACGATTGGAACAACATGCAGCGCAAGATGCGTGAGGAGGTCCGCACGCACACCCACAAGGGTGGAGATTCCGGGGCGCTGCTCGACGGCGGCAGCATCTCGCCCACCGCCACCCTGAAGGTGAATCAGGTGGATGCCGCGGTCGGGCTGACGGTGAAGAACGTCGACGTGTTCGAGCGGCTCAACGCCCTGGACAAGCAGAAGATGCCCATCACCGGAGGGAATATCTCCGGCACGCTGGCTGTGACCGGAAAGCTCGAGGTCGCCGTGCCGGGAGCCGGCGCCTGGAACAAGTTCGTCGTGCAGACCACGTCCGAGTGGGGTGACGGAAACACGCAATACGTGACGATCGGCTCCGGAGGCGCGGCGGGGATCATGCTCTCCCATCCCCACGTCACCTGGCGGGACAACCGGGCCTCCATCCGCTACGGCCGCAGTGGCGGAGCCCCCAACGGTGCCTTTTGGGACGTCGGGGCGCGCAACGACAATGCCTTCTCCCTGGCCTTCAACGGACCGGACGATCACAAGCTGTGGTTGTCTGGGAATGGCAACATCGGCATCGGCACGGCGGCCCCCGGGTCCAAGCTGGACATCCAGAACGCCCCCCGCTCGGGCACCCACCCCCAGAACCGGGCCCTGTACGTCACGGGTGAATTCGGCGAGGCCGACGGCGTGGAGATCCGGCACTCCAATGGCACACAGGGAATCGGGATTGGCTACAACACCCTCTATGCCTCCGGTTCGAACGCGAACCAGGACCTGCAGTTGAAGGCCCGGGGTGGTGGAATGCTCCGCGCCCTGAACCCGATGGAAGTCATCGTTCCGGGAGTCGGCACCTGGAACAAGTTCGTCGTCAACACCACGTCCGAGTGGGGTGACGGCAACACGCAGTTCGTGACCATCGGCTCGGGGGGCGCGGCGGGGATCATGATCTCCAACCCCCACATCCCCTGGCGGGAAAACCGGGCCTCCATCCGCTATGGCCGCAGTGGCGGAGTCGCCAGTGGCGCCTACTGGGACGTTGGCACGCGCGCTGGCAATGCCTTCTCCGTGGCCTTCAACGGGCCGGACGATCACAAGCTATGGGTGTCCGGGAATGGCAACGTCGGCATCGGCACGGCGGCTCCCAACAAGAAGCTCACGGTCGACTACCCGGGCTCCACGCAGGACCACGCCACCATGGAGGTGCGTCAGACGGGTTCCAATTCCTGGGGTGTCGCGCTCGTGCTCCGCACCACGGGGGGTAACGACGGAGCCGCGATGATGCTGCGCAGCCGGAACAAGAACTGGCATCTGCGTGGCGAAACAGGAGACAAGTCCACCGGGTTCCAGATCACCGAGGACGGCGGAGATGCCGAGTACGGGCAAGGCTTCGGAACCCCGCGGCTCCACATCAGCGCCGGCGGCAACGTCGGCATCGGCACGACGACCCCCGGGTCCAAGCTGGACATCCAGGGCGCTCCCCGCTCGGGCAGCCATCCCCAGAACCGGGTCTTGTATGTCACGGGTGAGTTCGGCGAGGCCAGCGGTGCGGAGTTCCGGCACTCCAATGGCACACAGGGAATCGGGATTGGCTACAACACCCTCTACGCCACCGGTACCAATGACCACCAGGATCTGAACCTGCAGGCCCGGGGCAACGGAGCCGTCAGGATCCATCGGAACCTTCCCCAGGGAGGAAAGGTCGTCTTCCTGGAGCTGTTCCAGAGCGCGGGAACCAATCCCCCGGATGTCGTTCCCAGCATCCGGTTCCACCACGCCAACCGCCACTGGAGCCGTATCGACGCCACCAACGGCCGTTTCCACTTCCGGGACGGCAACACCGCCGTGGATGACTACGTCGATGCCGCCGCGCGCAATTTCTACATCATGAGCCAGGATGCCCTGGCCGTGGCCAGCCCGGAGCAGTCGCGGATCATCCGGGGATTCGTCCGGGGGGGCGGTGGCATCATTGGAGCGGGTTTCTCGGCCGCGTGGGTCGCCCCTGGCCTCTGCGACATCGTGTTCAGCAGGAGGTTCAACGGTCCGCCCACGGTCGTCGCCACCCAGCAGTACACCGGCGACGGGAGGGGTGGAAACACCCTGGACAATGCCGTGATCGTCCTCATGGACGAAACCAAGGTGCGCATCAAGACCGGCGATGGGGCGGGAAACGGCACCCCCCGCGATTTCCATTTCATTGCGATTGGCCCGTGAGCCCTGGTGGCGTCACACCCGTGAACGAAAGGAAGAACCATGAAGAACACGATCGAAGAGCGGATGAACACCCTGAAGTCCGAGTACGAGTCCGGTCAGAAGATGCTCGCGGAGCTGGATGCCCGGCGGGCCAACCTCACCCAGACGCTGCTGCGCATCGAGGGGGCCATGCAAGTCCTCAAGGAGTTGCAGGAGACGGAGCCGAAGCCCGCGGAGGACGCGCAGGCCCTCCCGCCGGCGGCCAGCTGAGCGCTTGACTCCAACCGTCACGAGCCACGAGACACTCCATGAGCGACGCGCAAGTCATTGCCAGGTTGGACGACAGCGGAAAGGCCGAGCCGAACCTGATGCCGGTAGGACCCTCGGGCCGGTCCATCGTGCTCGACGTTCCGCCCGGCGTGGAGCTGCTGCGCGCCTCGCTCACGCTCCAGGCCCCCGGGGACGACGAGACGGTGGACCTCGTCCCCGGAGCCACCCTCGCCACCAGCACCAGCAAGAACCAGCTCTTGAAAGAGGAGCCCATCGAATGGTTCAGCCTGGACTGGGGCACTCGCCGGCCCCTGACGTCCCTGGTCATCCAGACCGCGGAGACACCCCGGAGCAAGGGCCGACTCAGTGTCGCCGAGGGGGGACCGTGGTACCCGCCCACGCCCTCTGACACCGTCGCGCTGGGGGGCACCGGGCAGTCGCTCCCGGGCATCATGGCGAGCCGCTTGATGGTGGAGCTCGTCGACGCCGCCAGCGCCTCGGGTCCGACGGCGCCGAAGGTGATGGCCGCCACGAAGATCTCGGGCGTGGTGGTGAAGGCCGCCGCGCGCCCCTCGGACCTGACGGTGCTCGTCGAGCCGGGCGTGATGTTCTTCCATCAGGCGACGCCGCTTCAGCCCCTCCAGGAGATGACACTGGGGGACAACCTGACCACCGCCCTCCAGCGCGCCTGGCCCGCGGACCTGAAGGGCGGCCGGGTGACCATCTCCCTTCGCTCCTCTTCCGCTGGCAAGCTCAAGCGGCTCCACCTCGCGATGGACACCGCCACGGTCATCCAGACGTGGAGTGGCGGAGTGGATTCGCTCCAGCTTCCTGTTGCCAGCGACGGCGAGGTCGTCGGCCGCATCGACGGAGTGCCGGCACGGGTGTTGAGGGAGGTGCGCTTCGTCGTGCGGCACCAACCCCGCGACGAGCACCTCCCACTCGCTCCCCGGCCACCTCCCCTCCCCTCCCTGGCCCACCTGTGCGGCTCCGGGTACGCCGCCGCTCAAGCGTTCTCTCCCCCCGTGGAGGGAGGCTCGCTCGTGGGGCTCGACCTCCACCTGCGCCCGCTCACCCGAGGGGTAAAGGGCACGCTGAGTCTCTTCGCCGATGCGCACGACCGTCCGGCGGAGAAGCCACTGAAGGGCGCCACCCTGGAGTTCGCGCTCGAGGAGAAGGACGACGCGCCCTGGCCCTACCGCTGGGTCCCGTTCGATCTGCCCGAGCCCGTCGCGCTCGACGGCGCGACCTGGTGGGCGGTGCTCACCGTCACCGAGGGAGATGTCCTCTGGAGCCTGGGCGAGTCTGGGAGCGCGCCTGCTTCAGGGGTGCTCGTGCCACGTGCCGCGCTCTACCGCATCGGGGACACGGGCCCCTGGCTGCCGCGAACGGGAGAGCCCTGGGCCTTCACCCGCCCGCGGCTGCGAGCGCCCGCCACCGAGCCACCGCCGCCTCCTCGCGTGCAACTGCGCTGGGGCAACAAGCTCCTCGACGTGACACCCGATGAGACGGGGCTCGTCTCCCTGGATGTAAAAGCACTCGAGGCGCTCCCGCCTCCCGCGATTCCGGCGGGTGGTGCTCCTCCGCCACTCGAGGTCATCGTCCAGTCGCGGATCTCCGGGGAGCTGACCCTCTCCGGGCTGCGCGTGACGAGCCCGCGAACCCATGCCCATCCGTTGTTCCAGCCTCCACAGAAGTGAGGACGGCCCCTCATGCTGGTCTCCATCGAGTCCTACTTCCATGACGCGCTCAGGCCCGCGATTCCCCACGATGTCGACGTGGTGACCGGGCCATCCCTGGGTCCCTCGAACGAAGACACCCAGCTCCTCGAGGTGTCGGCGCTGGGGCTGAAGCTGGCGCTGCCCGAGGGCGACGACCTGACGGCGCTGCGCCAGGCCTCCTTCCATGGAGGAACGCACCGCTGGCCCGCCAACGGGCGACAGGTGGACTTCGTCCTTCCGAAGGGCGTTCAGGGCGAGGTGGTGGAGGTCGAGTCGCCTCCGGGCCGCCCGCTGCGCCGGGGGGATGACTACATGTTGGAGGGGCGCACGGTGCGCTTCTTCCGGCCTCCCGCGCAGGCCGACGTCGCCGTGGTCGCCTTCCTGCGAGGGGAGCGCGCGCACGGGTTCCTCGAGCGGCGCTCCTGTGAAATCACTCTGGTGACACGGGCGTGGGCCCGGGAGCACGGCGCCGCGGACAAGCTGCTGTCGAGCGCGCTGGCCGCGGCACTGGTCGCCTCACTGGATCTGGGCAATCTGGATGACTCGGCCTCGGACGAGTCCGGGGTCCGAATCCGGCTGCTCCGGCCCGTCATGACCCTGTTGGGACTGACGCGCGGATCCGAGGTGCTCCAGGAGACGTCCTTCTTCCGCGCCCAGGCCGAGTTCCTGATCCGCGGAGAGCTCGAGCAGCTCATCGCCGTGGGAGAGCCCGAGCCGACTGGCATCATCCGCGAGGTGAGGCGGGTGTAATCACTCGCCGTCCGCCGAGTTCTCAATCCTCCGGGTCGTCCACGTCCTCTGGTTCGTCCACATAATCAAGCGCGATCTGGGCTTGTTCACGGTAGAGCGGCACGACCTCGACAGCCAACACACCATCCAGCACCGCTCGCGCTCGGGCTACGTCCCCTGCTCTCTTGTGGCGGGCGGAATCAACGAGCGCCCGGGATAGCCGCCGACTTCCCTCGAAAATCCGGCGACGCATCTCTCGCACGAGCGTTTCCGCCCCCACCTGGGTGAGCAACGCGCGTTCCGCTTCGTCATGGTTGACAGCTACGTCCCGCGCCACTCGCCGGCAGAGGTCGAGCACGTCAGTGTTTAGCTCTATCGGTTCGTTCCGCTCGAGCCTGGCATACAGCCCAAGCACCCCGTCCCAATCATGGGGCTCACCCATCCCTGCATCACCTCGCCTTTTGCCAGCACATCTGGAAGGGCCATTGGTGTTGGCCCTCACACAACCTGAAGCAGTCGTAGCACGGGCCCACCCAACGCGGTTTCTTCTGGCTTTTGCACAGGACGTAGGTGTCTCGGCAGTGCTCCCGCCATCCCTCGTCAGGGTCGTCCGACTCCGCTCCTTCACCCGCTCCCTCGTCCGTTCCGCGTTGTAGAGCGGTCTCGACCTTCGCCCCGGCCTTTATCGCGTCCTCTATGTCCGATGCGATGGCACCGCAGGCTCCCGCAGGGTCATACGGGTGCTTCTTGATGCAGCAAACCATCGTCGAGTCCCCGGGGCGGCAGTCCGTCGCAGTCGCTTGGGCCAGGAGTGTGGTGCGGTCTGCCAGGGAATGGGCTCCAGCCGAACAGCCGGATGCGAACACCCCCCACACCACAGCACCTCCGAGGACCCAAGCACGGTTCATTCGGCTGGAAGTACGCTCGACGGAAGTCATTGGGAACAGGGAGTCTAGCAGAGCCCGTCCGGATGTCTGGCTCGTGGACTCGCGGTTGTCCCCGAAACGACAGCGGCTCATGGCCATGGGGTTGTCCGCAAGGGACAGTTCGCCGCTGCTCGTCGTGATGCGGGATGAGATGAGGGGAGGGCCGCGGGCGACGACCCTCACCCCCCGCCCTCTCCCAGCAGGGAGAGGGAGCATGCGGAACCCAAGAGCTTGCCGCGGAGTTCCTTAACAGCCGGTCTCTACCGCACCGATGTCGGGAGCCCCGCCGCAGTAGGGCAGACCCACGTCCCCGCCCTGGTCCACCGCGGCCGAGGTCGGCCCGAAGGTCGGCGGAGCCGCACCCGCGTCACCCGCGCTCGAGGTGCTGTCACCCGCGGCCTGCTGGAAGCCCACCAGGTCCACCGGCGTACCGCTCCGCTTGAACTGCGCTCCCGACGGGAACAGGTTGTTCCCCGCCTTCAGCCCCGGGCACTGGCCACCCAGATCCACCGCCACCGGCGACTCAGAGACCAGGTTGTTCTTCAACGTGAGGTTGCTCGTCGGTCCGCCGGTGCCATGGCCGATGATGATCGCGGTACCCGCCACGCGCGTCACCGTGTTGTTCACCAACACCGCGCCCTCCGAGTTCTCGAAGCGGATGCCCGTCCCCTCGCCACCACCCTCCTTGGTGATGTCGTGGACCCGGTTGCGCCGCACCACCACGCCGCTCGGCACCGGACCCTCGTGGTTGCCTCCCACCGAGATGCCCTTCCCCGAGTCGTAGACCTCATTGTCCTCGATCGTCACGTTGCGCGCGGAGTAGTGGACCACCACCGCGTCACCCTTCGCCGTGGAGCTCGGCTTGAAGCCGTGCATCTTGTTGTTGCGGATGGTGACGTTGTGGCACGTCTTGATGTCCACCGCGTTCTCGCGGTTGGCATAGAAGTGGTTGTTCTCCACGAGCAGCCCGTCCGCGGGCGGCAGCGAGCTGAAGCCCTCGGGCCCCAGGCACTGCACCGAGTCACCCGAGTTGTCGTGGATGTCGTTGTTGCGCACCGTGATGTCGCGCGACGTGGGCTGCAACACGACGCCGTGCGAGTCCTGGTTGCCCGAGTTCTTCACGAAGTCATGGATGTGATTGTTCTCGATCGTCGCCCCGGTCGCGTTGTCGTACGTGGTGACGGCCGCGCCGGAGCTACCGTGGTGCAGTTCCGAGTTGGCCAGCACCGAGCCCTTCACGTTCCCCTGGAAGGTCACCGCGTAGGCGGGCTGCCGCTGCACGTCGATCTCGAAGCCATCGACCACCCAGTACGGCCGCCGGAACTGGACGAGCCCTCCAGAGCCCGAACCCGGAACGATGCGCGGCTTGCCTTCACCTTGAAGGGTGATGGGTGCACCCTCCGAGCCGGCCTTGGCGTTGTCTCCGAGGACGACGCGCTCGGCGTAGGTGCCCGCGAGAACGCGGATGACCTCGCCCGGACCGGCCTGGGAAATGGCCTTGGCGATGGAGCGGAACGGCTGGGCCGCGCTCCCGTTCCCGGTGTCATTGCCGGACGGGCTCACCACCCACTCCCGGGTGAAGCGGGACGGAGCGGGCGCGGGGGGACTCTTGGTCAGCCCCGGCTGCGGCGAGGGCTCGGCGATGGGCGAGTGCCCCTCGTGCGAGGGCAGGTCCGCCACGGGCGTGTTCTCCACGGGCTGCGCGCCGATGGGGGCCGGCTCACCGGGGTCCTTGTTGACGGACGCGGGTGAATCGAGGCGCGGAGCGTTGTCCGGCGTGCCCGGCTGCCCGTCCCCCTCCGGGGAACCGGCACCACCACAGGCCCAGAGGCCCAGGGTCAGCGAGCAGGCGGCCAGGAAAGCCGCTGGAGTCTTCCTCATCTTGCCTCCTTGGATTCTCATGAGCAGGGGGAACCCCTGTCAGGGTCTCCCGTATTCGCCACCCCCGCCCCTTGCCCGCCTGGACTCCTGCCAGGAGGTGGCGGACGACTCCATCCACGGGTACCGTCGGGGGGCTTTGTTCAAGGCCGGTCCACCGCTCCTCGCGCTCCTCCTCGTCACCTGCGCCGCTCCACGACGGCCCGCGCCTCCCGCGGCCAGGGAGCCCCTCCGGTCCGAGGTCCCCGTTCCCGCGCCCTCCGTCGCGAGCCCCGCCGCCACGCGCGAGCGTCCGGCTCCGCCTCCCGAGGCCGCGCCATCTCCCGACGAGCTGCCCACGCCCGGCAGCCTCAAGCGCCTCGACTTCCGGGGCGGGGATCCGCAGGTGCCCATCGGGTTGATGCAGGGCCGCCATGAGGTCCGCTTCGCTCCCAAGGGACGGATGCGGTTGCGCTTCGGTGGGGAGACGGAGCGGATGCTGGAGGCCCCCGCGGGCTCGCTCTGGACGGTGCGCGCGACGGACGGCACGCCCGCGGAGCTGTCCGCGCGCATCCAGCTCGCGGAGCTGCCCTTCCGGGACAAGGCGGGACTGTCGGAGGCGCAGGCGCAGTGGCAGGCCCGGGGCCTGGCGGTGCGCGTGCACGTGCTGGGCGCTCTCTACGGCATCGCCGGGAAGGTCATCGACAACCGGCGCTACCTGCTGCTGTTGGACGAGGAGCTCACCCCGAAGCAGGCTCCCGAGCGTCAGGCGGAGCTGCTGCGGCAGTTCGGCGTGCGCACCAACCTCTTCGAGGAGGTCCGCACCCCCTCACGCGCCATCCTCGAGGTGCGCGACGAGGCCGGCAACGTGATGGGGCTGGCACAGGACACCGTGTACGCGGAGACGCTGGAGGACGCCGGCTTCGACGTGCGGCAGGTGGAGCACGATGTCGGCTACGACAACCACGGCTTCGAGGACCGGAGCTTCCGGGGCGCGCTGCAGATCGTCGTGGATCGCCACGGGACGCTGGCCGTCGTGAACCTGGTGAAGCTGGAGGAGTTGCTGAAGGGGCTGGTGCCCTCGGAGATCTACGCCCGGGCGCACCCGGAGGCGCTCAAGGCGCAGGCGGTGACCGCACGCGGCGAGGTGCTGGCCAAGGTCGGCATCAAGCACCTGGCGGATCCCTTCCTGCTGTGCTCCGAGCAGCACTGCGCGGTGTACAAGGGCCGCTCGGGCGAGGCGGCCAGCACCAGCGCGGCGGTGGAGGCCACGCGCGGCGAGGGGCTCTTCTCGGCGGACGGGCGGCTGGTGGACTCGGTGTACAGCGCGGTGTGTGGCGGCCACACGGAGGACAATGACGTCGTCTGGGGAGGCCCGCCCAACCCGAGCCTGCGCGGTAGACCCGACGTGCTGGGCCCCACGGAGGGCCTGCCCACGCCCGGCTCGCTGGCCGAGTACCTGCGCGCGGAGCTGCCCACCGCCTGCCGGCTCTCCAGCTTCGCGCAGCCGAGCAAGTACCGCTGGGAGAAGCGCTTCAGCGTGGAGCAGGTGAACGCGCTCACCGCGCACCTCGGCATCGGCCCGGTGCACGCGCTGAGTCTGGGAGAGCGGGGAGTGTCCGGCCGGGCACGTTCCCTCACCCTGGCGGGCGAGCGCGGGGTCACCCAGGTGCGTGGAGAGCTGAACATCCGCCGCCTCTTCGGGATGCTCAACAGCGCCATGGCCCTGGTGGAGGAGGAACGGGATGCCGGGGGCCACCTCACCGGCTGGCGCTTCCGGGGCGGCGGCTGGGGCCACGGGGTGGGCATGTGCCAGACGGGCGCCATCGGCCGCGCCGAGGCCGGCCAGCGTTACAGGGACATCCTCCGTTTCTACTTCAATGGTGCCGAGGTCGCGCCCATCTATTGAGCGTCGGTGCTTCATGAGGGCACCGAAAAGGATTACCCTCACCCTGACCCTCTCCCAGAGGGAGAGGGAATCCACATCCGGGATGTCACCTCGAAAACGACTCGGGAGTAGCGAGCACGCTCGGGGGTTATGATCAGCACGCGTGTCGACAGGTCCTTCGGTTCCAGAGCAGGGGTACAGGCGCAAGCGGAGACGGAATGACCCCGTCCGCTACCTCATTGCCTTCCTGCTCGCCCTGCTGGCCCAGGGTGCCCTCTTCGGCGTCCTCATCCTCTTCGCCGCCCTTCAGCCGGCTCCTCCCCGGCCCTCCAAGCCCGCGAGCGCCGTGGCCATGCGCCCGCTGAGCGCCCAGGAATGGGCGAAGAACCGGGGGCAGCAGGCTCCGAACCCCAACGCTCCCCAGACCAGCAAGCCGGTGGAGAAGAAGAAGGAGCCGGAGAAGCGCCCGGATGGGCAGGTGGTGGATGTGGCTCCGGGAAATCAGCAGGAGGCCCCGGACGCCAAGCACCTCGCCGAGACGAACAACAAGGTGGAGAAGGAGACGCGCGCCAAGGAGCAGACGGCCCACTACCGCAACGCCATGCCGCGTACGACGGCGCGCAGCGCGCGCGAGGGCTCGGGCGTGAGCGAGGAGAGCGGCCAGGTGGCGGGCAACAACGGCCTGGGCGCGGATGACACGCCGATGAACAAGGGCGGCCAGAAGCCCGCCTTCGAGCTGCCCGACGCCAAGCGCAAGCAGGAGATCGCCCTCAAGCAGGATCCCAACGCGCCGGGCCCGGGCATGGACGTGGCCAACCGCAACGAGAGCGACGAGGTGGTCGGCAACTCCAAGCGGATGCGCATCCAGGTGGGCTCGGGCGAGGGCGAGGACGGCTCCGAGGGCCGCGTGGGCTCTCCGGGCATCGCCAGGCTGATGCCGTCGCAGGCCGTGATGGATCAGATCATCGGCGGGGCGCCCAACGATCACCTCAAGGACGTGGAGGAGGGCGAGGGCACCTTCCTCAACACCCGCGAGTGGAAGTACGCCAGCTTCTTCAACCGGGTGAAGCAGAGCGTGGGCACGCAGTGGAATCCGAACGCGGCGCTGGTGCGGAGGGATCCCACGGGCCAGACCTACAGCGGGAAGGATCGCTACACGCTGCTCAGCGTCACCCTGGACGAGCGCGGACAGGTGGCGGACATCACCATCGAGAAGAGCAGCGGGTTGGACTTCCTGGACCTGGAGGCCGTCGAGTCCTTCAAGCGGGCGCAGCCCTTCCCCAACCCGCCGCCGGGCCTGTTGGAGAACGACTCCAAGGTCCGCTTCTCGTTCGGATTCTTCATGGAGATGGGCGGCGGCCCGCGGATGCGCCTCTTCCGACAGCCCAACTGACGCATTAGGGTGCGCCGCGTGGACGCCCCCCTGCTCGTCGAGCGCAACCGCAAGATTCGCAACGTTCTCGCCGCCATCCTCGTGGCCAACTGGGCCGTGGCGCTGGCCAAGCTCGTCTTCGGGTTGTTGAGCGACTCCGCCGCCGTGACGGCCGACGGCGTGCACTCCTTCATCGACGGAGGCTCCAACGTGCTCGGGCTGGTGGCCATGTCGGTGGCCTCCCGGCCGGCGGACGAGGATCACCCCTACGGCCACGGCAAGTTCGAGGCCCTGGCCTCGCTGGGCATCGGGGCGATGATCGGCATCGCCATGCTGGAGCTGGGGCGCATGGCCTTCGACTCGCTGCTGCACGACCGGCACCCCCAGGTGACTCCGCTCATGGCCGGGGTGATGGGGGGCACGCTGCTGGTCAACCTGGCCGTCACGAGCATCGAGCGCCAGCAGGGAGAGAAGCTCAAGAGCCCCCTGCTGCTGGCGGACGCGCGGCACACGCTGTCCGACGTGGGCGTGAGCCTGGCGGTGCTGGTGTCCATCGGGCTGGTGTGGCTGGGCTATCCGAAGGCGGACGGTATCGTCACGCTGGTGGTGCTGGTGGTGGTGGCCCGGGTGGCGTGGGGCATCGTCAAGCAGGCGGTGGGCATCCTCTCGGACACGGCGCGGTTGGATCCGCAGAAGGTGATGAACCTGACCCTCCAGGTACCGGGCGTGCGCTCGTGCCGTGACGTGCGCAGCCGGGGCATGGAGGGGACGGTGTACGTGGACCTGAAGATCGAGGTGGATCCGCAGCTCACCACCGCGCGGGCCCACGAGCTGGCCGACGCCGTGGAGACCCGGCTTCAGGCCGAGTTCCCCGAGGTGGTGGACGTGGTGGTGCACGTGGAGCCCGCCCGGTGAGCCCTCGCGCTCCCCTGCCCGCTCACCGGCGGCCCCAGCTTCCGTCACAAAGCGAGATCCAGGACCCTTCCCTTATGAACCCACGAAAGGGAGGGCCTGGCTCATGAGATTCGAAACCGCCGTCTTCGTCACCACCTTCGCGTTCCTGGGAGCGCGCTTTCTCCTCTGGGGAAGGAGGGACCTCCGCAACGCCGCGGAACAGGCACGACGCAACGCCGCCGCGCACGACGAGCTCGATGAGCTCTTCCGTCCCATCCTCCTCTTCACCACCACGAGAACCGTGGCGTACTGCTGAGTCGCGCCTCCGCAACCGGCCATTCGCGGGTTGTGGAGGCGACGCGGGTGGGCGAGGCTCCAGCACCTTCCGGAGGTGTTGATTGCACGTCTCGTCCCCCCGCGCGCTCATCGCGGCGCTGCTCGTCCTGCTGTCCGCCTGTGCCACCACACGCCCCGCCGCCCAGGCGGAGGCTCCCGCGCTCTCCCCCGCCCAGCAGGCCCTGCGCCGCATCGTCGACGCGCACTTCGATGAGCAGTTCCGCCGCTTCCCCATGGCCGCCACGGCCCGGGGACTGCACACCTACGATGACCAGCTGGCCGGCTTCACTCCCCAGGAGCAGCTGGACTGGCTCGCCTTCCTGAAGACGGAGCTCGCCGCCCTGCCCCAGCAGGTGGATCGCTCGGCGCTGCCTCCGCTGGACCGGGCCGACTACGACATCTTCCAGTCCAACCTGAAGGCCCGCATCCTGGAGCTTGAGGAGGTGCGGGGCTGGGAGCGCAACCCGAACACCTATCTGGGCCTCGCCTCCGGCTCCGTCTACCAGCTCATCAACCGGGACTTCGCGCCCCTCGAGCAGCGGATGCGCTCGGCGGTGGCGCGCATGGCGCGGCTGCCCGCGGTGTTCGCCACGGGCAAGGCGGTGCTGAAGAACCCGCCGAGGATCTGGACGGAGATCGCGCTGCAGCAGGCGGGCGGGACGCGTTCGCTGTTCGTGGAGACGCTGCCCCAGGCCTTCGCGCCGGTGAAGGACGCGGCCCTGCAGGAGGCCTTCAAGCAGGAGCAGGCGAAGGTGCTCGCGGCGCTGGAGGACTACGTGCGCTTCCTGAAGCAGGACCTGCTGCCGCGCTCCAACGGTGACTTCGCCATCGGAGAGTCCATCTACCGCCGGAAGCTGGAGTACGAGGAGGGTGTCACCGAGGACATCGACAGCCTGCTGGCGTGGGGGAGCGCGGAGCTCAAGCGCACGCAGGACGAGTTCCGCGAGGTGGCGCGCCGGATCGACGCCACGAAGGCGCCCATGGACGTGTACCGGGAGCTCGGCAAGGAGCACCCCACTCCGGCGGAGCTGGTGCCCACCACGCGGGCGATGCTGGAGAGCATCCGCCAGTACCTGGTGGACAAGCGCATCATCACCATCCCGAGCGAGGTGCGGGCCCTGGTGGCGGAGACGCCGAGCTTCAACCGGGCCCTCTCCTTCGCCAGCATGAGCACCCCGGGCCCGTACGAGACGCGCGCCACCGAGGCCTACTACTACGTGACGCCGCCGGACCCGACCTGGAGCGCCGAGCAGATAGAGCAGCACATGAGCTTCTACAACCACCAGGCGCTGGAGCTCGTGTCCATCCACGAGGCCTACCCGGGCCACTACGTGCAATTCCTGTGGACGAACCGGGTGGACTCGAAGGTGCGGCGGCTGATGGGTAGCGGCTCCTTCAGCGAGGGCTGGGGCCTGTACACCGAGCAGATGATGTTGGAGACCGGCTACGGCGGCACGGGGCTGAAGGCGGACAAGCTGAAGCTGAACCAGCTGGCGCTCTACCTTCAGCGGCTGGCGCGCTACCAGGTGGGCCTGTCGCTGCACACGCGCGGCATGACGTACGAGCAGGCGGTGCGCTTCTTCGAAGAGCAGGCCTACATGACGCGCACCAACGCCGAGCGCGAGGCGCGCCGCGGCACGAGCGATCCCACCTATCTGGTGTACGCGCTGGGCAAGAAGATGCTCCTGGAGCTGCGCGAGGAGGCGAAGGCGCGCTGGGGCAAGGAGTTCACCCTTCAGCGTTTCCATGACGCCGTCGTGTCCTACGGCTACCCGCCCGTGCCCGTGGTTCGACAGTTGATGTTCGGCGACAACTGAGACGCCGGTCACCACCAGGGTTGGATCCTTCTCAACACGAGCCGGCGAAGGTCTTTCCGCTGTACGGCAGCACCTTCGCCCGCTCGGGCAGGTCGCACCTGTTCCTCCGGAGAGCCCGTCACATCTTGACGGAACCCGCTCTCCCTTAGGAGGAATCATGAGGCGACTTGTCGCGATCATCCCCGCCCTGGTACTCGCACTGGCCGGGCGGGCGGAAGCTGTCGACGCCTGCCCGGATGGCGTCCCCCTCACCGCCATCCCGTCCATCCAGGGCAGCGGCGCCACCAGTCCCCTCTCCGGGCGCACGGTGGCCACCGAGGGCGTCGTCATCGGGGACTTCCAGCCCGCGGAGCTGCGGAGCGGCTTCTTCATCCAGGCGGCCCAGGGGGACGGCAATCCCTCCACCAGCGACGGCCTCTTCGTCTACGTCCCCAGGAGCAACCCTCTGTCGTCCATCGACGTGAGGACGGGCGACCGGGTCCGCGTGAGCGGCACCGTCAAGGAGTTCCGCACCGGCAGCGACACCCTCACCGAGCTCGACTTCGTCACGGAGCTCCTCGTCTGCTCCAGCGGCGCCGGGATCCCCCCCACTCCAGTGGCGCTGCCGGTGGGCTCCGTGGCGGAGCTCGAGGCTTACGAGGGCATGCTCGTCACCTATCCCCAGGTGCTCACCGTCACGGAGACGTTCGACCTCGGCCGCTACGGTGCGCTCCTCCTGTCCAGTGGAGGACGCCTCTTCAACCCCACCCATGGCCAGGGCAGCACTCCCGAGGAGAACGCCCGTCGGCGCATCCTCCTCGATGACGCCAGCTCACGGCAGAACCCCTCCCCCATCCCGTTCCTGTCCTCGCCTGGCCCGGACGGCACCCGCCGCGTCGGTGACACCGTGCGAGGCCTGACCGGCGTGCTCGCCTACGAGTCCAGCGAGTACCGCATCTACCCCACCCTCTCTCCGGCCTTCGTCAACGCCAACCCGCGCACCGCCGCACCAGAGCCACTCGCCGGCCGGCTGAAGGTCGCCAGCTTCAACGTCCTCAACTACTTCACCACGCTCGGCTCGCGCGGCGCCAACACGGCCGTGGAGTTCGCGCGTCAGAAGGCGAAGATCGTCGCGGCGCTGAAGGCCATGGACGCGGACATCGTCGGCCTCATCGAGGTGGAGAACAACGGCATGACCGCCCTCCAGGATCTGGTGGATGCGCTCAACGCCGCCTACGGCACGGGGAGCGGCACTCCCGAATACGCCGCGGTGCCCGATCCCCTCACCGGCACCGGGAGCGACGTCATCAAGGTCGCCTTCATCTACAAGCCCCGGTCGGTCAGCCGGGTGGGCGAGTCCCTCAGCTTCCCGGACCCGATCTTCGACCGCCATCCGGTCGCGCAGACCTTCCGTCCGGTGGACGGTAGCGGCCAGGACGGTTCGGACTTCACCGTGATCATCAATCACTTCAAGTCCAAGGGCTCCTGCCCCACCAGTGGGGACGTGGACCTGGGCCAGGGCTGCTGGAACCTCAAGCGCGTCGAACAATCGCGCAAGCTCCTCCAGTTCATCGCCGAGCTCCAGGGGCGCTCGAACGATCCGGATGTGCTCGTCATCGGCGACCTGAACGCCTACGGCGAGGAGGATCCGGTGCGCACGCTCGTGGCCGGAGGACTGGAGCACCTGAGCCTGCGGATTCCGGCCGCACGCCGCTATAGCTACGTCTTCGAGGGCCAGTCGGGTGAGCTGGACCACGCCCTGGCCACACCGAGCCTGTCCGAGCAGGTGCGCGGCATCACGATCTGGCACATCAACGCGGACGAGCCGCCGGTGCTGGACTACAACACCGAGTTCAAGACCGATGACCGCTACGCGCCCACGCCGTACCGCGCGAGCGATCACGATCCCCTCATCATCGGGCTCGACACGAACCCCGTCTGCACGGTGGCCCCGGGAGCACCCACGCTGGAGCTCGATGACGGCCGGGAGATGACGCTGGAGTGCGGAGTGGACCCCTGGATGGATCCAGGCGCTCGAGCGTGGGACGCGTGCGGCCCACTGGAGGTGCATACGTACAACTCGGGCCACGACGCCTACGGGCCGGGCCCGAACTGGCGCGCCCAGGGCACCTACCCGGTGCAGTACATCGCGTGGACCTCGGAGGGATGGACCGTGAGCGCCGTCCGCTCGGTGCACGTGGAGGACCGGACTCCTCCGACGCTGCGGCTGAAGGGGGACGCGCGGATGACGCACACGTGCGGGAGCGGCTGGGTGGACCCCTGGGTGGAGTCGCTGGACGCGTGTTACGGGAACGTGGCCCCCACCGTGTGGACGACGGGGTACGTGAACGGCTGGGCGGAGGGCGTGTACACCGTGCGCTACGAGGTGAGGGACAGCGCGGGCAACGCCGCGCCGCCCGTGACGCGCACCGTGGAAGTCATCGACTGCCCCTGGTGAAAAAGCGAAGGGCCCGGAACCTCCCATCGGTTCCGGGCCCTTCCCCTTACTTCACCCGAACTGCACCCGACCGGGGCTCACTTGCAGAGCGGGCTGTGCTCCGCCGTGTTCCCCGGGCAACCGGTACCAACGCAGAACTTCGCGCCGCTGTCCACCGCGCCGCGGCCGGACTGGTCGTGCGGCACGTAGATGCGGCAGGTGCTCTCCGTGGAGAGGCCCGCGTCGTTCTTGACCACGTAGTGGACGGTGTAGACGCGGCCGTCACCCGTGCCCTCGCGCTCGGCGCGCAGCTGCATGGACGTGTTGTTCACGATGACCATGTCGTTGCAGGTACGGCCATCACCGTTGCCATTGGCGTCCTCGACCTCGTCCGAGGTGATGCGCAGGATGCGGCCGTAGCGATCCAGGGGCAGCGGGTTGCCGCACGCATCCTTCGCGGGCGCGGCGCACTGCGACAGCTTGATGGGGGCGTACTCGTACTTGTGGTTGGGCGCCCACAGCTCGTAGCCCTTGTCCGCGCCCGGCGTGGGGGGCACGGAGTCACCACCCTGCTGCACGCGGACGGTGAAGCGGCAGCTGGCCGCGTTGCCGAAGGCGTCCTTCGTCGAGCAGCTCACGGCCGTGTCGCCGTCGGGGAAGGTGGAGCCGGAAGCCTTCGAGCAGGTGACAGCCACCGGGCCGCAGTTGTCCGTGGCCTTGGCCTCGAAGGTGGCCTTGGCGCCGCCGCAGGAGCACGTGTTCACCACCACCGGCGAGGTGGGGCAGCTGAGCACAGGCGGGGTGGAGTCACCCACCACCTTCACGTTGAAGCCGCACGACGTCGCGTTGCCCGAGCCATCCTTGGCGGAGCAGGTCACGGCCGTATCACCCACCGGGAAGGTGGAGCCGGAAGCCTTCGAGCAGGTGACGGGCGCCGGGCCGCAGTTGTCCACGGCCGTGGTCGAGAAGTTGGCCTTGGCGCCAGCCGCCGAGCACGTCTCGATGGTCTGCGAGGCCGGGCACTCCATGGCCGGCTTCGTGGTGTCCACCACGGTGACGGTGCCCGTGCACTGGGCGCTCGCCTCACCGTCGGAGGCCGTCAGCACGACGGGGTGGCTGCCCAGACCGAAGGACGCGTTGGGCACCTCGTTGATGGACAGCGGCGCCGGCCCCTTGTCCGGGTCGTAGCTGCCGTTGTTCACGCTGGCGCCACCGCGGCAGGTCGCATCCGCGCTCACCGTGACGTCGCGGCAGATGGCCACCGGCGGCAGGTTGGACGGGGTCGCCTTGCACGTCAGGTCCACCGACGCGGAGGCGGAGTTGTTGTCCTCGCGGCACTCGATGTCGCGGCCCTGGCCCGTGCCGTCATCGTCCGCCACGACGAACACCTCGGCGGTACCGGTGGAGGTGGAGGTGAAGGAGACGGACACGCCGGCGCTGGCGCCCGCGGCCAGCGCGTTGGGGACGGTGCCCACGGCGAGCAGCGTGCCACCCGAGGCCGGGTTGCCCTTGTAGAAGGCCACCTTCAGCCCGGCGGCCACCGCGGCCTGGCCCTGGTTGCGCACCTGCGCGTTGATGGACAGCGTGCCACTCTCGCACCCGGAGGACACGATGGAGGCCACCAGGTCCGCGGCGGCGTAGGGGCTCGGGCCCTCACCGAAGAAGCCCGCGGTGTTGGAGCGGAAGGTGTTCAGCTGCGGGTTGAGCCAGTTGGTCGCCGGCTGAGCGGGGATGGTGCCGTCGTTGTTGACGTTCGTCACCGAGTAGGCGTGCTGGTTCCAGATGCGCCGCGTGTTGGCCCAGCCCTCCTGGGTGTCGTGGTACACGCGCAGGCCGTTGAAGCCCGGGGCCCCGTGGTTGTTCTCCACCACGAGGATCTCCGCCGCGTTGTCCCCATCCACGTCCGCCACGATGGGGTACTCGTACGTGGTACCCGAGCTGTGGCGCGTCTGCCACCGCACCGCGCCCGTCACGCCGTCGAGGATGCGCAGCCAGAGCTCGTCGGCGTAGATGACCTCGAGCTTGCCATCGCCATCCAGATCGAAGGTGGTGGAGGTCGTCTTGCCCGAGCTGTACTCCTGGATGGGCAGCGTCCACTTCACCGCGCCATTGGCGCCGTAGACGGTGTAGTTCCAGTCACCCGCCAGGCCGATCTCCAGCTGCCCGTCGCCATCGAAGTCCTCGATGTTGGGCGCGCCACCGTGGCCCCGGCTGGTGGGGAAGCCCTGGCCGGGATCCGTGAAGTGGACGTCCCGGCTCCACAGCAGCGAGCAGTCATCGTCCAGCAGCGTCACCTTCTCGCGGCCCGTCACGACGATCTCACCCGCCGCGTCGCCATCGAAGTTGGCCACGGCCGAGTAGCCACCGCCCTCCATCTGCATGTTGGTGCACTTGATGGAGCCATCGTGCCGGTAGACGGTGTGGCCGTTGACCACCTCCTGCTTGCCGTCCTGGTCGATGTCCGCCGCGAAGGAGATCGGGCCCGTGTACAGGGCTCCATCCATCCCCCGCGCGCCCACCCACTTCAGCGCGCCCGTGTTGTCGTAGACGCGGTTGCCGTCGAGGATCTCCACGGTGCCGTCGCCGTCCAGATCCGCCAGCGAGGGGCCGCCCCACTCGTTGTAGTCGTTCGCGTCCGGGGCCGAGCGGAACTTGAAGGTACCGTCGTTCTCGAAGCAGATGATGCCGCGGCCGTTCTCCGGAATGCCGCAGATCTCCACCGCGCCGTCACCGTCGATGTCTCCCGCGGCGATGCTGGCCGCCGGCTTCACCCGGTACTCCGCGTTCGTCACCGTCCACAGCTCGGCGCCGCCGTTGCCGCTCACCGCCCGGAGCACGCCGTTCACGTTGGCGTTCTCGTTCGCCCGGGCCTTCTCGTTGTAGAAGTCACCGTCGAAGGTGCTGAAGACGATGTCCGGCGTGCCGTCCCGGTTCACGTCCACCACCACCGGCTGCATCATCACCTGCTTGAAGGCAGGAAGGACCTCGCTGCCCTCCCACTTCCACTGCAGCTCCGGCTCGAAGTGGCCCGTGAACGGCGGCGGAACCTCACAGCGCTCCGAGAGGTTGCTCACCCCTTTCGCCCCGTTACCGGGCTCCTGTGACTCCACCGTGCCGCAAGCGCTCCCCGAGGCCAGCGCCATCAGCGCGACGAAGAGCCGCCCACGCCTCTGCTCCCGCTGACGACACTCGGGGCTCTGGCTGTTGCGTTTGAGTTTCATCTTTCCCCTCTCCTCCGCTTTCGGACATGACCCGGTTCACTGCCACCCGATAACCAGCATTGACAGTGTACTCGCGGGTGGAGCTCAACAAAGCACCAGGTTCCGGACGCGACTGTCCTTAACATGGCTCGCAGACCGGTGTCCTCGGAATTCTCCGACACCAATGTAAGTGCCGCACTGTGTTGGTTCTGTTTGTGCGCCACAATCACAGACGGACGGACATGGAACGCCCTCTTTTCTCTCAGAATCTTGGAAAGAGAGCGTATTGGCGCCTTCGCACAATTCGAAATGCGAAGGGCCCGGAACCGCTACACGGCTCCGAGCCCTCTGCTGCCGGGTCTCACTCAGGAAGCGAACCCGGGTCTTCCTCTACCCTCACCCCGTCCCTCTCCCAGAGGGAGAGGGGCAGTGGTGGTAGCGGGTCACGCCGCCCGGGACGGCTCCGGCGACATGTAGTCCTCGATCGGCGGGCACGAGCACACCAGCTTCCGATCTCCCTGCACGTTGTTCAGCCGACCCACCGCCGGCCAGAACTTGTGATCCACCACCCACTGCGCCGGGAACGCCGCCTTCTCTCGCGAGTACGGCCGGTTCCACTCCGGCGCCGTGATCACCCGCGCCGTGTGCGGTGCGTTCTTCAGCACGTTGTTGTCCTTCGGCGCCTTGCCGTCCTCGATCTCCCGGATCTCCTCACGGATGGAGATCAGCGCGTCGCACAGGCGATCCAGCTCCGCCTTCGACTCGCTCTCCGTCGGCTCGATCATCAGCGTGCCGGCCACCGGGAAGGACACCGTCGGCGCGTGGAAGCCGTAGTCCATCAACCGCTTGGCCACGTCCTCCACCTCGATGCCCGCCGTCTTCTTCAGGTGCCGCAGATCCACGATGCACTCGTGCGCCACCCGGCCCCGCTTGCCCCGGTACAGCACCGGGTAGTGCGGCTGCAGCCGCTCGGCGATGTAGTTGGCGTTGAGGATCGCCATCTTCGTGGCCTTCGTCAGGCCCTCCGCCCCCATCATCGCGATGTACATCCACGAGATGACCAGGATGCTCGCGCTGCCCCACGGCGCCGCGGAGATCGCCCCGATGCCCTCCTTGCCGCCCGTGGAGATGACCGGGTGCGCCGGCAGGAAGCGCGTCAGGTGGCTCGCCACGCAGATGGGACCCATGCCCGGGCCGCCACCGCCGTGCGGGATGCAGAACGTCTTGTGCAGGTTGATGTGGCAGACGTCCGCGCCAATCTCCGCCGGCTTCGTCAGCCCCACCTGCGCGTTGAGGTTCGCGCCGTCCATGTACACCTGGCCGCCGCGCTCGTGGATGATGGAGCAGATCTCCTTGATCTCCTCCTCGAACACGCCGTGGGTGGACGGGTAGGTCACCATCAGGCAGGCCAGGTTGTCCTTGTGCTCCTCGGCCCGGACGCGCAGATCGGCCACGTCGATGTTGCCGCTCTCGTCGCACTTGACGACCACGACCTTGTAGCCCGCCATCACCGCCGAGGCCGGGTTGGTGCCGTGCGCCGACGACGGAATGAGGCACACGTCCCGGTGCCCCTGGCCCCGGTGCTGCTGGTACGCGCGGATGACGAGCAGGCCCGCCAGCTCGCCCTGGCTGCCCGCGTTGGGCTGCAGGGACACGCCCGCGAAGCCGGTCACCGTGGCCAGCATCTGCTCGAGCTGCTCGAACAGGACGCGGTAGCCCGCCGCCTGCGAGCTGGGCGCGAACGGATGCAGCTTGCCGAACTGCGGCCACGTCACCGGAATCATCTCCGCGGTGGCGTTGAGCTTCATCGTGCACGAGCCGAGCGGAATCATCGAGTGCGTGAGCGACAAGTCACGCGACTCGAGGCGGCGGATGTACCGCAGCATCTCCGTCTCGGAGTGGTAGCTGTTGAAGACAGGGTGCGTGAGGAACGGCGTGGTGCGCCGCAGGCCCTCGGGCAGGGTGCTGCGCAGCTCCGCGCCCAGCTCCTCCAGGGTGAAGCCCAGGGGCTTGCCACCGGCGAACACGGAGAGGATGGCCTCCACGTCGGCCGGGCGGGTGGCCTCGTCGAGGCTCAGCCCCACGGCGCGCTCGTCGATGCGGCGGAAGTTCATCCCCTTGGCCTCGGCGGCCGACAGGATGGCGCGGATGTGCGGCGGCGCGGCCTCGACACGCAGCGTGTCGAAGACGTTCTCGTAGTTGGCGCCGTAGCCCAGCTTCGTCAGGCCCCGCGCCAGCAGCACGGTCAGCCCGTGCACGCGCTCGGCGATGGACTTCAGGCCCTTGGGCCCGTGGTACACGGCGTACATGCCGGCCATGATGGCCAGCAGCACCTGCGCGGTGCAGATGTTGCTCGTGGCCTTCTCGCGGCGGATGTGCTGCTCGCGCGTCTGCAGCGCCATGCGCAGGGCGGGACGGCCCTGGGCGTCCGTGGACACGCCGATGATGCGGCCCGGCATCACGCGGGTGAAGGAGTTCTTCGTGGCGAAGAAGGCCGCGTGCGGACCGCCGTAGCCCATGGGCACGCCGAAGCGCTGGGCGCTGCCCACCGCCACGTCCGCGCCGAACTCACCCGGAGGCGTCAGCATCGTGAGCGCCAGCAGATCCGTGGCGACGATGAAGAGCGCCCCGGCCGCGTGCAGCTTCTCCCCGAAGGCCCGGTAGTCGTGCACCACGCCGTCGGTGGCCGGGTACTGCACCAGCCCGCCGAAGTACTTCTTCGCGCTCAGGTCCACCGTGCGGTGGTCGCCCACCACGACTTCAACACCCAGCGGCTGGGCGCGGGTGCGCACCACGTCGAGCGTCTGCGGGTGGCACGTCTCGGAGACGAAGAAGGCGCCTCCGGTGCCCTCGCCCTGGGTGTGCAGCGCCAGGGCCATGGCCTCGGCGGCGGCGGTGCCCTCGTCGAGCAGGGAGGCGTTGGCCACTTCCATCCCCGTCAGCTCCATCACCATCGTCTGGTAGTTGAGCAGCGCCTCCAGACGGCCCTGGGCGATCTCCGCCTGGTAGGGCGTGTACTGGGTGTACCAGCCCGGGTTCTGGAGGATGTTGCGGAGGATGACGTTCGGGGTCTGGGTGTCGTAGTAGCCCATCCCGATGAAGGACCGGAACAGCTGGTTCTTCGCCGCGATGGACTCCAACACCGCGAGCGCGTCGTGCTCCGACTGGGGCGCCGCCATCTTCAGCGGCTCCTTCGAGCGGATGGCAGCGGGCACCGTCTGGTCGATGAGCTCCTCCAGCGAGCCCACGCCCACGGCCTTCAGCATCCCCTGCAGTTCCTTCTCATCCGGCCCGATGTGCCGGTCGGCGAACGATTCCTGGTACTTCCAGTTCAAGGACATAGATCAGCACTCGCGGTGCGGGTGAAACGAAAAGGGACCGTGCATAACAGCCGACGCAGGTCCGTTCTCACCCGGAAGCGTCAGGAGTTCTTCAGCAGGTTCTCGTACGCGCTGGCGTCCATGAGGCCGGCCAGCTCCTTGGTGTCCGAGGGCTCGACCTCGACGATCCACCCCGCCCCGTAGGGGTCCGAGTTGATCGTCTGGGGGCTGTCCGTCAGGGCATCGTTCACCTTCACCACCTTGCCGGTGAGCGGGGAGAAGAGATCCGACACGGCCTTGGTGGACTCGATGACGCCGAACTGCTTGCCGGCGGTGAGGGAGGCGCCCACCTTGGGCAGCTCCACGTAGACCACGTCACCCAGCGCCTCCTGGGCGTGGGAGGTGACGCCCACCACCACCCGGTTGCCCTCGATGCGGGCCCACTCGTGCTCCTTCGTGTACTTGAGATTCTGCGGAATGTTGCCGGCCATGACCGTGCTCCTCAGGTAGGGGTGCTCAGGGCTTGGGAATGCTCAGGACTTCTTCCAGAAAGGGGTCTTCACCACGACGGCGGGCACCGGGCGGCCGCGGATCTCCACATCGAAGGTCGAGCCCTCGGCGGCCAGCCCGGTGGGCACGTAGCCGATACCGATGGGCTTCTTCACCATGGGGCCCATGGTGCCGCTCGTCACCTCGCCCACCCGCTGCCCGTCCTTGAGGATGGGGTAGCCGTGACGGGGGATGCCGGAGCCGGTCAGCTCGAAGCCCACCAGCTTGCGCTTCACGCCCTCGGCCTTCTGCTTCACCAGCACGTCCTGGCCGATGAAACCGCCCTGCTTGTCGAGCTTGCAGATCCACCCCAGCCCCGCTTCCAGGGGCGTGTGGTTGTCGTCGATGTCGTTGCCGTACAGGGAGAACTTCATCTCCGTGCGGAGGCTGTCTCGGGCGCCCAGGCCACAGGGCTTCACGCCGTCCTGCTGGCCCTCCTTCAGGAGCGCCTCCCAGAGCTTCTCCGCCTCACCGGGCGCGCAGTACAGCTCGAAGCCGTCCTCGCCGGTGTAGCCGGTGCGGGAGATGATGCACTGCACGCCAGCGACCTGGCCCTCGGTGAAGCGGTAGGTGCCGATCTTCGAGAGGTCCGCCTGGGTGAGCCGCTGCACCAGGCCGACGGCCTTGGGACCCTGCACGGCGATCTGCGCGAAGTCGTCGCTGCGATCCACCGGCTTCACGCCCTGGGCGCGCGCCTGCATCCAGGCGAAGTCCTTGTCCTTGTTGGAGGCGTTGACGACGATGAGGATCCGCTCGGGCGAGAAGCGGTAGGCCACCACGTCATCCACGAAGCCGCCCTGGTCATTGAGCAGGCCGGCGTAGAGGGCCTGGCCGTCCGCGGCCTTGGAGAGATCATTGGTGATCAGCTTGTTGGCCGTCTCGAGGGCCCCGGGACCGGAGAACTCGATCTCTCCCATGTGGGACACGTCGAAGAGGCCGACGGCGGTGCGCACGGCCTCGTGCTCGCCGATGACGGAGCTGTACTGCACCGGCATGTCCCAACCCACGAAATCCACCATCCGGGCGCCCAACCTGCGGTGGGCCTCGTTGAGCGGCGTACGCCGGGCAACCATGTGTTCTCTCCTGGGAGGGGGGTGTAAAAGCGGCGCGGACTATAACCGCGCACCTCCCTCAATCAAGGCTCTCGGGGATGCACCTGGGACGTTCTAGACTGCTCGCGTCATGAAGATTCGTAATCGTTTGAATCCGTCCAATCCGTGCTTCTCCTTCGAGTTCTTCCCGCCCAAGACCGACGAGGGCACCGCCAACCTCTTGAGGACGCTGGAGGATCTGACCCCGCTGGAGCCGGGGTTCGTGTCCGTCACCTATGGGGCGGGCGGCAGCACGCGGGACAAGACGGTGGAGCTCGTCACCCGCATCAAGCGGGAGACGGGCATCGAGGCCATGGCGCACCTCACCTGCGTGGGGCACACGCGCGACGAGCTGCGCGAGGTGCTGCGCCGGCTGGCGGACGCGAAGCTCGAGAACGTGCTGGCCCTGCGGGGGGATCCGCCCCAGGGGCAGAAGACGTTCGAGCCCGTGCCGGGCGGCTTCCGCAACGCCACCGAGCTGGTGCGATTCATCCGGGAAGAAGATTTCAACTTCTGCCTGGGCGGGGCGTGCTATCCGGAGGGCCACGTGGAGACCGTCTCGCGAGACGAGGATCTGCGGAACCTGAAGGCGAAGGTGGACGCGGGCCTGGACTTCGTCATCACCCAGCTCTTCTTCGACAACGCCTTCTACTTCGACTTCGTGGAGCGGGCGCGCCGCATCGGCATCAACGTCCCCATCGTCCCGGGAATCATGCCCATCACCAACTACGAGCAGGTGCAGCGCTTCACGCGCATGTGCGGGGCCACGGTGCCCATGAGGCTGACGCTCCAGCTGGAGCGCGTGAAGGATCAACCGGAGGCGCTGGTGCAGCTGGGCGTGGCGCACGCCACGGTGCAGTGCATGGAGCTGCTGTCGCGCGGCGTGCCGGGCATCCACTTCTATACGCTCAACAAGTCTCCGGCGACGCGGATGATCGTGAGCGCGCTGAGGGCCCGCTCATGAGTGGACCCGGACTGAATGTCCCGCCGGGAGATCCGCGGCTGCCCGCGCTGCGCAGGCTGCGCCCGCCCGCGTTCCTGCTGCTGTGCGTGGGCGTGCTCGACATCCTCTTCTGCGTGGGGGTGCTCGTGGCCATGGCGCTCGGCGTGCAGATGCCGACGGGAGCGGATCCGTCCGTCGTCCAACAGGCCCAGCCGGTGACGTGGTCGTTGATCCTCACCATCCTGGGCGCGGTGGTCGCCCGGGCGTTGAGCATCTGGGGAGCGTGGAGCGCCTTCAGCCTGCGCAACTGGGGCCTGGTGGTGGTGGGCGCGGTGACGGCCATGCTCCCGCTGGCCCCCGCCTGCTGCATGGGCGTCCCCATCGGAGCGTGGATGCTCTTCACGCTCAACGCGCCCGAGGTGCGACAGCACTTCACCTAGCGGACACGCAGTGCCCCCCTTTATCCTCGCCGCTCACCCGAACAGGCCCGAGGGGGGCACCTCCATGGAGCACCAGTACGCAGACATCAACGGCATCCGTATGCACTACGTCACGCACGGTGCCGGCGAGCCCATCCTCTTCCTCCACGGCTTCCCCGAGTACTGGGGCGTCTGGAAGAAGCAGCTCGAGGAGCTGGGGAAGGACCACCTGGCCATCGCCCCGGACATGCGTGGCTACAACCTGAGCTCGAAGCCGACCGGGGTCGAGCCGTACCACATCGAGCACCTGGTGGCGGACATCCGCGCGCTGGCGGACCACCTGAAGATCAAGAAGTTCACCCTCGTCTCGCAGGACTGGGGCGCGCTGGTGGGCTGGAGCTTCGTGCTGCGCCACCCCGAGTACGTGCGCCGGTTCGTCACCATCAACATCACGCACCCTTCCCTCTTCAACCGGGACCTGCGCGAGAACCCCGCCCAGCAGCAGGCCAGCCAGTACATGCTGCTCTTCCGCTCGCCCCAGGCCGAGCAGGCCATCATGGCCGATGACTACGCCTTCGGGCGGCAGGCGATGCTCGGGGCGGCCCGGCAGCTCGGCGCCCAGCTCTCCGCCGAGGACGAGGCCGAGATGATCGCCGCCTGGAAGCAGCCGGGCGCCATCACCGCCGGGCTCAACTACTACCGGGCGGCGAAGATCGGTCCGCCGGACGGCCAGGGCGGCCAGGGCGGCAGCAACCTGTTGGACGGGCTGAAGCCGCAGCAGCTCGAGGTGAAGTTCCCCGTGCTCTTCATCCACGGCGAGTTGGACACCTACCTGCTGCCGTCCGGCCAGAAGGGGCTGGAGGAGCTCGTGCGGGATCTCACCTTCAAGCGCATCCCCGATGCGGACCACTGGGTCTCCCTGGAGAAGCCGGCGCTGCTCTCGCAGTACATCCGTGAGTTCATGCGGGAGAAGTAGGCGGCGAGACATCCTCGACATCCTTCGAGGATCCGTGTAGGCCCCCTCTCCCTCTGGGAGAGGGCTGGGGTGAGGGTCGTCCCAAGCCCATCCGTGAGGAGCGCACCGCTTTGTTGACGAGGGAGGACCGTCGCGATCTCGGCAGACTCGGCCTGTTGGTGGCCGTGTACGGCCTGGCATTCGCGCCGGTGCTCCACGCCGTCTACGGACACGGGGGAGCGCAACCCTCCTCCGCGAGACCCTCCGCACGAGGCTGGATCTCCCACGAGCGGCTCAACTCACACGAGCCGCCGCCCCCCGAGCTCCCCGCTCCGCACGACGAGAGCCAGCCGCACTCGCACGACTCCTCGGGCGAGCACGGAGACGAGGGAAGCCCGCGGGGCCACACGCACGGCCCCGGCAGTGTCGAGCACCTCCAGGCGGTGGCGCTGCCCGCGCTCGCGCTGCCCCGGATGCTGGTCGTCTGGCTCGAGGCCGGCACCCGGCACCTGGGCCAGGAGCGTCCCCGCGCTGGCGAGCCGCTCCGCCCGACCGCGATGCCCCAGGCGCCGTAGGAGACACCGACGTCCCAGAGTCGGTCTGTCTTCTTCGTCTCCTCTTCTTCGCATCGAGGTCGTTCCCCCATGCTGTCCACTCACGCGGCCAGGCTGGCCGTGATCGCCACAGTTGCGTCCGCTGTTCCTTCGTTCGCCCAGTCCCCCGAAACGGACTCCCCCACCCTCTCGAACACGCCCCCCTCCACGCCGGTGGAGCCCGCGGCTCCTCCGAGCCTCCTGCCCGAACCCGTGAAGCCCCCGGAGGCCGAGCCGGTGGCCGCCCCCCCGCCGCCGGAGGAGCCCTCGGGCATGCGGACGACGGTGACGGCCAAGAGGCCCTTCACGGCGGCCTCGTCCTCCACGGTGCGGGACCGGGATTTCATGCTGCGCCCGCGCCCGCGCCCGGCGGACATCCTCCAGGTGGTGCCCGGCTTCTACACCGTGCAGCACGCGGGCGGAGGCAAGGCCAACCAGTACTTCCTGCGCGGCTTCGACGCGGACCACGGCACGGACGTGGCGCTCTTCGTGGACGGCGTGCCCGTCAACATGGTGAGCCACGGGCACGGCCAGGGCTACGCGGACCTCAACTGGATCATCCCCGAGCTCATCGAGCGCGTGGAGGTGCGCAAGGGCCCCTACTTCGCTCAGGACGGTGACTTCGCCACCGCGGGCGCGGTCAACCTGGTGACGCGCCGTGACTTCGAGTCCAGCCAGGTGACGCTGGGCGGTGGCTCGTTCTCCACCTGGCGCGGGATGTTCGTCGCCGCTCCGGAGGTGGAGGGCTGGAGCCCCGTGGTGGCCGGGCAGGTGTACGGCACCAACGGACCCTTCCTCAACCCGGAGAGGATGGAGCGCTACAGCCTCTTCACCAAGGTGACGCGGCAGATCTCCGATCACTCCACGGTGTCACTGGCACTCACCTCGTACGGGAGCGGCTGGAACGCGAGCGGCCAGATTCCCCTGCGCGAGGTGAGCGCCGGCCGGATGGATCGCTTCGGCACGGTGGACGACACCGAGGGCGGCAACTCGCAGCGCCACAGCGCCTACGCCACCTGGCGCACCCTCACCCGCGATGACGGCGAGGTGAACGTCATGGCGTACGCCATGCAGTACCGGCTCAACCTCTACTCCAACTTCACCTTCTTCAGCGCCGACCCGGTGAACGGGGACATGATCGAGCAGAACGACAAGCGCACGATGCTGGGCTTCAACGCCAGCTACCGCTTCCGGCGCAAGTGGGCTGGCATCGCCTTCGACACCACGATCGGTACGCAGGTGCGCACCGACAACATCGAGAACGGCCTGAGCCAGGACAAGGCACGCAAGCGGCTGGCCACCGTGGTGGACGCGAGCATCCTCGAGGGCAGCCTCGGCGTGTACGCGCAGGAGGACATCATCTTCACGCCGTGGCTGAGGGCGGTGCTCGGTCTGCGCGCGGACTCCTTCGGCTTCGACGTGGACGACCACCTGGAGGACATGGCCGAGCCCGGAACGAAGAGCTCGGGAGTGGAGCAGGCCTCGCGCGTCTCGCCCAAGGCGAGCCTCGTGCTCAGCCCGCTCGCCAACACCGACCTGTACGTGAACTTCGGCCATGGCTTCCATTCCAACGACGCACGCGGCGTGGTGCGCCAGCCCGAGCCGGTGACGCCGCTCACGCGGGCCCGGGGCTACGAGCTCGGCGCGCGCACGCGGCTGTTCGACCGCCTGGACCTGGCGGGCTCGGTGTTCCGGCTCGACCTGGACAGCGAGCTCGTCTGGGTGGGAGACGCGGGTGCCACCGAGGCGCGCGGCGCCACCCGCCGCCAGGGCCTGGAAGCCGAGGCCCGGTTGAAGGTGCTGCCCTGGCTCTTCGCGGACGCGGACCTCACCCTGTCGCGCGCCACCTATGTGCAGAACGCCGGCAACGGTGACGCGGTCGCGCTCGCGCCCACGCTCATCGTCTCGGGCGGCGTGTCCGCCCGTCACCCGGCCGGCTTCTACGGACGGCTCGGCGTGCTGCACCTGGGCGACCGCCCGGCCACCGAGGACCGCTTCCTCATCGCCGAGGGCTTCACCCGCGTGGACGCGACGCTGGGCTACCGGGGCTCCTTCTACGAGGTGAACGTGAGCGTGCAGAACGCGCTCAACACCCAGTGGCGCGAGGCCCAGTTCGCCAACGTCTCGCGGCTGCCGTCCGAGGCGGGGCCGGAGAGCTGCCCGGCCGGCACGCGGCCCGCGGGCGAGGCGGATGCGTTCGAGGGGTGTGAGGATCTCCACTTCACTCCCGGCGCGCCCCTCAACGCGCAGGCGAGCGTGAGCTTCTTCTTCTAACCCCGGAGGGCGAGGAGCTCCTTCACCAGGGGCTCCTCGACAGCCTCTTCCAAACCAGACAACCCCACCACCGGAAGTTCCCCGTGTCCGCATGGGCGGCACGCTGGCCGTGCTGCTCGCCGAGTGTCTTCTACGTGACGGCCACCCGGACTGGGACGCGTGGATCCGCCAGGTGCCCTCCCCCTGGTACCGGGAAGACCTCCGGCAGGCGGATCCCCTCGCGTTCCACCGGAGCGCCGTGTCCCTCGTGCACCACGGGGTGAACATGCTGGCACGCGTCATTTCCCTGCCGCTCGAGAGAAAGGGATATATCCTTGGTGCACACAGCGACGCGGACACCCACGAAACAGCTCGCCGTGTGGCCGCCTCGAAAATTCCCGTCGTCACTGTGAAGGACTCCGGACACGCCTTCAGCGAGGACGATCCCGAGGGCTTCGGCCGCGCCATCCTCCAGCTCATCTAGCGCGGGGACATGACTGTCTTTTTGTTTCGAGAGACCAACGTGTCCGCACTAGAAAGCAGGCATGACCACTCCCCTGCGCATGACGGACTTCTCGCCCGAAGAAGGTCCAGCCACGGCCCATCCCACTCTCTGGCCCCAGACCAAGAGCCCGGCGGCCATGACCGACCCCCAGACCGAGGCCCAGGTCGAGGCGTTGTTGGCCAGGCTCAGCGTCGAGGAGAAGGTCGGCCAGGTGATCCAGGGAGACATCAACTCGATCAAGCCGGAGGATCTGCGGACCTATCCGCTGGGCTCCATCCTCGCCGGCGGCAACTCCGGACCGAACGGTGACGACCGCGCTTCCGCCGCCGAGTGGCTGAGGATCGCGCGTGAGTTCCGCGCCGTGTCGCTCGAGAAGCGTCCGGGCCACACGCCGATCCCCGTCATCTTCGGGGTCGACTCCGTGCACGGGAACAACAACATCCCCGGTGCCACCCTCTTCCCGCACAACATCGGCCTGGGCGCGGCGCGCGATCCGGATCTGATCCGGCGCATCGGTGCGATTACCGCTCTTGAAAGCGCAGTCACCGGCATCGACTGGACCTTCGGTCCCACGCTGGCCGTGCCCCGCGATGACCGCTGGGGCCGCACCTACGAGGGCTACTCCGAGGACCCCGAGTTGGTGGCCAGCTACGCGGGCCCGATGACCCTGGGGCTCCAGGGCGAGCTGCGCCCGGGACAGCCGCTGGCGCGGGGCCATATCGCCGGCTCCGCCAAGCACTTTCTCGGCGACGGCGGCACCAAGGGCGGCAAGGACCAGGGCGATGCCGACCTCGACGAGGAGGAGCTCATCCGCATCCACGCCGCGGGCTATCCCCCGGCCATCAACGCCGGCATCCTCTCGGTGATGGTCTCCTTCTCCGGCTGGAACGGCGTCAAGCACACCGGAAACAGGAGCCTGCTGACCGAGGTGCTCAAGAACCGGATGGGCTTCGACGGCTTCGTCGTCGGTGACTGGAACGCCCACGGCCAGCTGCCCGGCAGCACCACCGAGAACTGCCCGCAGGCGATCAACGCCGGGCTCGACATGTACATGGCCCCCGACAGCTGGAAGGGGCTGTACACCAACACGCTCGCCCAGGTGCGCAGCGGAGAGATTTCCCTGGCGCGCCTGGACGACGCCGTGCGCCGCATCCTCCGCGCCAAGATCAAGACCGGACTGTTCGAGGCGGAGCGCCCGCTGGAGGGCAAGCTCGAGCTGCTCGGCGCGCCCGAGCACCGGGCCGTCGCGCGCGAGGCCGTGGCCAGGTCGCTCGTCCTGCTGAAGAACGAGGGCGTGCTGCCCATCAAATCGTCCGCCCACGTCCTGGTGGCCGGTGACGCCGCCGACGACATCGGCAAGCAGTGCGGCGGCTGGACCATCAGCTGGCAGGGCACCGGCAACACGAACAGCGACTTCCCGAACGGGCACTCCATCTACGCCGGCATCCGTGACGCGTTGAAGGCCGGTGGCGGCACGGCCGAGCTGAGCGTGGACGGCTCGTTCACGAAGAAGCCCGACGTCGCCATCGTGGTCTACGGCGAGAATCCCTACGCCGAGTTCCAGGGTGACGTCGCCACGGTCGAGTACCAGCCGGCTGGCAAGACCGACCTCGCCCTGCTCAAGAAGCTCAAGGCCCAGGGCATCCCCGTGGTGTCCGTGTTCCTGTCGGGACGGCCCCTGTGGACCAACCCCGAGATCAACGCCTCGGAGGCCTTCGTGGCCGCGTGGCTGCCCGGCTCCCAGGGTGAGGGCGTGGCCGATGTCCTGATCGGCGACGAGAACGGCAAGCCCCGGCGCGACTTCACCGGCAAGCTGTCCTTCTCCTGGCCCAAGAAGGCCATGCAGACGCCGCTGAACCGGGGCGACGCGAACTACGATCCGCAGTTCCCCTACGGCTACGGCCTGTCGTACGCCCAGCCCGCCCGGGTGGGGATGCTGTCGGAGGATCCGGGCCCCACCATCAGCGCCTCGAACACGGACCTGTTCTTCGGCTCGGGCAAGGTGGCCACCCCCTGGTCGCTGGTGCTGTCGGAGGCGGGCGGCTCCAGCCCCGCGTTGATGGGCAACGGCGAGACCGCGAGCCGCGCCGTCACCGTCCAGGTGGTCGACGCTGGCGCCCAGGAGAACGGCCGCACCCTGACGTGGTCCGGAACGCAGCAGGCCACCGCGGCCATCATCGGCCTGCCCGTCGACCTCGTCCGTCAGACCAACGGTGACATGGCCGTCGCCATCCGCTACCGCCTCGACCGCGCGCCGACGGCTCCGGTGATGATGACGCTGACGGGCGGCAACCGTTCGGCCTCGCTCGACATCACGAAGCTGCTGACCCAGGTCCCGCCGAAGGAGTTCCGCACCCTCAAGGTGAAGCTCAGCTGCTTCCGCGATGCGGGGGCGGACATGTCGTCGGTGACGTCTCCTCTCGCCCTGACGACTTCGGGTGCCCTGGCCCTGACCTTCACCGAGCTGCGCCTGGCCACCAACGACAACGACGCGGTCTGCCCTTGAGCCTCCGCCTCCCCGCTCAGTCCATGAAGCGGTGGAGGCTGAAGTCCAGACGGCTCCGCACCAGACCCAGCAGGCTCTCCACCTCGGAGCCCGCGAGGTTCAACCGGAAGGCCAGCTCCGCGCGGGTGAGCTTCAACAGCCGCTCGCGCGCCTGGGCGATCCGGCGTGCCACGCCCGAGCGGGACTCTCCATACATCGTCGAGAGCCGGTCCATGGTGAGGCCATGGAGGTGGTGCAGGCGCAGCAGGGCCCGCTCCCGCTCGGGCAGTGCCCCCAGCGCCTTGCGCAGGGCCTGGGCGAGCGCCTGACGTGAGTCCTCCCGGAGCAGCTCCCGCTCCGGATCATCCGCGGCCAGCATCTTCGCGAGCACCTCGGGCGGCTCGTCGAAGAGCGCCTGGCGCCCCTGCTGGCTCGCCAGCTCTCCGGCGATGCGCGAGGCGATGATGCGCACCCATGCCAGCAGCGGGCCCCGGCCCGAGTAGTCGGCGATGCGCGGAAGGGTGTCCCCGCGCCCCAGCAGCAACCGCTCGCGGAGCACCTGCAACACCTCGTCCACGGTGGACTCCGGGAGCGAGCCGAGGCGCGAGGGAACCTTGCGGAGGACATGCTCCTCGAAGGCGTGAAGGGCCAGCCGCTCCCCCTCCGCGCAGGCGCACGCCATGTACAGGTCCGCGGCATGGAGCTGGCGCAGCGCCTCCCCGGAGCCTTCCGGCAGATGGCGGGCCAGGTGCCGCACGAAGCGCTCCGCCGCCAGCGGGATGGAGGGCCACTGCGCCCGGGCCGCCGCCCAGTGCTCACGCAGGAGCGTCTCCAGCCCTTCCACCTGCTCCAGCGCGGCGCTCCGCTCCGGCGGCGCGTGGGCTCGCAGCAGCGCCGAGAGGGACTCCGGTTCTCTTGCCTCTCTCATCGTGTCTCCCCTCGCCGCCAGGCCACCACCTGCCGCAGCTTCACGCGGGCCCGGAGGCCCAGTCCCTCCATCCGCGTCTGGGCCTCCTCGGCCAGCGCGGTGGCGCGGGCACTGTCTGGACTCCCTCGCTGCTCCGTGAGCGCACGCGCCAGCAGAAAGGAGGCCCACGCCGCATCCAACGGCTCCTTCGGGGCGCTCCCATGGAGCAGCCGGGCCCGCTCGAGCAGCGGCACGGCCTGCTCCGGGGTCCCCCTCGCCAGGTGCACTTCCGCCAGGCAGGCCAGATCCAACGCGACATCCGGGGCCTCCGCGCCCAGCACCCGCTCGTCCACCTCCAATGCGCGCGCGCAGGCCTCGAGCGCCTTGCCCGGCGAGCCGGTGGCCAGCTCGAGCCGCGCCAGGGGACGCAGCGCGGTGGTGATGGAAGCACCCTCCGGGCCACTCTCCTTCTCCCACAGCCGCAGGGCGCGCGTCAGGTCACGCCGTGCCTCGTCGTAGCGGCCCGCCTGGAGGTGGACTTCCCCCAGGCTGGCCAGCGCCGTGGCGGCTCGCGGCGTGTCCGGGCCCAGCGCCCGCTGGACGCGCCGCAGGGCCTCCTCATGATAGGCGCGCGCCTCGTCCCACCGCTGGGAGTCCTGGGCCACCATTCCCAGCTCGTTGAGCGCGGTCGCCGTATGGGGATGGTCCTTCCCCTTGCTGTGCTCGAAGATGGCGAGCGCCCGCTCCAGATCGCGCCGCGCCTCGTCGAGCCGGCCCAGGCTGCGCTGGACCGAGGCGAGGTTGTTGAGGGGAGCGGCGAAGCTGGGATGATCCGGAGGACGGGTGGCCTCCAGCAGGGCCAGGGAGCGGCGCCACGTGTCGACCGCTTCCTCGCGCCGCCCCAGCTCCAGCAGCGAGATGGCGATGTTGTTGAGGTTGAGGGCCAGGGCGGGATGCTCGGGTCCCCAGAGGCGCTCGCGCAGCTCCTGGGCCTGACGGAACAGCTCCAGCGCCTCCTGGTGGCGGTGCTGGCGGGTGCGGACCCGGCCGAGGCTGGAGACGAAGTAGGAGGTGCGCACGCTGTCCGGGCCCCGCGACTGCCTGGAGAGCTCCAGGCCCCGCGAGAACTCCGCGTCCGCCTGCTCCAGCCTGTCCTGGCCCAGCATCATCACGCCCAGGCGCAGACTCAGGTCCGCGGCCATGGCCGGGAAGCGCTCCCGCCCCAGCCGCTCCACCGCGGCCCGGGCGTGCTGGGCCACCCGCTCCGTGTCCTCCGCACGTCCCGCCTGATCTCCCACCGCCCAGATGAGGAAGATCCACACGCGCGCGGCCATCTCATCGTCGCGCCCGGCCTCGGCGGCCCACAGGGCGCGGTAGAAGCTCTCCTCCGCGTCCTTGAGCTTGCCGCCCAGGCCCTGGAGCTGGGCATGGGTGACGAGCACCTCCGCCTCCAGCGGGCGGTAGTCCAGCCCCTGGATCTCCTGGAGGAGCGAGCCCGTCACCGAGAGCCCCTCGGAGTACCGGCCCGCCTCCAGGCGGACCTTGGCCTCGGCCAGCTTGCGTCGCACCGCGTCCACTCGGGGGCGGAGCGCGTCCGGTGGCTGCGGACGGAGCGCGCTCGCGGGAGCGTCCTTGCACGCGGCCAACCCCTCGAGCGAGGCCACCAGATGCTGTGCGCGCTGGATCGTCTCCGCGTCCGCGCGCTCCAGGACATCCGTGACGGCGGCGAGCTGCCAGAGCCGGGCGTCGAGACACACGGCCGTCTGCGAGGCGCTCGTCGAGGTGTCACCTTCATCGGCCGCCAGACACGCCTCGGCGCGCAGCGTGCGCCACTGCGCGGCATAGGCGTCCAGCGCCGAGGAGCTCCGCTCCCACGCGGAGGTGGCGAAGGGCTTGCCGGTGGCGAGGAAGGCGGCGTGTGCCCTCTCCCGCCGCTCGGGGCTCCAGGCCGCGCCGAGCCGCTCCACCTCCTGCTCGCAGCGCACCTCCCGGCGATGGACCCCTCCGTAATACACCCCCAGGCCCAGCAAGGCGGCGGCGAGGACGGAGCCGGCCACCCAGCCCCACACGCGCCGGGGACACGAGGTGAGGGCCTCCAGCAGGGCCTCCATGGAGGGGAAGCGCTCCTCGGGCCCGGGCCGCAGCCCTCGCAGCACCACGCGCCTCACCCAGGCGGGCACCCGGGTGTCACGCCGGGCCGGACGCACCTGCCCCTCGCGAGCGGCCCGTCCGAGCTCCTCGAAGCTGGTGCCCTGGAAGGGCCTCTCTCCATACAGGGCTTCGTAGAGGGCCACGCAGAAGCTGAACTGATCCGAGAGGGCATCCGCCTTGTGGCCCTGGAGCTGCTCCGGAGCCATGTAGGCCGGCGTCCCCAGCAGCGCGCCCGTCCGGGTGAGCTCCGCGTTTCCCCCCGAGGAAAGGGGCGCTCCCGGCGAAGGGACCTCGCCGGAAACCTCCGACTGCTCCACGGAGCAGGCCAACCCGAAGTCCGTCACCCGGACCCGCCCATCCCGGCCGACGAGGACGTTGGCGGGCTTGAAGTCCCGGTGCACCAGCCCCGCCCTGTGCGCGGCCACCAGCCCCCGCCCCGCCTCCACGAAGACGTGCAGCACCTCCCGCCAGGAGCGCGGCTGGCGCAGCCACTCCGCCAGCGTGGTGCCCTCCACCAGATCCATCGCCACGAAGATGCCGTCCCCACACGTCCCCACGTCATGCACGGCGACGACGTGGGGATCCGACAGCCGGGCCAGCGCCTGCGCCTCGCGCAACAACCTCCGCCGCAGCTCCTCCACCTGGCGGCCCTCGGGGCGCAGCACCTTGATGGCCACGCGCCGCTCCAGTTCGGGATCTCTCGCCGCGTACACCACGCCCATGGAGCCCTGGCCAATCCGCTCGAGCACCACGTAGCGCGACAAGGTGGCTCCAGGCGCCAGCTCCGCGCCCGGCTCGCCAGGGGCCCGCGAAGCCGGCAGGGAGCTGGCTCCCGCGGCCAGGGCCCTCTGGCAGTCCGCGCACCCTTCCATGTGCGTGAGAACCTGAGCCCGCCGCTCCTCCCGAAGAACCCCCCCGAGGAAGTCGCTCAGAGTCGTCTCGCTGGGACACTCCATTCGGATTGGAGGTTACCACTGTTTTTCTGGCTTCTCACGGCTCTATAAAAACGGCCCCCCGCGGTCCTGCATGCAAGGGGGCCATTGCCCGGCCGGTCGCGCACGGACTGGCCGGGATGAGGAGGAAGGCCGCTCCGGGAGCCGTGCGCCCTGGAGCGCCTACCTCACCCGGACACCGTCCATGTTCGAGTACGCGGAGGACGCCGTCCCCAGGAAGGCCTTGACCCGGTACATGTAACGGCCCGGTGGGACCTGGGTGTCCACATAGGCCGTGACATTGGCGCCCACCTGCCCGACCTGGACGAACTGGAGCGGCCAGGACTCTGGCGACCGCTCGATGATGAAGCCGTCCTCCGTCCGCGAGTTGTCCGTCCAGCGAAGCGTCACGCTCTGGCCGGAGGCCTGGGCATAGAAGTTGGACGGTGCCGGCGGCGGGACCGGGTCGACGCCCCCGTTGGGCGCGACGACGAAGAGCGTGATGCTCTGCGGGGGCACAGTGGCGGTCACGAGCCCATTCGAGGCACGGACATCCGCCAGCCGGGTGATCGTGTTGGCCGACGTGAGCTGCCACAGCTGCGTACTCCCCGCCTTCGGGAAGCCCGCCAGGCGCAGCGTGACGGGGGTCTCTCCCGACAACACCTTGTTGATGACCATGACGGTGAGGGCTCCGTCGCTGGAGCGCTCGGCCGCGAAGGCCGACAGGGAGTCCGGGTCCGGCACGGTGCACGAAACGCTCACATCCCCGAAGGTGGATTTCCGGCCGTCATAGTTGCGGTACAGCTTCATCGCCTTGAAGGTGGGCGTGGAGGCAGCCGGTGACTCCCACCGGATGCCATAGTCGAGCCCCTCGCGTCCGAAGAGGCCCAGGATGTCGGCCTGCGCGGTGGCCCCGTTGATGTGGGATTCCGCGCCCCAGTTGTATTCAGTGATGCCCACCTGGGTCCCCGGGTAGTAGCTCTCGACCCAGTCCTTCAACCGGGGAATCAGCATGACCTCGTCCTGGATCCACGACTCGTCCGTGTAGCCCGGGTCCCACAGCGCCCGCGTCGAGCGGTTGCGCCGGAGCTGCATGGCCTGGGAGACGTCGCTGCTGAACTCGTCGCCCTGCGGGTAGTAGTGAACGGTGAGGACATCCAACAACCGCCGCCCGGTGGCCTGCTCGTTCCGGCGCATCTGATCGAGCAACCACGGCAGGAAGTCCCAGCCTCCGTTCGCGTCGCGATCCGGAAACTCGCTCCACTCGTGCGCGGCGGCGTATTGCTGGTCATACCCGCTATAGAAATAGCCGCTCCACCCCCACTCCTCCGGCCCGAACACGAGCGCCCCCGGAGCCGCGTCCTTCACCACGGCCGCATGGCCCAGGAGCCGATCCCTCACCTCCTGCATGGTGGCGCCCGTGGGATGGACGTCGCGGTGGTTGACGTGCCAGAGGCTCGGTTCGTTGTCCATCAGGTAGAACCGCACCCCACCCGCCGAGGGCTGGCCCCAGCGCTCGAGGAGGTGGAGCACCCAGCCTCTCTGGAAGGAGGGATCCACCGGCATGTTGGCGTCGTTGGGATCATTGATGATGAATTGGCCATCGAGCCGGATGCCATTGCCCGCGTCAGGGAACCACTGCAGATCGCGATCCAGCTGCAGGCCGTACTTGAGAATCGAGAAACTGGCCAGACGTGTCCGCAGGAGACCGAGCTTTGCCACCCACCCCGACATCGGCAGGGTGATGAGGGGTTCGGCACCACCGGCCTTGGAATTGGCGATGAAGGCATCCATTTCCCCACCCGGCTCCGGGCTGGAATAGGGAAGGCTCTGGAAATACCAATCCCTGCCCCGGTTGGTGGCATTCAATCGCCAATTGTAACGGGATGTGGCATTGCCACCGCTGCGATTGAGCGGTGCATTGAGCTCATTCAGCTCGGCCTGGCTTGCATGCGCCACGCCATAGATGAAGGGGCTGATGTCATGCCTTCCGGAGCCTACGTCTATATTTACAGTCACGGCGGGATTCGCCGCGAAGGCTGGAAGGGCCATGACGACAACCAGGCCCGCGAACCACTTGAGAGCCGTGGCCCGGTACTCCGTCCCACTCCTCCACTGTGCTCGAGCTTTCACAGATCCTCCTCAACCACCTGGACCCACGTTCACGCCTCGATAGAGAGGCCGCACCATGGAACAGGTATTAGTTGAGGAAGAAACAGGGTTATCGCAATGGATTTCGCACGACAGCTCAAATTCAGACGCGCCGCCCCGAGGAGCGTGTGCGCAAATTGTCGAGCAGCACGGCGAGTAACAGAATCACGCCACGAACCACGTATTGGTAGAATGCCTGGATGTTCATCAGGTTCATCACGTTCTCCGCGATGCCCATGATGAGGACGCCCACCAACACGCCGGAGATGGCGGCCCGTCCACCGGCCAGCGACACGCCGCCCAGGACACAGGCGGAAATGACCGACAGCTCGAGCCCCTGCGCCGCGTTCGGCTGACCACTGGTGATGCGCGACGACAGCAGGATGCCCGCGACCGCGCAGACCAGCCCCTGCAGGGTGAAGATCCAGATGCGAATGGTGCCTACATTGACGCCGGCCAGGCGCGAGGCATCCGGATTGCCACCGATGGCCAGCGTGTTGCGCCCGAAGACCGTGCGGTTCAGCACGAAGCCGAAGATCAGGAAGACGAGCACCATGACGATGATCGGCACCGGGACGCCGAACAGGTCCGTCTGCGCGATGTCGAAGTAGGCCGGGTCATCGACGCCGACGGCACGCCCATCGGAGGAGATCAACGCCAGACCGCGGACGATCTGCATCGTCGCCAGAGTCGTGATGAGGGCGTTGATCCGCAGCCGGGCGATCACCACGCCGTTGACGGCCCCGACCAACACACCGGCCAGCAGGGCGGCCAGGAGACCGAGACCGATGCTCTCGGTATGGTTGGAGACCATCACGGCGATCATGCCGGAGAAGGCCACCGTGGAGCCGACGGACAGGTCGAAGTCGCGCGAGGCCAGACAGAGCATCATCGTGCAGGCGACGATGCCGATGGTCACCACCGATTGCAGCAGACCCAGGATGTTGCGCTGGGTCATGAAGTTGGGGACGGTGACGGAGACGATCGCGAGGGCCAGCAGGAACAGGATGACCAGCCCCTGCTCCCCGAGCACGACGCGTTTCAGGCGATCCATTTCAAATCCTCTCAAGCCACTGAGCGGTCGGGCAGTGCCGCCGCGAGGAGCTTCTCCTCGGAGAAGTCGGGTCTCTGGAATTCCGCGGCGATGCGGCCACCACACATCACGAGGACGCGGTCGCTGATGCCCATGACCTCGGGCAGCTCGCTCGAGATGACGATGAGGGCGATACCCTGCTCCGCCAGTCGGTAGAGCACGTCGTAGATCTCGCTCTTGGCGCCGACGTCGATGCCACGGGTCGGCTCGTCCACGATGAGGACCTTGACGCCGCGCTCGGCCAGCCAGCGGGACAGGATGACCTTCTGCTGGTTTCCGCCCGACAGGTTGACGATGTCCTGAAGGCGCGAAGGCGTCCGCACCCCCAGCCGTTTGATGAAGTCATTGGCCGTCTCGGCCTCCCGGCCCATGTTCAGCACGCCGAAGGGCGAGAAGTGGCGCCGGCAGGAGATGTTGATGTTCTCCTCCACCGACCGGCCCTGGAGGATGCCGTCCGTCTTCCGGTCCTCGGGGCAGAGGACCAGCCCGGCGCGCACCGCCTGCCGGGGATGGTCGATCCGGACCGCCTTCCCGTCGATCCGCAGCTCGCCCGTATGGCGCCGATCCGCGCCGTAGAGGATGCGCGCCAGCTCGCTGCGTCCCGCGCCCACCAGCCCGAAGAAGCCGAGGATCTCCCCGGCGCGGACCTCGAAGCTGGCCGGGGCCGCCAGACGCGGGCCGCTCACCCCGGAGACGGAGAGCCGCACCGGACCCTGCTGCCGGGGCCGCCAGCCCCAGATGTTCTGGATCTCCCGCCCCACCATCTCGCGCACCAGCGTCTCGCGCGTCAGGCCCTCCATGGTGTCGTGCCAGGCGACCCGCCTGCCGTCGCGCAGCACGACGCAGCCGTCGCACAGGCGGAAGAGCTCGTCCAGGCGGTGCGAGACGTAGAGGATGACCTTGCCCGCCTTTCGCAGGCGGTCGACCAGTCGGAAGAGGATCTCGCTCTCGTGCGCGGAGAGCGACGACGTGGGCTCGTCCAGGGCGATGACCGAGGCGTCGAAGATGGCGGCCTTGGCGATCTCCACCATCTGGCGGGCGCCGATCGACAGATCCACGACCTTGGCCTGGGGATCCACGTCGATGCCGATGTCGTGCAACACCTTGCCCACCTGGGCGAACAGCTCCCGGTAGTTGACGACGCCGAACCGCGACGGGATGCGGCCCAGCATGAGGTTCTCGGCCACCGTCAGCTCGGGGACGAGTTGCAACTCCTGATGCACGACCGTGACCCCGGCCGCGATCGACGCGCGCGTCGAGGAGAAACGGTGCGCCTTGCCAGCGATGAGGATCTCCCCGGAATCGGGAACGTAGTCACCACCGAGGATCTTGATGAGCGTGGACTTGCCCGCGCCGTTCTCGCCCAGCAGGCCAATGACCCGCCCGGCCGGGACGGCGAAGCTCAGCTCATGGAGGGCACGGACGCCGGGAAAATTCTTGGAGATGCTCTTGAATTCGAGAAAGGCCGTCATGCGCCCTCGCCGCTCGCCGGACAGGAAACGTGACGCGGCGCCGGAGCACCGCGCCACGCTCCGGGACCACTCCTACTCGAGGCCCAGTTCCTTGCGGACGGCCTTGTACGTGTCGCGGGTGGCGAGCTTGCCGGAGGTGAGGATGAGCTTCTCCGGCTCCTTGTTGGCGGTCACCCAGTTGTACATGTTGATCGCGGTCTCATAGCCGTGACGCTTCGGCGAGATGATCACGCTGCCGTAGAAGCCGGTCGGCGAGGGCTTCTTGAACTCGTTGATGGCCGCGTCCGAGCCGCCGATGCCCACGGCCACCACGTCCCCGGCCTTGAGGCCGGCCGCCTCGGTCGCGCGGACGGCGCCGAGCACGGCCTCGTCGTTGAGGCCGAAGGCCACCCACTTCTTGATGGTGGGGTTCTTGTTGAGGACCACGGTGGCGGCGTTGAGCGCCGCCTCGGTGTCGGTCTTGGCCTGCGGCGCGTCGAAGACGTTCTGCGCCACGAAGCCATTCTGCTTCAGCACGGAGATGGCGCCCTCGACGCGGTCCTTCGCGGTGGGCAGCTGGTCGTAGGAGACGCGGATCGCACCGACCTCCTTCATGTTCCAGCCACGCGCCTTGATCTGATCCACGATGGCCTGGCCGACGGCCTCGCCAATCTTGGTGGCCGAGATGCCCATGTGCGGCACGTCCTCGAGCGGCTTCCCCTTGCTGTTCACCAGGCGGTCATCGACCGTCATGAGCTTGAGCTGATTGGCCTTGGCGCGAGCCACCAGGCCCGGCCCCAGCTTGACGTCGGGGGTGCAGATGATGACACCCTGCGCGCCCTGCGCGCCCAGGTTGTCGAGGGCGGACAGGGCCTTCTCACCGTCCTCCGCGCCAATCTTGACGAGGGTGAAGCCCTTCTCCTTGGCCGCGATGTCCGCGAACTTCCACTCGTCCTGGAACCAGGGCTCCTCGGGCTGCTTGATCACGAAGCCAATCTTGACATCCGCGGCGGTGGCGGCGGCCGACACCACGAGCACGGCCAGGGCACCGGCCATGGCGAGATTCTTCCAAAGGCGCATTTTTCCTCACTGAAGTGTCCAAGGACTGACACTTGGGCTTTGTGCGGTTTTACGATTGCGGGGGGGTCAATCGTACGGGGAGCGTAGTGAAAGTGGAGGATGAGTCAATACAATCCCAGAGAGCACCCGCCCACGCGCTTGAAGTCTGTCAATGGATGGAAGGCTGTGAAGGGACTGGAATTCCCAGGCATCCCACCACCAGCTCATAGAACAAGAGAGCAGCACCGTGGAGACGGCCCGGCACCTCGTCGAGTCCAACTCCCGCCGAGCGGCTGCTGGATGCCTGGCGGGAGCTGGAGAAAGCCGCGCTCGTCCGGGAGCTGATCTCCGGAAGGCTGGCCGGGTGCAAGGCCCCGGCCCACCCGGTCACGTAGCCTTGGCCGCGTCCAGGGTGTTGCGCATCAGCATGGCGATCGTCATCGGCCCCACGCCTCCGGGCACCGGCGTGATGAAGGACGCGCGCTCCTTGGCCTTCTCGAACTCCACGTCGCCCTTGAGCTTGCCGTCCGGCATCCTGTTCATGCCGACGTCGATCACCACCGCCCCGGGCTTGATCCACTCGCCCTTGATCAGCTCCGGCACGCCCACCGCCGCCACCACGATGTCCGCCATCCCAACCTCGAACTTCAGGTCGCTCTTGCGGTGGCACACCGTCACGGTGGCGTCCGCCTGAAGCAGCATCAGCGCCATCGGCTTGCCCACGATGTTGCTGCGCCCCACCACCACCGCCCGCTTGCCGGCGGGGTTGCACCCCACCTCCTGCAGCAGCCGCATCACCCCGAATGGCGTGCACGGCCTGAGCGCCGGCTTGCCCAGCGACAGCTTGCCCGCGTTCATCGGGTGGAAGCCGTCCGCGTCCTTCTCCGGCCTCACCGCCGAGATGATCCGCTCCGAGTCGATGTGCTTGGGCAGCGGCAACTGCACCAGGATGCCGTGCACCGCCGGATCCTTGTTGAGCCTGTCGATGATCGCCAACAGCGCGTCCTCGGTGATGCTCTCGTCCGGGTGCTCCTCCCACGAGTTGAAGCCCACCTCCTCGGCGGCCTTCTTCTTGCCGGTGACGTAGATCTTCGAGGCGGGATCCTCCCCCACCCGGACCACCGTCAGTCCCGGCACCAGGCCTCGCGAGGCCTTGAGCTGCTCCACTTCCGCCTTCACCTCCGCCCGCACCCGCGCCGCCACCGCTTTTCCGTCGATCAACTGGGCCATAGCGCGGCGGACTCTATGTCAAACTGACTCCCGTCAAGGGAGTGAAGCACACGTGGCACCAGGAAAAGTTCTCGGAGCGATGCTCGGGCTGGCCATCGGCATGTTGATCGGCGGACCCCTGCCCATCGTCCTGCTCATCATCGTTGGCATCTTCCTCGGCCACCAGGTCGACGAGCTGCACCTTCTGCCCTCCGAGTCCGCCGGGGAAGGTGAGCCCCTCTCCCGTTCCGTCCTCAACACCGCCGCGCAGGACCACTTCGCCCGCCACCTGTGCGCCCTCTTCATCGAGGTGGCCCGCGCCGATGGGGACGTCGTGCGCGACGAGGTGCGCGTGGTCCGCGAGTACTTCGCCGATGAGCTCAAGTATGGCCCCGAGGCCCTCGGCCTCGTCCGCCGCTACCTCAAGGAGCACCTCGCCCGGCCGCCCTCGCTGGAGGACTCCGCCGCCGCCTGCCGCGAGGAGCTGCCCACCGCCGAGCGCCTCCTGCTGCTCGATGCCCTCTACACCCTCGCGCTCGTCGACGGGAGCCTCCATCGCGCCGAGCAGGACACCCTTCGCCGTGTCTCCCAGGGACTTGGGCTCTCCGAGGAGGACTTCCGCTCCGTCACCGCGCGCCACTTCGGCGACGGTGACGTCCACTACTCCCGGCTCGGCCTCACCCCCGAGGCCAGCGACGCGGACATCAAGAAGGCCTACCGCCAGCTCGCCGCCGCCCACCACCCGGATCGCGTCGCCCACCTCGGCCAGGGAGCCGTCCAGCAGGCGTCGCGCCGCTTCCAGGAGATCAAGGAAGCCTATGAGGAGCTCCGCCGTCTGCGCGGGTTGTGATCATCCCGCGTCGAGCGCCTGCTCAAGGTCCGCGATGAGATCCTCGACCGCCTCCAGGCCCACGGAGTAGCGCAGCAACCCATCCCCGATTCCCCGCTGGAGCCGGACCTCGCGTGGCATGGCCGCGTGCGACATCATCGCCGGGTAGGACAGGATGCTCTCCACCGCGCCCAGGCTGACCGCCACCAGGGGGACCGAGACGCGATCGAGCACCTGTCTCGCGCGCTCCCCGGAGCCGACGTCGAAGGACACGATGGCCCCGTAGCCCTGGGACTGCCGCTCGTGGATGGCCCGGCCGGGGTGCTCCGGCAACCCGGGGTAGTAGACCCGCGTCACCGAGGACTGACGGGTCAGCCAATCCGCGAGCGTCCGCGCGCTCCGCTCGGCGAACTCCATCCGGGCCAGGAGCGTCTTCATCCCGCGCATCAGCAGCCACGAGTCCTGGACTCCCAGCACGCCGCCCAGGGCGTTCTGGAGGTACTTGAGCTCCTGGCCCAGCTTCTCGTTGCCCACCACCGCCAGCCCGGCCAGCACGTCGCTGTGTCCCCCGAGGAACTTGGTCGCGCTGTGCAGCACGATGTCGATGCCCAGCTCCAGGGGACGCTGGAGACAGGGCGTCATGAAGGTGTTGTCCAGCATCGTCAGCAGGCCCTGCTTCCGGGCCCACTCCGCCACCGCGGCGATGTCGGTGATCTTCAGGGTCGGGTTGGACGGAGTCTCCAGGAACACCGCCCGCGTGTTCGGCTGGCGCGCGGCCTCGAGCCTGTCCAGGTCCGTCGTATCGACGAAGGTCGTCTCGATGCCCATCCGTCCGAGGATGGCCGTCAGCAGCCGGTACGTCCCGCCATACACGTCCTCGGAGCAGATGACGTGGTCGCCCTTGGAGAGCAGCATGAAGGCGCAGGAGATCGCCGCCATCCCCGAGGAGAAGGCGAAGCCCCGGACACCGCCCTCCAGCTCGGCGATGGTGTCCTCGAGCGCCTGGCGGGTCGGGTTGCCGGAGCGGGTGTAGTCGTACTCCGGAGGGTTCTCGAGCGAGGCGTGGTGGAAGGTGGAGGCCTGGTACAGCGGGATGCTGGAAGCGCCCGTGCGCGGATCCACCCCCGAGGCGGAGTGGAGTACCCGGGTGGCCAGCTTCTGGCGGGGACGAGGGGTCTCTTTGAGTTGGATCATGGTTGCCTCACCGGGTACAGGCGCCGCCGTCGACCTCCCGGCGGGCCGCGTCGAGTGACTGGGACAGGTCGGAGATCAGGTCGTCCACGTGCTCGATTCCCACCGAGTACCGGAGCAGCCGGTCATCCACGCCCACGCGCCGGCGCAGCTCCTCCGGAATGTCCGCGTGGGTCTGCACCGAGGGATAGGTCATCAGGGACTCCACCCCGCCGAGGCTCTCCGCGAAGGCGATCAGCCGGACGTGGCGCAGGAGCGGCTCGACGAGGCGGGCGTCCTTCAACTTGAAGGAGAAGATGCCCGTGTTCCCCGAGGCCTGCCGCTTCTGGAGCGCGTAACCCGGATGGCTCTCGAGGCCCGGGTGGAAGACGCTCTCGACGAGCGGATGCGCCGCCAGCCAGGTGGCGATGCGGAGGGCGTTCTCCTGGTGGCGCTCCATCCTCAGCGCCAGCGTCTTCATCCCGCGCATGAGCAGCCAGCAGTCCTGCGGCCCCAGCACGGCCCCGATGGAGTTGTGCAGGAAGGCGATCTGCTCGGACAGCGCCTTGACCCGCGTCACCACGAGCCCCGCCAGCACGTCGTTGTGTCCACCCAGGTACTTGGTGGCGCTGTGGACGACGATGTCCGCTCCCAGCTCGATGGGACGCTGGAAGAAGGGGGTCATCAGCGTGTTGTCCACGATGGAGGTCAGCTCGCGCGCCCTGGCCCAGCGGCAGACCTTGTCGAGGTCCGTGAGCCGCATCAGCGGGTTGCTGGGCGTTTCGATCAACACCGCCTTCGTCTGGGGCCGGAGGTTCGCCTGGAGCTCGTCCAGGTCATTGGTGTCGACGTAGGTCGCGGAGATTCCGTAGCGGGACAGCACCTTCTCCAGCAGCCGGTACGTTCCCCCATACAGGTCGTGCGAGACGAGCAGGTGCGAGCCCTGGCCGAACAGGGAGAAGACGAGCTGGAGTGCCGCCATGCCCGAGCTACAGGCGAAGCCGGCGTCCCCCGACTCGAGCCGGGCGATCGCCTCCTCCAGGACGGCCCGCGTGGGGCTCTTCGTCCGCGAGTAGTCGAACCCCGTGCTCTGCCCCAGGCGGGGATGCCGGAAGGCGGTGGCGTGATGGACGGGGACGCTGACCGCGCCCGTCACCGAGTCTGAAACGGAACCAATCTGCGCCAGCTGACTTTCGATCTTCATGTTCATCTCCTCCCTCGGACGTTCTGCGCGAGCCGCAGGATGTCGGCCAACACGCCCGCCGCCGTGACGTCGCCGCCCGCGCCCGCGCCTCGGACGATGAGCGGGTACTCCCGGTAGCGCTCGGTGAAGAACGACACCATCGCCTCCGCGCCCTTCAACCCGGTGGCCGGGTGCGTCGCCTCCACCGCCACGGGACCCACCTTCACGCGGGGACCCCCGGGGGCATTCGGGAGGATCTGCGCCAGGTAGCGCAGACTCCGGCCCGCCGCCCGGTAGCGCGACACCTGCGCGCTCACGTCCGTATCCAGCGAGGACAGGGCTCGCAGGAAGGCATCCGGATCGTCCTCGCGGAGGTACTCGCGCGGGACGAGCGGCTCCACGGCCACGTCCTCCAGCTCGAGCTCCAGCCCCAGCTCCCGCGCGAGGATGAGGGCCTTGCGCGCCACGTCCAGGCCGGACAGGTCATCTCGCGGGTGGGGCTCGGTGTAGCCGTTCGCACGGGCCGTCCGCACCGCCTGGGACAGGGGAACGCCCTCCGTCAGGGCGTGGCAGATGGAGCCGAGCGAGCCGGAGAAGCACCCCTCGATGCGCTCCACGTGGTCCCCGGTGCGCACCAGGTTCTTCAGCGTCTCGATGACCGGGAGGCTCGCTCCCACCGTGGTCTCGTAGTGCCAGGCGCGGAAGTGCTCGCGGGCCTGGGTGAGCAGGGACTCGCGCTCCTTCCAGGGACGCGCGAGCGGTTTCTTGTTGGCCGCCACCACATGGATGCCACGTCGAAACGCCGCCGCGTAGAGCGTCTCCATCCCGTCCGCCGCGGTGCAGTCCACCAGCACGGGCACGGACAGGCGCGACAGCCGCTCCAGCAGCGGCACCACGTCCGGAGGAGCGCCCCGGCTCGGAGAGACCTCCGCGAGCCTCTCGAGGGCCTCGGCGGGGGGCACGCCCGCGGGCTCGAAGAGCGCACGCTGGCTGTCCACCAGCCCCACCAGCCGCAGGGCCACACCATGCCGGGCCTTGAGCGCCTTCGCGTTCTCCGCCAGCTGCGCGAGCAGCCGTCCGCCCACCGTGCCCTTGCCGACCAGGAGGACGTTGATCTCCGTCTCCGTGAGGTTGAAGGCGCTGTGCACGGTGCGCACCGCCACCGCCGTGTCCTCCGCGTCCACCGCGCACGACACGCTGCGCGAGCTCGCCCCTTGCAGGATGGCGCGCACGTTCACCCCCACGCTCCCCAGCGCGTGGAAGAACCGGCCCGCCACGTTCGGCCGGTGGCCCATGGACTCGGCGACCAGGGTCACCAGCGTGACCGGCGCGTGCGGAGGAGGCACCCTCACCTCCTGCCGGTCTCGCTCGCCCTGCAATGCGGCCTCGAGCACCGCATGCGCCCGCTGCGCCTGGGCCTGCGGCACCACCAGGGAGATCGACGGCGCCAGCGCCGACAGCGTGCCTCCCCAGACGGTGATCCGCGCCGCCTCGAGCGCCTGCAACACGCGATGCCCCAGCGGCTCGCTGAGCGTGGGGCGCAAAGACTCGACATGGAGCAGGGCCAGCCGCTCCAGGCTCGTCACGCTGGTGGGCCGGTGGGGATCCGGATTGCCCTCGGCGTCGATGCACGTGCCCGGCGCCTCCGGCTCGGTGGTGCTGCGGATGTGCAGCGCCGCCCCGCTCTCCAGCAGCGGAATCATCGTGCGCGGGTGGAACATGCGGGTGCCGAAGTGGGCCAGCTCGAGCGCCTCCGCATAGGTCATGCGCGGCACGGGGTAGGCATCGCCCACCAGCGCCGGGTCGGCCGTCATGACGCCGGGCACGTCCGTCCACACCGTCACCTGCCGGGCCCCAAGCAGCCACGAGAGCAGCGTGGCCGTGTAGTCGGAGCCATTGCGGCCCAGCGTGGTGGTCCGCCCCTGGTGCGAGCGGGCGATGAAGCCGGTGATGACGGGCACCACGCCCTTCCACCCGGGAGCCAGGGACGCGAGCTTCGCGCGGCTCGCCTCGATGTCCACCCGGGCCGCGCCCGCCGTCTCGTCGGTGACGAAGAAGGTGCGTGCGTCCACCGCCTGGGCGGGCACTCCACGCGCCGTCAGCGCCCGCGCCACCAGCTCCGAGGAGATGCGCTCTCCCACGGACACCACCTCGTCGAGCGTGGCCGGCGTGCACTCCCGCGTCAGCCCCACGCCCGTGAGCAGCCGCTCGATGGGCGCCAGGAGCTGCTCCACCGTGAGATCCTGCGCGGAGAGGACGGAGCCCTCCAGGACCGTACCCGCGATGCTCCTGGCCAGGCTCCGCACGCGCGCCAGGTCCGCGTCGGTGCCCGCCGTGTCTCCCCTGGCGGCGGCCTGGGCCGCGGAGATCAGCCAGTCGGTGGTATCGCCGAGCGCGGACACGACGACCGCGAGCGGACGGTGCGCCTCGGTGATGAGGGAGAGGACGCGCGGCAGCCGTCCGGGCGTGCCGAGCGAGGAACCGCCAAACTTATACACACGCCAGCCACTGCTCTCGGCGCGTTGCGAGTGTTCACTGCCCATGGATGTCTTCCTTTCGGCGAACTGCGTGGGTCGGAGAGCCGGGGCCCACGGCGGAAGGCAGACGATCGAGGGGAGCTCGGGACGTAGCCGTGCCGCGGGGCGCTGTTCAGGTCGGAAACCCGGGCACCCGCGGCTCTTCGGTACGAGAGGTCAGCTCAGAAACGGCTGGAAACCCATCCTCCCGCGAGCGCGCGCATGCCCGGGCCACGCATGAGCATGGCCTCCATGGACATCGGCATTCGGGTGACAGGACAGGACAAGAGAATCTCCAGACGTGTGGCAGGAGGTAACAACAAGCCCCGCATGCTGTCAATGCCGTGATTCGTGACTTTCGCGTAGCCAACAGCGATGGGGCCCGGCTGCGACAGCGGTTACGCTGTCTCCCGATGCCTACGCACTCCACCATCCAGGTCCGGTTCATCGACGCGAACACGGGACAGTCGCTCGGCGAGACGGCGATGCCCGCCGATAAGCTGCCCCCGAGCTTCGACGACGTCGCTGCCCTTCAGATCGACGACAAGTCATACGAGGTCGTCTCCGCCGAGCCCAGGACGGCCGCCGAGTTCCGCGAGACGGGAACCGTGCGGCTCATGCTCCGGGCCAAGAGCCTCCCGGCCACCGTGAATCCGCGCGACATCCTCTACTCCCTGCCTACCCTCTGCGATCCGATTCCCGCCATGGAAGAGGGCTCGACGAAGCAGGGCCTGAACGTGCTCGAGCTGCACGAGGACGACTGGCGGCAGATCGAGTTCGTGGCGCTCACGCTCGAGTCCTCCGCCGAGATCGACCTGCGGGCCGTCGCGCGGATCCACAACAAGCACTTCAAGGGTGCCGGCTTCGACGCCATCCACATCCGCAAGGCAGTGCCCTCTCCGCTGGAGGGCACCTGGCTCACCCTGGATGAGCTGCGGAGCACGCTGGGCCCGTCCGCGTCGTGGTTCGACGGCCTCTCGTTCCAGGGCGCGCCGGGGCTGATCGCGGGGGGCTTCGCCGTGAAGTTGGCCTCGGGGCTCATGCTGTACGGCACGCAACGGGGCGGAAGGATCAGCGTCCTGGCCCTGCGCGGCAGGGAGAGCACCACGGACGTCGAGGGGGATGCCCGCCTGCTGGCCTCGATCGCCACCCGGAGCCAGCTGCTGCTCATCGACTGGTGCCGCGTGGAGCAGCTCCCGCCCGTCGCCCAACACATCCGGGATTGGCTGTCCGGGCGCTAACCGGGTTGAACTACGGCCCGTCCTGACGCATTACAAACGCATCATGAGCGACCGCGGCTCCCCCAAGAAGAAGAGCGAGAGCTTCAACAACCCCTTCAAGTCGGCTCTCGCGGACCTCAAGAAGAAGCAGGCCGAGCCGCCCAAGAAGCCCCAGGCGCCTCCCCCGCCCCCCAAACCGGCCAGGCCCAAGCGTTCCCAGGAGGAGGACGACCTGTCCCTCTTCCTCTCCGCCATGGACGGCGTGGAGCAGATCACCGAGCGCGGCGAGGCCCCCACTCCCAATCCCCGCCTCCCGGAGATCATCGACGAGAACGCCGAGGCCCTCGCCGAGCTGGCCGAGATGGTCGCTGGACAGGGCTCCTTCGACGTCGCCGACTCCAACGAGTTCATCGAGGGCGCCGCCCCCGGCATCGATGCCCGGCTGCTGCGCTCGCTGCGCCGCGGTGACTTCTCCGTGCAGGCGCGCCTGGACCTCCACGGCATGACCCAGACCGAGGCCAGGGAGGCCGTGGACCGCTTCCTCTCCGAGAGCCGCCGTGCCCGCAAGCGCTGCGTGCTCATCGTCCACGGGCGCGGCCTGAACTCCAAGGATCAGATTCCCGTCCTCAAGGAGCGGATCGCCGTGTGGCTGAACCAGAAGAGCATCGGCAAGACCGTTCTCGCGTTCGCTACCGCACGTCCGCAGGACGGTGGTGCCGGTGCCGTCTACGTGTTGCTCCGGCGTTAGCTGGACGCCCGGGCGGCTCTGTGCATACATGCCGCCATGGCACGCGATCTCATTGATCTGCACATCCACGTGGGTGGCTCCGTCGCCCCCCACATCCTCTGGTCCATCGCGCACCAGCAGGGCTTCAAGCTCCCGGTCAAGAACTACTTCGACTTCGTCGAGCTCATCACCTCACGCCCCGGCAAGGTGGGAAGCCTCGAGGACTACCTGAAGATCCTCCACACCTGGACGGAGAAGATCCAGAGCTCGCCGATGGCCATCGAGCGCTCCATCTACGAGATCATCGGCAAGGAGTACCGCGGCAGCCGCGTCACCCAGATCGAGCTGCGCTTCAACCCCATGAAGCGCAACCTCAACTCGGAGCTCGACCTGGACCACATCATCCACGCGGCGCTCCGGGGCATGGACCGCGCGGTGCTCGAGTATGGGGTGAAGGTCGGCCTCATCTTCTGCCTCGCCCGCGAGTTCGATCACCGGCTCAACAGCATCGTCGTGGAGAAGGCCATCAAGTACCGCAACCGCGGCGTGTACGGCATCGACCTGGCCGGCACGGAGAAGAACGCCCTGGAGCTGGAGCCCACCATGGTGCCCCAGTACGAGGAGCTCTTCGCCCGCGCGCGCAAGGCCGGCCTCAAGTGCACCGTGCACACCGGAGAGACCAAGGGCACCGGCGCCGAGGGCGTCATGGCCGTGGTGGAGCGCCTCAAGCCCCACCGCATCGGCCACGGCATCCGCGCCGCCTACGACGAGACGGCCATGAAGATGCTCCGCGAGAACGACGTGGTGCTCGAGCTGTGCCCCACCTCCAACATCCACACCCGCGCTGTGGAGGGCCTCGACGAGCTCAAGCACATCATGCGCACCTTCTGGGACCGCGGCGTCAAGTTCACCCTCAACACCGACGGCACCTACCTCCTCGAGACGGACATGGCCCGCGAGGTGGAGCTCGTCGAGAAGAACGGCATCCTCACCCCCGAGCAGGTGGACCAGACGCTCGCCTGGGCCCGTCAGTACTCCTTCATCCCCGCTTGAGGTCTATGTACCGCATCGCCCGTGCCCTCCTCTTCCTCCTCTCCGCCGAGCGCGCCCACCGGTTGGGGATGACCCTGTTGCGATGGTTCGGGCACCTGCCGGGGATGTGCCGCGGCATGCGCGCGCGGACGCTCGGCTCCGTCACCTATGACGCCTCGGTGAAGGTGGCGGGCCTGGAGCTCGCCCACCCCGTGGCGCTCGCCGCGGGCCTCGACAAGGAGGCCGAGGCCGTGGACGGCCTGCTGGCGCTCGGCTTCTCCGCGGTGGAGGTGGGCACCCTCACCCCCAGGCCCCAGCCCGGCAACCCGAAGCCGCGCCTCTTCCGCATCCCCGAGCACCGCGCCCTCATCAACCGCATGGGCTTCAACAACCACGGCGCCGCCAACGCCGCCGAGCACCTCCGCGCGCGCTCGTGGCACCCCGCCCCCGTGGGGGTGAACATCGGCAAGAACAAGGACACGCCCCTGGAGCGGGCCGTGGACGACTACGTCGCGTGCGTGGACACGCTGGCCCCGCTCGGGGACTACGTGGTGGTCAATGCCAGTTCGCCCAACACCCCCGGCCTGCGCAAGCTCCAGGAGCCCGAGCAGCTCACCGCGCTCCTGCGTGCCGTGAAGGAGCGGCTCTCGCGGGTGGCCCCGGGCAAGCCCCTGTTCCTGAAGATCGCCCCGGATCTCACCCCCGAGGCCGTGGACGAGGTGGTGGACGTGGCCCTCGCATGCGGGTTGGACGGGCTCATCGCCACCAACACCACCATCGCCCGCCCCTTCGAGCACCCGCTGGCGAAGGAGGCCGGCGGTCTGTCCGGAGCACCCGCGCGCGAGCCGGCCAACGCCGTCATCCGCCGGGCCTTCGCTCGCAGCGGGGGAGCCCTGCCCCTCATCGGCGTGGGCGGCGTCTTCACCGCCGAGGACGTGTACGAGAAGCTGCGTGCCGGAGCCTCGGCCGTGCAGGTGTACACGGGCTTCATCTACGAGGGCCCGGGCATGGTGCGCCGGCTGCTCGAGGGCCTGGGTCCGCTGCTGGCCCGGGACGGTTTCCGCTCGGTGCGCGAGGCCATCGGCGCCGACCACCGTGTCCCGCCGCCGTCCGCCGTGCCCGAGCGCGAGGCCGCGCGCCCCCAGGCCTGAGTCCTTCGAGATAAAAGCGGGGCACTCGCCGGATCCTTGGAGTGCAACCGGCGAGGCCCCTCACAGTGCCGTACCTGCACGGCACGTGAAGGTATTCTACTACCGATTGTCGTCGGACTGCACGTCCAGAGCACCACTCACGGAGCTCACCGCCACGTCGTGCTCCCCGTTGCCGTAGCGCTGCTTGGAGGAGCCCAGGCTCACCCCGCGCCCGTTGAAGTGGCCGCCCACCGAGGAGTACTCCACGTTGGCGCCCGCGCCGCGCGGCAGCTTCAGCTTCACGTCACCGGACACGGTGCTCACCTCGGTGTCCGCGAGCACCTCGGGCGTCAGCTTCACGTTCCCGCTCACCGCGGCCACCTCCAGCTCCCCGCGCGAGCCCTCGATCGACACGTCGCCGCTCACCACGGACACTTCCTGCTCCCCCGCCACGCCGGACACCTTCACCGGTGCCTCCACCGAGCTCACCTCCAGCGAGGAGTCGCGCGGCACCTTCACCACGAAGTGCGTGGCCACCGGATCCTTGCAGCCGCGGAGCGTCCCGCAGGCGTCGCCGCAGCACAGCCGCACCGACACCTCGTCCCCATCCTGCTCCACCTCCACGGGGAACCTGGCGCGCTCGGCCTCGTCGCCCTCCTGCTTCACCTCCACCGACACCGTCTTCCCGTCCGCCGCTTCCACCCGGACGGAGCCGCTGACGTTGGAGATGCTCACCTTCGGCGAGCCATCCGTTTCGAACTTCCAGGACTGCGAGGCGGGTGCGGCGGCCAGGACCAGGAGCAGGGCGAGATTCATGGGAGATGCCTCGTAGGGAAGAAGGTTGTCGCCCTCCCCTACGAGTCACCCGGGAAACGATTTCACCCGCCTCGCGCCACCCGCCGGTACAGCGCGTCGTGACGGCGCACCAGCCGCTCCAGGGACAGCTCCCGCTCCACGAAGGTGCGCGCCTCCGCCCCCATGCGCTTGCCCAGCTCCCGGTCCGCCAGGAGCCGGCGGAAGGCCCCGGCCATCGCCTCGGGCTGAAGGGGCGGCACCACCAGGCCCCGCTCGCCGTCCGCCACCAGCTCCGGGTTGCCTCCCACCCGCGTCACCACCATGGGCAGCCCCGCGGCCATGCCCTCCATCACCGCGTTGGACATGCCCTCCGCGGTGGAGCACAGCACCCCGAAGTCCGCCCGGGCGTAGATGGCCGGCACGTCCGAACGGTGGCCCAGGAAGTGGACCGTGTCCGACAGCCCCAGTTGTCCCGCCAGCCGCTCCATCTCCGGCCTCCGGGGGCCATCCCCCACCAGGAAGGCGTGCGGCACGTGCCCCTCGCGGCGCAGCATCGCCAGCGCCTGCAGCAGATCCTCCTGCCGCTTCACCGGGTGGTTCATGTTCGCCACGTGCACCACCACCGGCGCGCCCTTCGTGTCCGGCAGCGGCGCCTTGAGTCCCTCGCGCACCCGCGCGCCGAAGCGCTTCAGATCCAGGCCATTGGGGATGACGGACACCCGCTCCGGCGGCAGCCCCTCCTCCTCCACCAGCATCTGGCGGATGGCCTCGGCGTTGCCCACCACGTGGTCCGCCATCCGCGTGAGGCCCCTGAGCACCTCGCGCCTGGCCGCACCGTGCCAGTGGGCCAGATCCAACCGTCCGACGATCACCTTCGTCCCCGCCAGCTTCGCCGCGGGCACCACCAGCATCGTCGAGTAGAAGTCGTGCGCGTGCACCAGCTCCACCCGCTGCTGCCGCAGCCAGCGCGCGAGCCGTACCACCTGCACCGCCGAGTTGGGCCGCGCCAGCGAGCCATTCAGCGGGAACACCTCCGGCGTGAAGCCCAGCCGGTGCACCGAGTCCATCAACGGCCCCACGTCCTGCAGGACCGCCAGCTGCACCCGGTAGCTGGAGGGCAGGCCCCTCAACAGCTCCACCACCTGGACTTCCGTGCCGCCGATGTGGAACGACTTGGTGAACTGCAAGAGGCGGAGGGGTTCCTCCGCCATGCGCGCCTCCTCACGCCGCATTGTTCGAGCCCTCCCAGCTCGCCGCCAGCTGCCCCTTCACCACCGGAACCTTCACCGATTCCTCCGACTCCTGCGCCCGGGCGATGCGCTGCGCGCACGCCGCCAGTCCGAACAACACGTAGAGATGTGCCGACAAGATGTAACCGGAGAACAGGTCGCAGATGAGGTAGCCAGCCATGGAGGCCGACAGCCCTCGCGCCAACCACCCCACCCGCGCGCTGCGCGAGGCCTCGAAGGCGGCGCCCGTCGCGCCCCCCGCGAACACCAGGAAGAAGAGCAGGCCCACCCAGCCCAGCTCCCCGATGACGTCCAGGAAGATGTTGTGCGCCACGTACGCGCGGGTGGCCTCGGGCGGCGCGTACAGCGGCCACGCGTGGCGGAAGGCTCCCGCCCCCACGCCCAGCAGCGGCTTGTCCAGGCTGATGCGCGACGTCACCTGCCACGCGTACACGCGGCCCATGGCCGAGGCGTCCTCGTGGAACGTCGCCACCGTCTCGTTGCGCTGCCAGAAGCTCTTGGGCGCGAAGATGGCCAGGCCCAGCGCCAGCGCCGTGCCGATCATCACCGAGCGCAGCTTGCGCTGCTCGCGCATCGCCCAGATGGCCATCGCCACCGACAGGCCGATGAAGCCGCCGCGCGAGTAGGTGAAGACGATGGCCACCACCGCCAGCACCACCGCCACGGCGCACGCGATGCGCCACACCCAGCCGCTCTCCTTGCGCGCCAGGAAGGCCACCGCCAGCGGCACCACCAGCGCCAGGTTCATCGCCGAGCGGTTCGGGTCCGCGTACACCTCCACCCAGTGCGCCCGGTAGCCTTCCACCAGCGTCTCGGGCGTTCCGGTGAGGTACGTGGTGATGACCCCGTGGGACGTCACGATCGACGCCAGCACCACCGCCCCACACAGCACCGCCAGCCGCTTCGGCGTGGTGACCACGTTCACCAGCGTCAGGTAGATGGCCGTCAGCTTCAGCAGCTCGATGGCGGTGAAGCGCGACACCTCCGGGTTCACCGACCACGTCATCGAGGCCAGCGCCAGCCCCGAGAAGGCCAGCAGCGCCAGGCCTCGCGCGCCGTCGAAGTACAGCGGCTCCGCGCGCCCCATCCTCCTCAGCGCCATCAACCCCGCCGCCACCCCCGACGTCAGCAGCGCCAGCCGCAATGGAGCCAGCGCCGGGATCCACGCCTGCGGCACCATGTACATCAGCGCCGCGAAGGCGGTCAGCGCATAGAACGCCACCACATCCCGACGCTCCGCCGTGTCGCCCACCACCATCCCGTCCTCCTCCCGACCGAGCACCCCGGTGCGCACACCGGGACCCTCATTCGAGAGCAGTTCGCTAGCAGGCGATATGCCAACCGCCCCGGAGGGCGAAGTCCCGTGGATCCAAGTGCTTAGCCATTGGGGCGGAAAGGTGGGACTGAAAGGATTACGGCTTTCCGCTTTCCATGGGCAGCAGAACGGAGGCGATCGGGTTCAACTTGCCCTCCTGGAGGAACGAGGGCGCAAGCTCCTCCAGCAGGCGGGCGAGCGTCGTCTTCACCATGCGGCGCAGCTCGGGCCGCGCCGACTCGGGCACCGCCGGCTCCAGCACCGCCACCGCGCGATCAACCACGCCCGCACGCAGGCGCGGGGCCTCCGGAGTACCCTCGAAGAGCAGCGCCCCCAGCTCATCGCCCCGCCCCGAGGGCACCGGCCTCGGGTCCACCCTTCCCTCCAGCAGCGCCAGGGCCACCACGGCGGCGAAGAGGTGCTCCGCCCCCAGGGTGTTCGGCTCCACGCCGAAGCGGGCCAGCACCTCGCGCGCCTGCTTCTGCGAGCCACCCAGCAGCGCACCCAACAGCGCCACCTGCGCCTCCGCCCGTGCCAGCACCTCCCCGCTGGAGGCCAGCTCGCGCCTCGAGCGGAAGGGCACCGCCTCCGCTCCGGGCACCTTCAACGCGCGGCGCGGGCGCTTGCGGCGCAACGCCTCGATGGCCGCGGCCTCCTCCGGGAACAGCAGCGGCATGCCCTCCACCTGCGCCAGCGGCTGCTTCATCAGCCGGTCCGCGCGGAACTTGAGCTCCAGGGTCAGGGAGAAGCCCACCTGGAAGACGCGCCGCATCTCCGTGTCGCGCACCACCTGCGTGGCCCGCGACGGATCTCCTCCCGTCAGGTGCTCCAATCCCAGTAGCAGGTAGTCGCGCGCCATCTCGCCCACGCGCCGGATGGCATCCAGCTCGCCCGGCTCCTCCACCTCGGCCACCAGCGTGGCGTTGGCCAGGTAGCGCAGCTCGGTCTCCAGGTTCTCCCGCTCCAGCTCGTCCAGGCCCCGGAAGGCGGCCTCCAGGTAGTCCGGCTGGCCCTGCCCCGCCACCAGCGCCGTGCCCGCGGACGGCGCCGGCGCCGGCCCCGTGTCCACCCGGCTGAAGAGCCTCACCGCCTCCTCCAACGGCGGGAAGCCCAGATCCTGCAGCCGCGCCGTGCGGAAGCGGTGCGCCGTCTCCTCCAGCTCTCCGGGCACCTCCCAGCGCGTGGCCTCCAGAAAGCGCACCGCCTCGAAGGGGTTGTCCGCGATCAGATCGTTGAGCAGGGAGCGCATCCCGGCCAGCTCCGGACCCTCCACGCCCTTGAACTCCACCAGGTAGCGGCCCTCGGGCGTCTCCATCGTCACGCCCTCCGGGTTGACGTCCGGGTTCTCCTCCAGGTCGTGGATGACGGTGAACTCGCGCAGCAGCGACTCGAGCACCTCCGTGTCCACCCCGCGCAGCTTCTGGAGGAAGTCCTCGGGCTCGTCCCCGCGCGCGGCACGCAGCCAGGTGAGCACCTCGTGCAGCGAGAGCTTGTCCTTCTTCCATCCGCCCAGGTCCACGAAGGTGCGGAACTGCTCCGGCGACGCCAGGTGGACGAGCTCGGTCGAGTCCGCCAGCCCCACCTCCATGATGGTGAAGTAGAGGTCCTCCGCGGGCAGCGAGCGCACCAGGGCGCGCGCGTCGCGCGACTCGATGAGCGCATCGAGCCGCCTCCGGGCGGGCAGCGACGCGAGTTGCCGGCGCACGGCGCTCAGCGCGCGCTGGGTGTCACTTCCATTCCCACTGCTTCCGTTTCCCTTGCCGTTCGACACGGCGCGTGCCTACCACAGCCCCTCCCGGGCCGGGAGTGGAAGCAGGGCTCAACTCACGGCGTTCAACAACGCGTCCCACACCTCGTCCAGGCCCAGCTTCTCCGTCGCGGAGAAGGCCAGCACGGCCTCGCGGGGAAGGGACAGCTCCTCGGCGAGCGCCTGCAGGCGCGGCTTGCGGCGCGCCTTGGGGAGCCGGTCGATCTTCGTGGCCACCACCAGGATGGGACGCTTCGCCTCCTGGAGATAGTCGAGTGTCTGGAAGTCGTCCGAGGTGGGCCCCACCTCGGCGTCGATGATGCTCACCACCACCTTCAAGTCCCGCCGCTTCTCCAGGTAGGTGGTGATCATCGACTGCCAGCTGGCCCGCTCCGTCTTGCTCACCTTGGCGAAGCCGTAGCCGGGCAGGTCCGCGAAGCGCACGGTGTGGCGCTTGCCCTCGCCCTCCACGTCCACGTCGAAGAAGTTGATCGTCCGGGTGCGCCCGGGGGTGTTGGAGACGCGCACCAGCTTCTTGCGGCCCGCCAGCGCGTTGATCATGGACGACTTGCCCACGTTGGAGCGGCCCACGAAGGCCACCTCGGGGGTGGCGACTCCGGCGGGGTAGCCCTTGGGCTCCACCGCCGTGGTGAGGAAGCGGGCGTCGAGGATCTTGATCACGCTATTTCTTCTTGGCTGTGGCCGGCTCGGGCGAGGCGCTCTCGGCGCGGGGCTGCTTGCCCGCGGTGCGCTCGGCGGACCAGTGGTCGATGGCCTTGAGGGCCTCGACGAAATTGAAGGGCTTGAGGGAAGGCGAGGACGCGTCGTGGCAGGTACGGCAGGCCTTCTCCGAGGGATCCACCAGGCCCACCAGCCGGGCGAGCTCGGCGTCCTTCATCACGTAGGCCGGCGCGTAGTACTGGCCGCCGCCGTGGCAGGTCTCGCACGTGACGTGGGAGACGCTCTGGGAGGCCTGGTCGGGCGCGTGGCACGACAGGCACCGCGCGTCCTTCTTCTGCGCCTCGGAGAGCGAGTCCGTGGCGCGGGCATGCTTGGACTGCATCCAGGCCTCGTAGGCGGCCGGGTGACAGCCCTTGCAGCTCTCCGGGCCGAGGAAATCGGCGGCCCCGGCGGCTCCGGGCAGGACGAAGGCGAGGACGAGCAGGAGGATCCAGGGGCCACGAGCGCGCATCGGCCCGGTCACTAGCAGACGCACCCGGAGGGGGCAAGGCGCAGGTGCGAAACCCGGGGGTCATGTGACCTGCCTGACGGAGGGGGTTCTTGAGAGGGTGCGGGCGGATCCGTTACACCTGAACGGGATGAAGACCATCGCCATCGTCGCCGTGCTCCTCGCCTCCGCACCCGCCGTGGCCAAGCCGTGGCAGGGGATCGAACCCGGACAGTCCAAGAAGGAGCAGATCACCCAGAAGTTCGGAGAGCCCTCCCGCGTGGTCACCGCCGAGGGCAAGGAGATCATCGCCTACTTCGATCAGAAGGCCATCAAGGGCACCAAGCAGGTTCAGTTCAAGGTGGATCCGGGCACGCAGCTGGTCGAGCGCATCGACGTCTTCCCCGGACCGGTCATCGACAAGGAGTCGGTGGAGGGCACCTACGGGCCCCTCTGCCCGGCGAGCGGCAAGGCGCCACCCTCTCCCTGCTACGTGAAGAAGCTGACCGACGACTTCCGCACCTACATGCTCTACTCCCGCCTGGGACTGGCCGTGTTCCTCAACGAGGACGGCAAGACGGTGCACTCCTTCATCTTCACCACCCAGCAGGCCGCGAAGTAGGCCCCACTTGAAAATCTACGGACTGACTGGCGGTATCGCCTCCGGCAAGAGCACCGTGAGCCGGATGTTGACGGAGCTGGGCGCCCAGGTGCTGGACGCGGACGTCATCGCCCGCGAGGTGGTGGAGCCCGGTACTCCCGGCCTGGCCGCCGTGGCCGAGCGCTTCCCGGGCGTGCTGGATGCGGAGGGGCGGTTGGACCGGGCGAAGCTGGGGGCGCGCGTCTTCGGAGACCCCAAGGAGCGGGCCGCCCTCAACTCCATCCTCCACCCGCTCATCGGCCAGCAATTCCTCCTGCGGACCCATGCGCTGGCCCGGTCGGGGGCGGAGCGCATCATCTATGACGCCCCCCTCCTCATCGAGAACCGGCTCCACGAGGGCATGGACGGGGTGGTGCTGGTGTGGGTGCCCCGAGAGGTGCAGAAGGCCCGGCTCATGGCGCGCGACGGCCTGGACGAGGCGGCGGCGGAGGCCCGCCTGGCCGCCCAGCTACCACTCGATGAGAAACGCCAGCATGCGACCTGGCTGGTGGACAACTCGGGGGAACTGGGGGCGACCCGGGCCCGGGTAGACGAGGTGTGGCGCGCCATGCTCGCGCGCGGCTGAGGGACGGGTATGCTCCGCCGCCCATGAGCGAGAAGCGCAAGGAGCCCCGAGGCAAGTCCGGGACGTACTTCATCACCGGCTTCCCGGGCTTCATCGGCAAGCGGCTGGTCGAGCACATCATCCGGGAGGAGCCCAAGGCCCATGTCTATGCCCTGGTGCAGCCCAAGCACCTCAAGGAGGCCCAGCAGATAGCCTCCCGGCTCCAGGGGAGCGGGGCCACGCTGGAGCTGCTCACCGGTGACGTCGTGGACATGCACCTCGGCCTGTCCGGTGAGGAGTATCAGCGGCTGTGCGAGCGGGTGACGCACATCTACCATCTGGCCGCCGTCTTCTACCTGGGCGTCCCCAAGGAGACCGCCTGGCGCATCAACGTGGACGGCACCCGCAACGTGCTGGAGCTGGCGCGCGACTGCGAGCACCTCAAGCGCTTCAACCACTTCTCCTCCTGCCACGTCTCCGGGGACCGGGTGGGCGTCATCGCCGAGGACGAGTTGGACTGCGGCCAGGGCTTCCGCAACGTCTACGAGGAGACCAAGTTCCAGGCGGAGCGGCTCGTCCAGCGCGCCGCCGCCTCCAACATGCCCGTCACCATCTTCCGCCCGTGCAGCGTGGTGGGGGACTCGCGCACGGGGGAGATCGATCGCTTCGAGGGCCCCTACTACCTGGGCATCCTCCTGGTGACGAGCCCGCTGGTGGTGCCCCTGCCGCTGCCCGGCAACGGCGTGGCCCCGCTCAACGTGGTGCCCGTGGACTACGTGGTGCGGGCGGTGTGGGCCCTGTCGCACGACGAGCGCGCCGTGGGCCGCACCTTCCACCTGGTGGACCCCAACCCCATGAGCGCCCGCCGCGTCTACGAGCTCATCGCGGAGAAGGCCCACAAGAAGCTGCCCCGCTTCAACCTGAGCGCCCGGGCCGCGGACGTGATGATGCGCCTGCCCGTGCTGGAGAAGCTCGCCCGCCCCCAGCGCGCCGCGCTCAACTACGTCAACCACCTGGCCATCTACAACTGCCACAACACCCTGGAGCTGCTGGACGGCACCGGCATCCGCTGCCCTCCCCTCTCCTCGTATCTGGATCAGCTGGTGGCCTACGTGCGCGATCAGTACCGCCAGCGCCGCGAGCAGGCCGCCGAGGTCGAGGATCCGCTGGACCGCACCCCCTCCGTCCCGGATGAAGAAACGGGCGCCGCCGCTCGTCGGAGCCGCTAATCATGCGATACACCCTCTCCCGCCTCCTCGTCCTTCCGCTCGGCGCCGTGCTCGGCACGGGCTGCTTCGTGAACACGGGCCCCGATGTCGAGAAGAACCCGTGCGATCCCAATCCCTGCACCCAGGGCGACAAGACCCAGTGCGTGAACGAGGACGGCGATGCGCGCTGCCTCTGCAAGCCGGGCACCGTCCTGCGGCCCAGCGGCGCCTGCGAAGCCGTCACCGCCGTCAACTGCCCCGAGCACGGCGGCGATACCTCCGAGCCGGATGACTGCCTGTTGCGCGCCGCCCCGCTCGCCACCAACGTCCAGCGCCAGCAGAGCATCGAGCCCGTCGGCGACTACGACTTCTTCAAGATCGACGGCACCGTCGACAACGTCTACACCGTCACCGTGGAGCCCGGGCCCGGTTCGCTCATGCCGCGCGTGGACGTGTTCGATCAGGGCGGGGAGTGGATCAGCTCCCACGACGGCAGGCCCAAGGCCCAGGTGGGCTTCAAGGCCCGCGCCACCGCGCCCTACTACGTGCGCGTGAGCCACTCGCCGATGGATCCCTCCGCCGCCACCGGCGCCTACGCCCTCACCTCCGGCCTGGTGGGCAAGGACGACTACGGCGACATCGCGACCGAGGCCACCCTCTTCGTCCCGGACGTGGGCGGCACCAACACGCCGACCGCCCGCTACGGGCGCTTCGAATACGGCCAGGACGAGGACTGGATCGCCCTCGACGTCACCCAGGGCACCACGTACCGGATCGAGTTCGACACCAGCCGCTTCCTGCCCGCGCTCGCCGCCTTCACCCGCGAGGACGTGAAGAACCCGTTCCGCACCGCCCGCGCCGCGTACGTGGACATCACCGCCGGCAGCACCACCCGGGTCTACCTCAACCTCTACTCGCCGCTGGCCGAGCCGGGCAGCTACGCCTTCCGGCTGTTCCGCTACTAGGCCACGGCCCGGTCAACGCACGGTGATGATGTCCTGGTCCAGCAGGTGGGCCAGGACACGCAGCGTGTCCAGCCGGGACATGCCAGAGACGGAGAAGAGCGCCTCGTAGTTGAGCCGCCCGTCGATCCGCGACAGCAGGAAGCCCGCACGCGGATCCAGGTGCAGCCGCATCAGCTCCGCCATGCTCAGCTTCAGCACGGGCACCCGCTTCAGGTCCCCCAGCTTCGCCTCCAAGGCGGCCTGCTGCGCGCGCGCACAGCGCTCGCGAGCGATCACCAGCCGAGCGTCGCCCGGAGCGAGTGCCTCGGCCTTGAGCACCAGCGCCATGGCGCTCGACGGATCTCCCAGCGAGAGCAGTTCCTCCACGCCCTGAAGCAGCGTGACCACGTCCGTCCGCGGAGCCATCTGGGGCACGGGGGCGGGTGTGATCGCACGGGCGGGCGTGGCCGGACGGGGCGCTTCCACCCGCCGGGGGGCCTCCACCACCGGCGCCTCCTCGAGCGGCGTCTCGGAGAGGAAGGCCAGCACGTCGGCGGTGATGTGGCTGCCCTGCTGAGCCGCGGCGGCGGAGGGCGCCACCTCCATCTCCTCGTCCAGCAGGATGACACTCACCTCCAGCGCGGGCTGGGGCACCACGGGACGGGGCACGGCGGCCAGGGGACGCACGGGGGGCGGCGGAGGCCTCGCGGCCGCGGCGTTGCCGCTCTTGGCGAGCCACTCCCGGGCGCGGGGGTTGGCGGGATCATGCGCCAGCGCACGCACGAAGAGGCGCTGGGCGCCCTCGGTGTCGCCTCCGAGGCGCAGCCAGAGCCCCGCCTCGAGGAGCTGGTTGGCCCGGATGGCGTCGCGGCTCGGGCCCGGCTCGCTACCGAATGAGGCGTGTGGGGCAATCATCGGGACCTCCTGAACGGAGGAGTCCCCCCAGGGGAACTCAGGAAAGCTCAAGAACTTGAGAAATCCTAAGTCCCCGCCAGGACCGCGTCAAACAGATTTGGCGGATTTTTCCAAACCGACAGAACTCTAGAGCCTCGAACAAACCCCTTGAGTTCCGGAGAGTTCGTGCCTCAGGACTTGAGGGCGCGCTCGAGGAGGCGCACGCCCTGGTCGAGATCGTCGTGGGTGACGGTGTAGGCCGGGGCGAAGCGGAGGGTCTTCTCGCCGGCGGCGTTGAGGAGCAGGCCGAGCTCGCGGCACTTCGAGATGAAGGGCGCGGCGTCCTGGAAGAGCTCCACGCCGATCAGCAGGCCGCGGCCGCGTGCTTCCTTGACGAGGGCGGGCAGGCGGCCCTGGAGCTCACGCAGGCGGGAGAGGAAGTAATCCCCCTTCTGCGTCACGTCGCGGAGCATCTGCGGATCCGTCACCTTGCGCATGACGACGTTGGCGGCGGTGGCGGCGATGAGGTTGCCGCCGAAGGTGGAGCCGTGGGTGCCCGGCACCAGGCTCTTGCCGGCCTCCTCGGTGCACAGCATGGCGCCGATGGGCAGGCCGTTGCCGAGCGACTTCGCCAGGCTGATGCCATCCGGGAGGATGTCCTCGTGCTGGTAGGCGAAGACCTTGCCGGTGCGGCCCATGCCGGTCTGGATCTCATCCACGAGCAGCAGCAGGCCCTTCTCGTCGCACAGGGCGCGCAGGGCCTTGAGGAAGCCCTCGGGCGCCGAGCGCACGCCGCCCTCGCCCTGGACGGGCTCCACGAGGATGGCGGCGGTGTTGGGTCCCACGGCCTTCTTCACGGCCTCCAGGTCCCCGTAGGGCACGTGGGGGAAGCCGGCCGGGAGCGGCTCGAAGCCCTTCTGGTACTTCGTCTGGCCGGTGGCGGTGACGGTGGCCAGCGTGCGCCCGTGGAAGGAGTTCTCGAAGGTGATGACCTCGAAGCGGTCCGGGTTGCCGCGATCCTTCTGGACCTTGCGGGCCAGCTTGATGAGGGCCTCGTTGGCCTCCGCGCCCGAGTTGCAGAAGAAGGCGCGCTGCAGGCCCGAGGCGGCGGTGAGCCGGCCGGCCAGCTCGATCTGCGGCTCGCTGTAGAAGACGTTGGAGACGTGCCAGAGCTTCTCCAGCTGGCTGCGCACGGCGGCGACCACCTCCGGGTGGCAGTGGCCGAGCCCGCACGTGGCGATGCCGCCGAGCAGGTCCAGGTACTCACGGCCCTCGGCGTCCCAGACGCGCGAGCCCAGTCCGCGCTCCAGCACGATGGGCTGCTGCTTGTAGTTCTGCAGCAGGTGGGCCTTGGCCTTCTCCATCCACTGCTCGTTCTTGCTGGCGGTGGAGGCGGCCTTCGAGGCGGCTTCGGGGTGGGTGTTCTTCGTCGGGGTGGTGAGAGGCACGGGGACTCCCGGGGTAGGCTAGAGGATGTAGCGCGACAGATCCTCGTCCTGGACGACGGAGGCGAGGCGTTCGCGCACGTACGCGGCATCGATCTGCAGGTCCTTCGGGCCCTGCTCGCTGGCGTTGAAGGATACCTCGTCCAGCAACCGCTCCAGAACCGTATGCAACCTCCGTGCACCGATGTTCTCGGTGCGCTCGTTCACGGACTGTGCGATGCGCGCCAGTTCCATGATGGCATCGTCGGAGAATTTCAGCTGAACCCCCTCGGTGGCCAGTAGCGCGGTGTACTGGCGGATGAGGGAATTGCGCGGCTCGCGGAGGATGCGCACCAGGTCCTCGCCCGTGAGGGGCTCCAGCTCCACGCGGATGGGGAAGCGGCCCTGGAGCTCGGGGATGAGATCGCTCGGCTTGGAGACGTGGAAGGCGCCCGCGGCGATGAAGAGCATGTGGTCCGTCTTCACCTGGCCGTACTTGGTGTTGATGGTGGAGCCCTCGACGATGGGCAGGATGTCGCGCTGCACGCCCTCGCGCGACACGTCCGGGCCGGCGCCCTTGCCTCCGCCCTCGCGGCTGGCGATCTTGTCGATCTCGTCGATGAAGATGATGCCGCTGGTCTCCGCGCGGACGAGCGCCTCGCGGTTGACGCGGTCGCTGTCCACCAGCTTGGCGGCCTCCTCGCGCTCCAGCAGGCGCAGGGCCTCGGGGGCGCGCACCTTGCGCCGCTGCGAGCGGCTCATGCCGGGCATGTTCTTGAAGAGATCCTGCAGGTTGACGCCGATCTCCTCCATGCCCTGGCCGGAGAAGTTGCGCAGGAAGGTGGGGGTACCGCTCTCGGTGGTCTCGAGCTCCACCTCCTGGTCATCGAGCGTGCCGGCGCGCAGCTGGGCGCGGAGCTTCTCGCGCTCCAGATCCCCGAGCCGGGGCGCGGAGGGCGGCGGCGGGGGCGCCATGAAGCCAATGCCCCCCGAGGGACGCGGGGTGGGCCCCTGACCGGAGAGCAGCTGCGCCAGCCGGTCCTCGGCGATCTCGAGGGCGCGGGCGCGCACCTTCTCCATCTCCTCGTCGCGCACGAGCGCGATGGCGGCCTCGACCAGGTCGCGCACCATGGACTCGACATCGCGGCCCACGTAGCCGACCTCGGTGAACTTGGAGGCCTCCACCTTGACGAAAGGCGCCTGGGCGAGCTTCGCCAGACGCCGGGCGATCTCCGTCTTCCCCACGCCGGTGGGGCCGATCATGATGATGTTCTTGGGGTGGATCTCATCGCGTAGATCCTCGGGGACCTGCTGGCGGCGCCAGCGGTTGCGCAGGGCGATGGCCACCGCGCGCTTGGCGGCGTTCTGCCCGACGATGTAGCGGTCCAGCTCGCCCACGACCTCGCGCGGAGTGAAGGCGGGGTTCTTTCGTGCGTTGCTCACGGCGGCGCCCCCTCAGAGCTCTTCGATGGAGATGTTGGTGTTGGTGTAGATGCAGATGTCCGCGGCGATCTGCATGGCGTGGGTGGCCACCTCGCGCGCGGACAGCTGCGTGTGCGCCATGAGGGCGCGGGCGGCGGCGAGCGCGTAGGAGCCACCGCTGCCCACGGCGGCGATGCCGTAGTCGGGCTCGATGACGTCGCCGGAGCCGGAGAGGATGAAGGTCTTCTCGCGGTCGGCCACGACGAGCAGGGCCTCCAGGCGGCGGAGGAAGCGGTCGGTGCGCCAGTCCTTCCCGAGCTCCACGCAGGCGCGGGCCAGGTTCTTCTGGTGCTCCTTGAGACGGGCTTCGAAGCGCTCGAAGAGGGTGAAGGCGTCGGCGGTGCTGCCCGCGAAGCCGGCGATGACGGAGCCCTCGCCGATGCGGCGCACCTTCTTCGCCGTGTTCTTCATGATGGTCTTGTCGAGACTGACCTGACCATCGCCCGCGATGACGACCTTTCCCTCGCGGCGGACGCAGAGGATGGTGGTGCCGTGGAACATGGAGAGGGGTTTAACAAGTGGAAGCGGGCGATTCCATCGTTCCCGGACTGGCTGTTCGCCCTCGCACCCTTGGCGCAGTAGCCCCGCGTGAAGCGCCGTTCAGCGCGCCTTGAGAGGGGCGACGCATTGGCCCGCCGCATGCTTCCGGCGCGGCTCGCCATGCCTGGACCCCATGACCTCTTCGCACGCTTCACCTTCGGCCATCCCGAGCGGGCCGCGGCCGAGCTGCGCGCCGTCCTGCCTCCGCACGTCGTCTCCGAGGTGGACTGGTCATCCCTGCGGCGGGAGCCCGGTTCCGTCGTGGACCCGGAGCTGCGGGAGACCGAGAGCGACCTGCTCTTCACCGCCGCTGGTGCCGCGCTTCGAGTACCTGCTGGATGACCTGACGGCCGAGCGGGCTGAGGCGTTGCGGTCACGCCCTGGCCCACCCCTGGCCCGGCTGGCGTGGCTCGTATTGCGCTACGGACGCACCGAGGAGCTGGCTCACCGTCTCCCGGAGTGGACGGCGCTCTTCGCGCAAGTGCGGGCCGACCCTGATGGCACCGAGAATCTGGTGGTGGTCATCCGCTACCTCCTCTGGGTCGGGGACAAGACCACCTACAAAGTCACGAAGCGGGTGCTACATTCGATGATGGATGAACCCCAAGTGGAGGAGCTGATGCGGAGCCATGGCGAGGTGCTCATCGAACGGGGGATAAGGAGGGGACTGGAACGGGGTCGGGCGGAGGGACTGGCTGAAGGGCGACTGCGAGGGCGAGCCGAGTCATTGCTTCGAATTCTCGCTGCCCGGAGCGTGCACGTCGGTGATGAGGCGCAGCAGCGCATCCTCGCATGCGCGGACGTGGCCACCCTCGACCGTTGGCTCGACCGGGCCCTGAACGCCACCCATCTCTCCGATGTGCTGGATGAGCCAGCGAGCTGAGGCCGCGCCCCTACCCCGACGCGCACCCTGCAGAGGGACTCACGCCCTCGGGTGCGCGGCGTCGTAGACGGCCTGGAGCTGCTCCCAGCTCACGTGCGTATACCGCTGGGTGGTGGAGAGGCTCGCGTGGCCCAGCAGCTCCTGGATGCTGCGGATGTCCGCCCCGCCTCCGAGCAGGTGCGTGGCGAACGAGTGACGCATCGCGTGCGGGCTCACCTTGCGCTGCAGCGCGCACTGCACCACGTACGTGTCCAGGTGCCTCGCGATGCTCCGGGGCGTCAGCCGGCCTCCGCGGTAGTTGAGGAACACCGCGTCCGCGTCCTGCTCCGGGCGAGGCACCGCGAGCAGCTCGCCCCGCCGCGCCAGATACGCATCCAGCGCGCGGATGGCCTGCGCGTTCACCGGCACCAAGCGCTCCTTGCTGCCCTTGCCCATCACCCGAACGATGCGCCCACTGCGGTCCACGTCCAGCAGATTCAGCCCACACAGCTCGCTGATACGCAGGCCGCCGCCGTACAGCATCTCCAGGATGGCCCTGTCCCGCAGGCCCAGCACCGTCTTCTGTGACGGCATGTCGAGGATGGCGAACACCTCGTCCACGGGGAGCACCTTGGGCAGGTTCCTGGGCAGCTTGGGGCTCTTCACCAGCTTGGCCGGGCTGCCCGGCAGCAGCTTCTGCCGCACGAGGTACTTGTAGAAGCTCTTGATGCTCGCGAGCCGCCGCCCCCGGCTGGACGGCGCATGGTCCACCGCCAGCGTGCCCATGTAGCCGCGGATGGCCGCGTGCGTGGCCGCCAGCAGCGTCAGCTTCATCCGCTCGACCAGGTAGCGCTCGAAGTCCACCAGGTCGATGAGGTAGTTGCGCACGGTGTGCGGACTGGCGCCCTTCTCGTCCTCGAGGTGGGCGCGGAACTTCTCCAGCAGCGGCGACAGCTCGGCGGTGCTCATGGGCGGCTCCAGCGTAGACGCAACCGGGCCGCCCGCAAGCTTCTCACGGCTGGGCCGGCGCCACGTACACGCCCGGGTTCGGCCCCTGCTTCACCACGTACACCGCCAGCGAATCATCCGGGCCCGCGAAGTACGCCGGCAGCTGCGCGCCCTGGTCGAGCGTCTTCCGCGCTTGCGTCTTCACGTCGTACACGGCCACGTCGAACGTGTCCGAGTCCATCCGCGCCGAGGTGGCGAGGATCCGGTTCCCATCCCCGGACAGCTTGTAGCTGTAGATGCCCTGCAGCCACGTCTGGGGCTGGGTCTGCTCGGCCCGAGGCAGCGTCAGCGCCTTGAAGTCACAGGCACGGCCCTCGCGGATGCAGCCGGCGCGGAAGACGAGCGCCTTGTTCTCGGGGGCGAAGCCGTAGCCGAAGACGCCCGGGTGGGCCTTCTCCGCCTTCTCCGCGCCCACCTGGTACAGCATCAGGTCCACCGAGTAGATGGGCTTGAGGAAGCGCGAGAGGAAGGCCACGTACTTGCCGTCCTTGCCCCACAGGAAGTTGGGCACGCGGCTGCCCACCAGCTTCGGCTCGCCGTCCGGCAGCGCCACCACGCCCATCAGCCCCGCGCCCGCCGACAGGTCGTACTTCGCCAGGAAGCCCAGCGCCTGCGAGTCCGGCGAGAAGGCCAGCTCCTTCACGCGCTCGCCCACCTTGCGCCCCGGCTCGCCCGAGGCCGGGCCCACGAACAGATCGCCCGGCACCTCCGGCTTGCCCCCATCGTTGCGCGCCAGCCACTTCGAGTCCGGCGAGAAGGCGAACGCCGTCGAGCCCGAGGCCACCTTCCGGCCCTTCAGCTCCGGCACGTCCGCCAGGTACAGGTCATACATGCCGGGCGTCGCCGGGGTGCGCACCTGGTACGCCACGCGCTTGGAGTCCGGCGACAGCACGAAGTCGCCCACCTGGTCCGCCAGCTTGAGCGGCTCGCCCTTCTTCGCCGCGTCCTCCACCACCGGCACCGCCAGCAGCCCGCCGGCCGCCGTCAGCCGCCGCTTGAAGAAGAGCATCGTGCCGTCCGGGGAGAAGCCCGCGGTGGACACCTCGCCGCCCACCTGGCGGAAGGGCCCGGCCGGCAGGGCTCCCAGCTTCAGCACCCCTCCGTCCACGAAGGCCAGCTGCGTGCCATCCGGGCTCGGCAGGAAGTACGTCACCGCGTCGCCCAGCTTCCGGGGCTCGGCACTGGGATCGCTGAGCGCCAGCACGTGCAGCGCGCCGGACTGGTTCGCCAGGTTGTACCCGGTGAGGTACAGCACGTGCTTGGAGTCCGGGGTGAAGAGCAGCCCCCCGGGCACGTTCGTCACCCCATCGCCCAGCTTGCGCGGCACGCCGCCCGTCACCGGCACCATGTACAGCTCGCCCAGCCGCATCTGCGGCGGAATGCCCTCCACCGTCGGCTTGCGCGTCTTGCGCAGGTACGTGGCGAACTGCCCGTCCTCGGTGACGCGCAGATCCTCCGCCGCCCCCTCGGCCAGCATCACGCCCATTCCGCCCACCACCGCTCCGGCCCGGGCACTCCCCTTCCCTCCCCCGGCCTTGTTCCCGTCGCGCTTGCACCCCACCAGCGCGAGCACCATCAGCGCTCCCGCCATCACGGTTCGTCTCATGCGGTCCTCTGGAGCTCCTGCGCGGGAGGCACACTCGGCAGCCACGCGGCCATGTCCGCCCGCGCCCGCTCCGCGTACTTCGTCCGCTTGTCCGCCTTCTTCACCCGCCCCGGCAGCGGCGGGAACAGCCCGAAGATGACGTTCGAGGGCTGGTAGTCATAGTCCGGCGGGTGTGCCTCGCCCGTCACGTGACGGTAGAGCGAGCCCATCGCCGTGGTGGCCGGTGGCGGGACGAACTCGCGCCCCGTCAGCCGCGCGTACACCGCCAGCGCCGTCATGTACCCGCACGCCGCCGACTCCACGTACCCCTCCACACCGGTGATCTGCCCGGCGAAGAACAGGCGCGGCTCCGCCTTGAGCGACAAGTCGCGCCCCAGCAGCCGCGGCGAGTCGATGAAGGTGTTGCGGTGGATCTGCCCCATCCGCAGGAACTCGGCGTTGGCCAGGCCCGGGATGCACGTGGTGAAGATGCGCTTCTGCTCGCCCCACGTCAGGCGCGTCTGGAAGCCCACCATGTTCCACGACGTGCCCGCCTTGTCCTCCATGCGCAGCTGCACCACCGCGTAGGGCTCCTCTCCCGTGCGCGGATCCTTCAGCCCCACCGGCTTCATCGGCCCGAAGGCCAGCGTCTCATCGCCTCGATCGACCATCACCTCGATGGGCAGACACCCTTCGAAGTACCTGGGTTCCTCGAAGCTGTGCGGCTGCAGCTTCTGCCCCGCCTTCACCTCGGCGATGAACCGGTAGTACTCCTCCTGGTTCATCGGCAGGTTGATGTAGTCGTCTCCCCCGCCCTTGCCGTAGCGGCTCGCGCGGAAGGCGATGTTCATGTCGATGGAGTCCCCCGCCACGATGGGGGCGATCGAATCGTAGAAGTAGAGCTTCTCCCCCACGTAGCGCTCGAGGTCCTTCGTCAGCGCGTCCGAGGTGAGGGGGCCCGTGGCCACCACCACCAGGCCCTCGGGCAGCTGGTCCACCTCGCCCGTCACCACCTCCACGCCCGGGGCCTCGCGCACCGAGCGCGTCACCGCCGCCGAGAAGGCCTCCCGCTCCACCGCCAGCGCGTCACCGGCCGGCACCCGGTGCGTGTCCGCGCACCCCAGGATCACCGACGACAGCGTCCGCAGCTCCGCGTGCAGCAGGCCGATGGCGCTCTCCGGGTTGTCCGAGCGCAACGAGTTGGAGCACACCAGCTCCGCGAACTGGTCCGTCTTGTGCGCTGGCGAGCGCCGGTGCGGCTTCATCTCGCGCAGCGTCACCGGTACCCCGCGCCGCGCCAGCTGCCAGGCGCACTCGCTCCCCGCCAGTCCACCGCCAATCACCGTCACCCGCTGAAACTTCACGTCCTGCATCACACTCTCCGGGGGCCAGTCCTGGCCCGTCCGGCAACTGTTAGCAGGACCACCCCGCCCTTTCCCACACTCCCGCGCATGGATGTCCACTCCCGGAGCACCAGTCCCCTGCCTGCCCGCCTCCTCCTCGGCCCTGCGACAAGTAGGAGAAACAGAAACAGTTTCCCTACCTCCCCGTGGCTCCTAGCTTTTCCCCGTTCATCGCGCGGGAAAGTCGGTCCGGGCGACGCAGTGCACCATTGGATGGAGCGACAAGCCATGAACCGAGACAGCGACCTTCTGAAGATTCGCGAGCTCCTGCAGCGCCGCCGCCGGGACATCCTGCACGCCACTCAGGGCGCACAGCGCGAGCTGAGCGCCCTGAAGGATCAGGATCGGGATCCGGAGTACGAGGAGAATGCCCAGGCGGAGCTGGCGGACTACACCCTGTCCAGCCTGATGGAGGCGCAGCGGCGCGAGGTGATGCTCATCGATGCCGCACTGCGTCGGATGGACACGGGCGTGTTCGGCGTCTGCGTGGACTGCGGCTTCGACATCCCCATCGAGCGGCTGGAGGCACTGCCCTTCGCCATCCGGTGCGAGGAAGACGCGACGCGTCATGAGCTGGACATGCGCGGCGGCCATCACCAGGCGGTGCCGACGCTCTGACGTACGTCCGGTGGGGCGCCCTGGAGGCCGGGGCGCCCTACTGGGGCTTGCCCTCGTCCTGGAGGACCACGAACCGGTAGTTCTCCAGCTCGTTCTGGCCCGCCGTGTAGAGCACCGTGAGGAGCATGTCGTACGGGATGGCCTTGTCCGCGATGACGGACAGCTCCCGGTTGAACGGCGCCGACGGGTTGCGCTCGGCGATGTACTTCAGCTTCTCCACTTCCTTCTTGAGCTGCGCGTCCAGCGAGACCACCAGCCGGCCCTGGAGCGCCTCGGGAGGAATCTGCCCACCCGTGAGCCGCAGCACTTCCTTCTCCCCCACGAGGATGTTCTTGGGGGTGACGGTGACGGCCACGGTGTCCTTGGGCGTGGCGCGCGTGGAGGACACCGGCGGCCGCACGTCCTCGCTGGCCGTCAGCGCCGCCGAGGACGAGGCGAAGGACTTGAGGAGGAACACCAGGAGGATGGTCATCATGTCCATCATCGCGGTGATGTTCAGCTCCTTGATCTCCCCGGCCGCCTCGCGCTCCTTGCGCTTCTTGCGCGCGAGCGCCTTGCGGTAGCGCATGCGCTGCAGCCGCTCTTCATCCGACGGAACCTGGAGGGAACTCTCGCCCGGCGTCGACATCTACATGGCTCCGAGGGTGACGTCCGGGAAGAGCACGCGGTGCGTCTTGTCCTGCGTCTCGCGGACGGCGTCCATGGTCTGGATGAGCGCGTCGTAGGGCGTCTCGGGGTCGGCGCCGACGATGACCTTCGTCTCGGTGGGGAAGGCGCTCTTGATCTTCACCATCTGCGCGTTGAGGGCGGCGTAGTCGTACGCGCCATCCGCCTTGAGGGGGATGGTGGGCTCACCCTCCTTGCCGAGGATGGTGTTCTCGCTGTTGACGAAGTGGCCCTTCTTGCTGATGAGCACGCTGAGCGTCAGCTTGGGCTGATCCGGGTTCTGCTCCGGGGCCACCGAGGTGCTGGGGCCGCCGTAGCTGGGCGCGCTCACGTTGACGATGCCGAAGGCCGCCAGCCCGTTGATGGACAGCAGCATGAACAGGATGAGGTTCATGAGGATGTCGAGGTACGGGACGATGTTGAGCTCGCCCGACTCCTCTTCCTCACGCGGCTTGAGCTTGCGCCTGGAGTAGTAGAACGCCATGGAAGCGCCCTCAGGCGGCCCGGACCTCGTCGGAGGCCGTGGACTCGCCCGCGGCCTTGCGCGCCAGCAGGTTCTCCAGCTTGAGCGCGTAGAGCTCCATCGTCTCCACCATGCTCTTGGCGTACGAGGTCAGGAACAGGTGGAAGATGATGCAGAGCACCGCGATGGAGAGCGCGAACGCGGTGTTGTTCATGGCCTTGGAGATACCGTCGGACAGCAGGGCCTGCTTCTGCTCGGCGGGCACGTTGCCGAGCGCCTGGAACGTGCCGATCAGACCGAAGATGGTGCCGACGAGCCCCACCAGCGTGGCGATGTTGGCCAGGGACCACAGCCAGGGGATGCGCGCGCCCACGTGCGGGCTCTGCTCCACCAGCGACTCCTCCACCGCCTTGGCCACTTCGATCTCCCCGCGGTTGGCGCGGGTGAGGCCGGCGCGGATGATCTTCGCCAGGGGCGAGTGCGGAGCGGCGGCGCACAGCTTCACGGCGCGGTCCACGTTGCCGGTCATCACCAGCTTCGTCACCTGCTCCATGAAGGGGGGCGCGTTGAGGTTGTAGCGGAACATCAGCGTGACGATCCGCTCCAGGGCCACCGCGAGCGCGGCGGCCAGCCAGAACAGATTGACGAACATGAACGGACCGCCGTCCTTGAAGAACTTGATGGTGGAGTCCACGACGCCGAGCTTGGCCGGCGCCGCCTTCACGGCCTCCGCTGCCGCCGGGGCCTGGGTCAGCACCACGTCCAGCAGCTCGCTCACCATGGGAATCATCGCGAAGTGGGTCCTTTCGACGACCGTGCCTACCCTGGGGGCGGGCACTGAACTTCTAGAGGACCCACTGCGGAGGTGTCAAGCCAGGGGCAGGCCATGCCCCTGATATCCTTGGACTTTCAGCCTTTCAGGCAGCCGAGGAGGCCGTGCTGCCGTTGGCCGCGGCGGCCTCCGGTTCGACGATCTGCCGGCGGTAGTCGCACTCCTTGTTGGGGCAGGCCACGTACGGGCCGTCCCGCTTGGAGTACTTCTGCAGCAGGTAGGGCGACTGGCAGCTGGGGCACGACTCCGGCAGCGGCCGGTCCCAGGCGGCGAACTTGCAGTCCGGGTAGCGGTTGCAGCCGAAGAAGATCTTCCCCCGCCCGCTGCGGCGCTCGGTGAGGTAGCCCTGCTTGCAGTCCGGGCAGCTCACGCCGATGGAGATGGGCTTGGACGTCTTGCACTCGGGGTAGCCCGAGCACGCGAGGAACCGGCCGAAGCGGCCGCGCTTCACCACCATGGGCTTGCCGCAGTTCTCGCACTTCTCGTCGGTCGTCTCCTCCTCGATGATGACGATCTTCCCCTCGGCGTCGCGCTTGAAGTCCTTGGTGTTCTTGCACTCGGGGTAGTTCGAGCACGCGAGGAAGTGGCCCATCTTCCCCCACTTGATGACCATGACGTTGCCGCACTTCTCGCACGCCACGTCGGTCTTGATCTCCTCGCGCTTGACGTCGCGCATCTCCGCTTCGGCCTTCTCGAGCGTCTCCTTGAAGGGCGCGTAGAAGTCCTTGAGCACGGCCTTCCAGTTGGCCTCGCCCTCGGAGATCTGATCGAGCTTCTCCTCCATGCTGGCGGTGAAGGCGGCGTCCAGCTCGTGGGGGAAGTGCTTGACGAGCAGCTCGTTGCAGATGACGCCCAGGTCCGTGGGACGGAAGCGGCCCTCCAGCTTCTCCACGTACTTCTTCTCCTGGATGGTGGAGAGGATGGCGGCGTACGTCGACGGACGGCCGATGCCCCGCTCCTCCAGCTCCTTCACCAGGGTGGCCTCGGAGAAGCGCGGCGGAGGCTGGGTGAAGTGCTGCTCGTCGAGCAGCTTCTGCAGGCCCAGCTTGTCCCCGTCGTTGAGCGAGGGCAGCTCGCCCACGCCGTCCTCGTCGGTGTCCTCGCCGGCGGCGCGAGCCTTCTCCTGGGCGGCCTCCTCCTCGGGGGTGAGGCTGGCGCCGTAGACGGCCAGGTAGCCGGGGAACTTCAGCGTGGAGCCCGAGGCCCGGAAGAGGGCCCGGCCCGCGGTGATCTCCGCGCTCGTCTGGTCATACACGGCCGGCATCATCTGGCACGCGACGAAGCGGTTCCAGATGAGCTCGTACAGGCGGAACATGTCCGCGGCCATGTCGTCGTTCATCGAGTCGAAGTACGGCTTCACCTTCGAGGGCGGGTACTCGAGCGAGGTGGGACGGATGGCCTCGTGCGCGTCCTGGGCGCCCTTCTTGGTGCGGTACACCACCGGCGCCTCCGGCACGTAGTCCGCGCCGTAGGTGGTGCCGATGAAGCCGCGCACCGCCGTCACCGCGTCGTCGGACAGACGGGTGGAGTCCGTACGCATGTACGTGATGAGCGCCGTCTGGCCCTCCTCTCCGAGCGGCACGCCTTCATAGAGCCGCTGGGCGAGCGCCATCGTCTTCTTGGCGGTGAAGTGCAGCCGGTTGGCCGCCTCCTGCTGCAGCTTGGAGGTGATGAACGGAGCGGGCGCGTTGCGGCGCCGCTCGCGCTTGTCCACCTTGGACACCACGAAGGCGGCGCTCTTGAGCTCCTCCACCAGCGTCTCGGTGGAGGCCCGGTCCTTCAGGTCGGCCTTCTTGCCGTCCACCTTGGACAGCTTGGCCTTGAAGGGCGGCGGTCCGGCGGGCCCCTCCAGCAGCGCGTCCAGCGTCCAGTACTCCTGCGGGACGAAGGCCTTGATCTCATCCTCGCGCTCGCAGATGAGGCGCACGGCCACGGACTGCACGCGGCCCGCGGACAGACCCCGGCGTACCTTCTTCCAGAGCAGCGGGGAGATCTGATAGCCCACCAGCCGGTCCAGGATGCGCCGCGTCTGCTGGGAGTCGTAGTTCTCCTGGCTGAGCTGGCGCGGCTGGGCGATGGCCTCTTGAATGGCCTTCTTGGTGATCTCGTTGAACATCACCCGGTAGGCGTTCTCGTGGCCGAGCTGCTGGTGGATGTGCCAGGCGATGGCCTCGCCCTCGCGGTCGGGGTCCGTCGCGAGGAAGACCTTGTCCACGCCCTGGGCGGCCTTCTTCAGCTCGCCGAGCACCTTCTCCTTGCCCTTGATGACCTCGTACTGGGGCTCGAAGTCGTGCTCGATGTCCACGCCCATCTTGCTCTTGGGCAAGTCGAGGATGTGGCCGACCGAGGCCTTCACCGTATAGCCGGAGCCCAGGTACTTCTTGATGGTCTTCGCCTTGGCGGGCGACTCGACCACCACGAGGTAGTGCGGCCCCTTGCCCCGCCTGGGGGTCTCGGTGTCCTCGGCCTCCTCGGCGGAGGCCTCCACGGTGGCCAGGGCCCCGTCACCGCCCTTGCGGCGCGAGGAGGCCTTCTTGGCGGCCGTCTTCTTGGCGGCGGCCTTCTTCTTGGCCGTCTTCTTCTTGGCGGCCGTCTTCTTGCGCGCCGCCGGCTTCTTGGCTTCCGTCTCGGCGGTCGCCGTCTCGGCGGTCGCCGTCTCCTCGACCTCCGTCTCGCCCGCCGTTGCCGTCTTCTTCGTGCGCGTCGCCATGATTCTCCTCAAACCTTCTCGTACAACCTTCCAGGATGCTGGATGACGAGCCCAGACAGCTCCAGCTCCACCAGGGCGCTCGAGAGCGCCGCGGGCGAGAGCCGGCTGCCGGCCAGCACCTCATCGAATGACCTGGGAACCCTGTCCAACACCTGGTAGGCCCCCCTCGCTTCCACCGAGAGCTCCGTCCACGAGGAGCCCTCCCCTGGCGGCACCGCCTTGTCGGGGTGGATGCCCACGGCCCGCCAGACTTCATGAACCGAGAGACACGCCCGGGCGTGTCCGTCCCGGATGAGCGCGTTGCACCCGGCCGCTCCCTCGTTCGACACATCACCGGGCAGGGCCAGCACGGGCCTCCCCTGCAGCCGGCCGGCCTCCGCCGTGTAGAGACTGCCGGAGTCCACCCCGGCGCGCAGGACCAATACCGCATCCGACGCGCCAGAGATGAGCCGGTTGCGCCGGGGGAAGGTCGTCGTGCTCGCACGGACCCCCGGCGGCAGCTCGCTGAAGAACACGCCGCCCCGGGCCAGGAAGTGCGGCAGCAGCTTCGCCTGGGCGGGATCCAGCTCGTCCAGCGCCGAGCCCAGGAAGGCCCACGTCTCCCCACCCGCGTCCATCGCCCCCCAGTGGCACGCCCTGTCCACGCCCGCGGCGGCTCCGGACACCACGCCCACCCCACCCTCCGCCACCTGACGGGCGAAGCTCCGCGCGAAGGGGAGGAAGCCCTGGTCCGGGTGCCGGCTGCCCACCATGGCCACCCGGCGGCGCGGCGGCCCCACCTCTCCCCGGTAGAAGAGGAGCGGCGGTGCGTCGTCCACCTCCACCAACCGTGCCGGGTAGGCCCTCTCTCCCGCGAAGGTCACCCCCATGCCCACCGCCGCGCAGCGCTCCAGCACGCGCTCGGCCAACAGGCCCAGGTCTGGCACCTCGGCCAACCTGCGCCGGACGGGCATCGGGACGGGGGCCTCGCCCAGCCACTCCCTCACCGGGCAGGCGAGCAGGCGGGTGAGCTCTCCCTGGGTGAACGCACGCAGGGCACTCAGGGCCCTCGGGCCCAAGCCGGGGACCGCCCAGAGCGCCAGGAGCGCGCGCTGCTCCTCCGAGGAGCTGTTCGTCGTGAATTCCACCATGCCCGACCCCCTCCTGGGCCCACCTATATAGAAGATGGGTCCGACGGAAAGGGGCGGGACACATAAACACCGGACTGGCGGTGGTCAAGCGGCACGTCCCCTGCAGTAGGGGCCAGGCGAGCCGATCCAAGGGGTTCCGTGCCCCATTCGAGGGGTCATCCGGCGGCGTGCCGGGCCCCACCTACCGCTGGGCGGTGGGCTGCTGGCCCACGCGCATCACCGCGCGAGCCCCAGACGCCACCTCCTGGATGGAATACGTGAGGACGCAGTTGCTGGTGCGGTCCTTCACCTCGGTGACGAGGCACAGGGCGATGTTCTCCGTCGGCATCGGCTGCGGCTTGCGCTTCTTGATGGGCAGGTCCAGCTCGAGGACGTGTCCGACGCCGGGGTCTCCCTGCCGCGTGATGGTGAAGGTGTTGCCCACCTGCACGCCGTCGCTGCTGCCCTTGTCGATGACCAGGAAGTGGTGCTCGCCGATGAGGGTGAGGTACGGCACGAGCGCGGTGATGACGACGCCCGCCACCTCCTTCTCGTTGCGCCGCGTCACCACCTGCTCCACCAGCCGCTCGCCGAACGGGCCCACCAGGTCGCCACGCGTGATGGCGTCCCACGTGTCCATCACCTGCGCGGTGACGAAGTGGTCACCCAGCTGCACCACCCGCAGGGTGCCGACGAACTCGGTGAGGAAGCCCACCGGCCTCTTCGTCACCGGGTGCTTCACGCTCTCCACGGTGTGGAACACCACGTACCGGTCCCCGACCTTCGCATCCGCCTTGCGCTTGAAGCGCACGTAGACGTTGTCCGGATAGGACAGCATGGTCGCCTCGGTGGAGGCGCCCTCGATGCGGCCCGCCTCCTCCAGCTCCCGCGTGGTGACGAAGCCATGCGTCATCACCGTGCGCGAGGCCTTGGGCTCGAAGGTGAGCTTGCCGGTCACCTCCACCGCCGGTCCGGAGGTGTCCATCTCGGAGCCCTCGGCGATGTCCCCCGTCTCCGCCACCATCTCCGACGGGGCAGGACCGACGCCCGCCTCCACCCGCGAGGGGACCTCCTCGCCCGCCGGGAAGAAGCGCACGTTGTTGCCGGGGTAGATCCAGTGCGGGTTGGCGATCTCCGGGTTGTAGGACCAGACCTTGGGCCAGTACCAGGGGCTGCCCAGGTACTTCTGGGACAGGTCCCACAGGGTGTCGCCCCGCTCCACGGTGTGCACCTCGCCGGGCGCGGACTCGCGGCCGCCCTGGCCCGGGGGAATGACGACATTGCCGGGCCGGCCAGGAGGCTGCTGCTCATCGACGACCTCGGACCCCTCGGTCTCGTCGCCGGCCTCGGGCTCCTGTTCCTCCGCGTTCTGCGCCCAGACGGCGGGCGGCACGAGCACTGTGGCCAGGAGGAGCGAGGAGAGGATCCGCGAGCGCATCGGATGACTTCCTTTCGGACTGCTAGTGCGAGAGGGACGCGAGCCGCTGTTCCGCCTGAGTGGCGGCGGCCGTCCCCGGGAACTGGGTGAGAATGCGGGTGTAGAGCGCCCGCGCATCGTCTTTCTGGTTGAGCCGCAGCCGGCACTCGGCCAGCCGCAGCATGCCGTCCAGCACGGCATCTCCGGCGGGATAGCTGGAGATGAGGCGCTCGAAGGTCTTCGCGGCGGCCTCGTGGTCCTTCAGCCCGATCTGCCCGAGCCCGCTGAAGTAGAGCGCGTTGTCCGCGCGCGGGTGACGGGGGTTGTCCTCGGCGAAGCGCGACAGGCGGGCCACCCCGCCCTCCACGTTGCCGGTGCGCAACGCCGCCACCGCCTGCTCGAACTCGGCATCCAGGATGGTGGCGTCCAGCTGCTCCTTCGGCTCGGCGCTGGCGCCAGGGCCGCTGTCCCCCTCGGGCGCGGAGCTGATGAACATCTCCATGTCCTCGGGCGCGGGCTCGACGACGGGCACCCGGGTGGGCAGCGGGGGCGCGGGCTCGTTGCGCGGCTTGAGCTTCACCACCGCCAGCTCGGGCGTGGTGAAGGACTTCTCGGGCTCGGCGGCGGCTGGCGCGGAAGAGGTCCCCTTGGACGGAGCGGTGGCACGGGCCTGGGTGACGCTGGTGTGCAGCTCCATGCGCTCCAGACGCTTCTCCAGGCGCGCCTGGGTCTCGCGCATGGCACGCACCTCGGCCTTCAGCTCCGCCAGCTCCGACGTCTGGGCGGAGCCGGTGGTGGCACAGGCGGACAGCGCGCAGAGAGGCGCGAGGGCAAGCAGTCGGCGAATGATGCGGCGCTCCAACACGGTGACGGGGGTACCCTGAGGATAGGAAGGGGTGCTGGAGACCGTCAAGAAATCGGCCCGGAGGCCGATCAGAACCGGTGCACCACGAAATTGAGGTGCCTGCCCGTCCGCCCAGCGTCACGGCGGTGCGAGAAGAATCGGCTCGCGTCACACGCCGTGCAGTGGGGCAGCACGTCCACATGGGCCTGCTTCAGCCCCGCGCCCAGCAACGTCTCCCGCACGGCCCGTGAGAGGTCCAACCGCACCTCGCCCCGCTCGCGGACCACCACCTGCGGCCCGAAGCCCGCGGTGAAGCGCTCGCCCAGGTCCTCGGAGACGACGTAGCAGCAGCGCTGGATGCAGGGGCCCACCGCCGCCAGCAGCCGCTCGGGCCGCGAGCCCCTCGCCACCAGGGACTCCACCGCCCGCGCCACGATGCGCGCGTCCGTGCCCTTCCACCCCGAGTGCACCCCCGCCACCCGCCGCCCCTCCGGATCCACCAGCAGCACTGGCACGCAGTCCGCCGTGCCCACCGCCACCCAGTGCTCCGGCCGCTCCGTCCAGAGCGCGTCCGCCTCGCCTTCCGTCGGCCGGAGCGTTCCGGTGCCCTCACCCTCCCCTACTTCCACCACACGATCTCCATGCACCTGGCTCACCCGGTGCAGCGCATCGAGCGCCGCGCCCGCCGCCGCGGCCAGCCGGCGATGGTTCTCCTCCACCCGCTCTCGCAGGTCACCCACCGCGAAGCCCAGGTTGAGGGAGTCATACGGCCCCTCCGACACCCCACCCGCCCGCGTGGCGAAACCATGGGGCACGGGGATCAACGAGGAGAGCACGAAGGAAGGAGAAGAGGCGGACATGGTGGAGCCGATCCCAGCACACTACGCGGTGCGTCAGGCAACATCTACTTCCTCGACATCCGCCCTCACGAATAATTTCCAACAGAGTCCGTTTGACAGTGTGCGTCAGCCGATCTGACAATCCATCAATGACACGGGGGTTGACGGCAGCGGGCCGGCGGTTCCTGCCTCCACGGACATGGCATTGGGTCTCGATACCGTAGGCAGGAAGCTCCTGTGGAGCGTAGCCCTGCCCGGGCTGCTCGCGGCCATCCTGGGCATCGGCTACTTCTGGCGTGAGGCCCATCAGGCTGCCCGGAATGCCACCCAGAGCGAAGCCCTGGCACTCTCGGAGTTCATCGGCACCCACTTCCGGATGCCGACTCCCCAGGGCCTGCCGCCCCACTCGCCCGTGGCGGAGCTGCTGCGCTCGGAGACCCGGCTGCTGCGCGCCACGGCGGAGCTGAACATCGTGTCGCCGGACGGGCGCATCCTCTGGTCCGCCCGGCCCGAGGAAGTGGGCACCCGCCACCCCCAGGCCGCGCTGCTGACGGCGTCCGGTCCGGAGCGGAGCCTCTCGGACGCCCATGCGACGGAGGTCATCCGCCCACTCGGAGGGAAGGAGTGTGAGGGGTGCCACGTGGGCGCGGCGATGCGTCCCCTGGGAGTCCTGCACCTGCGGGTGACCGAGCCCGTGGTCCACCGGGAGCTCACCGAGGCCCTCGGCGGCGGGCTGGTGGCCGTGCTGGTGCTGGGCACCATGCTGATCATCGCCACCGGGGTGTCGCTGCACCTCTTCCTCACCCGGCCCCTGCGCCGGCTCACGGCCGCCATGCGTCGCGCCGAGGAGGGAGACTTCCTGGTGCGCGCCGAGGTGCGGGGCACGGATGAGATCTCCCGGCTCGGCTCGGCCTTCAACGCCATGCTGGCGCGCATCACCTCCATGAAGGCCGAGGAGATCGACACCCACCGAGATCTCCAGGTGACGAAGTGGAAGCTGTCCCTCAAGGAGGAGTTGGAGGAGCGCATCGCCGAGCTGGCCCTGCTCTTCGACGTGGCGCGCTCGGTCAACTCCACCATCGAGCTGTCCGAGCTGCTCTCGCGCATCACCCAGATGGTGCCCGAGCGGCTCCACATCCCGCACTTCTCCACCATGCTCGTCAACCCGGACGGGGTGCTGGAGATCAAGAGCACCTTCCCGGCGGACCCGGCCCTGGATGGGATGACCTTCCAGATCGGCGAGGGCGCGTGCGGACGCGCGGCGGAGACGCACCGGGCGGTGTACGTGCCGGACGTCACGGACCCCTCGAGCGTGTTCGCCCGGCGAGCGCTGCTGCCGGGGCACGAGGTCGGCGCGCTGCTGTGCGTGCCCATGGTGCACATGAACTCGGTGCTGGGCGTGCTCAACTTCCGCCGCCCGGAGGTGGCCAGCTTCGCCCCCGAGGAGCTGGAGCTGCTCAGCGCGGTGGCCGACCAGGTCGCCACGGCGGTGAAGAACGCCATGCTCCACGCCGAGGCGGTGAAGCTCACCATGACGGACCCGCTCACCGGGTTGCCCAACCGCCGCCACCTCTTCGCGCGGCTGGAGTTGGAGGTGGCACGCGCGCAGCGCTTCGGCTCGCCGGTGTCCATCCTCATGGTGGACATCGACCACTTCAAGAAGCTCAACGACGCCGCGGGCCACCGCGCCGGTGACGACACGCTGCGCAGGGTGTGTGACGTGCTGCGCGCCCGCGTGCGCAAGGTGGACACGCTCGCGCGCTACGGCGGCGAGGAGTTCATGCTGGTGCTGTCCCAGGTGTCCAAGGAGGACGCCTACGAGGTGGCCGAGAAGCTGCGGCGCGCCGTGGCCGAGGCCCCCCAGCTCGCCGCCCCCACCCAGCCCGGCGGCCACATCACCGTCTCCATCGGCGTGGCCAGCATCCCCGCCGACGCCTCCATCCAGGACACCCTGGTGGATTGCGCCGACGCCGCCCTCTACGCCAGCAAACGCGGCGGGCGGAACCGCGTCACCTGCTACGAATCCGGCATGGAGCTCCACCCGGGCCGCGAGCGCGGGCTCTCCCGCCCCAACGATCCCTCCTCGCCCACTCCGTCCGTGGCCAAGGCCTGACCCGGCGCGAGACGCACCTCCCGGTCTCCCTGGAACCCTCCCCGAATGCTCGCACCGCTGCGCCGCCTGCTGTCCACGCTGGGCCGTCAGAATCGAGACGACCCCTCAGACCTCCTCGAACCCGCCGAGCTGGCCAGGTGGTACTCGAGCCTGAGCCCCGACGAGCGCGCTGCCGTCAGCCGCGAGCTGGCCTCGCGCGTCCGCGCTCCCCGGACCACCCGGGACCCCGCCACCCTGCCCGCCGTCGCCACCGGCCGCCTGGTCTTCGAGCAAGATGGTCCCCAGGGGCCCATCCCGCTGCACCACCTCAAGGTCGAGCTGTGGGACCGGGATCCCGGCGCTCCTGACGACTTCCTGGGCGAGGGCTTCACCGACGACGCAGGGCACTTCGCGATCCGCTATGACCCCGCCGACGCGGGCGCGGGAGACCTGCCGGACCTGGAGCTTCGCTTCTTCGAGCCCCAGCACACCTTCCGCAAGGACGGGCGGGTGGTGGAGTCCTGGCGGCGCATCGGCGCGCAACGGGGCCCCGATGACCATGGTGGACTCCACTACGACTTCGGCACCCTCCGGCTCCCGTACTGGGAATACGATCCGGCGACGCCCCTGGCCCGGCTGCTCGTCACCGAGCAGGGCACTCCACCGACGGCCTACGCCCCGGGGCGTTCGCTGGCGATGCTGAAGGCGGTTGCGCCCATCGAGCTCATCAAGCGTCAGCACCTGCTGCGGATCCGCCTCGGCCGGGCCCCCAATGTGGCCGAGTTGCAGGCCGACTACCCCGAGCCGATGACGGTCCGCATGGAGCGGGAGGCGCCGGGCTCCTCACGCAGTGACGCCTTCTTCGGTGAACGCCTCCTCAACGGCATGTTCGCGACGGTCATGGACCGCGATCCCGAGGTGCCCGGCGATCCCCATGCCTTCCGGCTCTACTTCCCCTGGAACGCCTACGAACAGGACGGCCTCCACTGCCTCCCCGACGTCGACGTGCGGCTGCGTCTGGTGGAGGGCCGGGTACTGCCCGTGCGCATCATCCTGGGACTCCGGGAGCCGGGAGCAACGGCGCCCGGCTCGCCCATCACACGCCGGACCTTCACACCGGAGGATGGCGCCGGTTGGGAGGCCGCCAAGCGCATCGCCCGGGTGAGCGCGACGCTGGACACCGAGCTGGGCAACCACCTCGGGCAGTGCCACTTCAACGTCGAGCAGTACGCCATCGCCGCGCACCGCAACCTGCGGCGCAACCCCCTCCGCTGGCTGCTCATGCCCCACCTGCGGGAGGTGGTCCTGATCAACCACTCCGCCAATGGGTTCCTGGTCGGGCCAACCGGTTACATCACCCGCGCCAGTGCGTTGACCGAGCGGAGCGTCGATGCGCGGCTGCTCCACCTGATGGGCAGCTACGACTGGCGGGGCTTCGCGCCCGCGGCCCCTGTGTGCGAGGGCCACCGCTACGCCCGCGCCGCGCAGCTGTTCTGGCGGGTGCTCGGAGAACACGTCGACGCCTTCTTCGCCGAGCACGGCGGCGCCGTGGAGGCACAGTGGCAGGAGGTGCGCCGCTTCTCGGACGACCTCGTGGCCCACTCGGTGCCCGCCTTCGTGTGCCGCTATCTCCGGGCGCGGGTGCCGGGGAAGGACGCTCCGTGGTTCGTGCGGTCCGAGCGCATGGACCTGGACGAGAAGGCCGCCCAGCCACCGCCCAAGGCCGTCAGCGCGGTGACCCACACCGACGTCCCCCAGCCCGGCGAGCTGGACGCGCTCAAGCAGCTGTGCCGCTACGTCATCTTCTTCGCGACCTTCCGGCACGCCTGGGCCAACAACCTCCAGTGGGAGGACGCCGGTGAGGTCCTCTACTCCAGCCTGGGGCTCCGCTGGGGCAAGGGAGGAGGACTCCCGGAGACCGAGGAGGATCCGGACGTCGCCCCTCCTCCGGACGAGGCGACCGAGATGCTGTGGATCTCCTGGATGCTGTCCAAGACCAACTACGGCTTCCTCCTGGCCAACGAGGAGGACGACGTGCATCCACGACTCGTGGAGCTGCTCCGGGCCCACGCCGCCGAGTTCGCGGCGCTGGGCCTGGACGTCAGGACGATCAGCTCCCGCATCAACATCTGAGCGGGTTCAGGGCACCCGCAGGGCGCGCAGGTAGCGCCCGACTCCCGGGACCTCCACGCGCAGCAGCAGCGTGCTGCCCGGGGCCGCCTTGCGGATGAGCTTCGCCAGCTCCTCCGCGTTGCGCACCGGCTTGCGATCCGCCTCCACCACCAACATGCCCGGAGCCAGCTCCGCGCGCTCCGCCGGCGAGCCCGGCAGCACGTCCGTCACCAGCGCGCCCTGGTTCGTCGTCAGCCCCGTACGCTCCACGAGGCGCTGATCCACGTTGCTCAGCGACACGCCCACGCGCGCCTTCGAGGACTGCTCGGTCTCCTCCTCGCCACCACGGCGCTGGCGCACGCTCAGCCCCTCCAGGTCCGGCCGCGTCCCGAGTTGCACCTTCAGCTCCTGCCGCTTGCCGTCCCGGAAGACGTCCAGCACCGAGGTGGTGCCCGGCTTCTTCAGCGCCACCGTGCGCGTCAGCTCTCCGCCCGAGCCCACCTTCCGCCCGTCGATGGCCACGATGACGTCATCCGCCTTCATGCCGGCCTTGCCCGCCGGGGAGTTGTCGTTCACCTGCGACACGATGGCGCCCTCGTTCACCGGCAGCGACATCGCCTTGGCCAGGTCGCTCGTCAGATCCTGGATGCCGATGCCCAGCCACGCCCGCGTCACCGCGCCGTCCTTCTCCAGCTGCGGCAGGAGCGCCTTCACCATGTTGCTCGGCACCGCGAAGCCGATGCCCGTGCCCCCGCCCACGATGGCGGTGTTGATGCCCACCACCTCGCCCTTCATGTTGAAGAGCGGGCCACCCGAGTTGCCCGGGTTGATGGCGGCGTCCGTCTGGAGGAAGTCGTCATAGGGGCCGGAGTGGATGTCACGCGCCCGCGCCGAGAGGATGCCGCTGCTCACGCTGGAGGCCAGCCCGAACGGGTTGCCGATGGCCACCAGCCAGTCCCCCACGCGCAGCGCGTCCGAGTCTCCCAGCTTCACCGAGGGCAGGTTCTCCACCTTGCCCTGGAGCTGGAGCAGGGCCACGTCGGTGAGCGGATCCCTCCCGACGATCTTCGCGTCGAAGCTGCGCCCGTCATCCATGCGGACACGGATCGTCACCGCGCCCTCGATGACGTGATTGTTGGTCAACACCAGGCCCTTGGGGTCGATGATGAAGCCCGAGCCCGCTCCCTGGCGGAGCTGCTCGCGCCGCTGGCCCTGGCCTCCGCCTCCGAAGAAGCGCTCGAAGAGGGGATTCTCCTGTCCGAAGCCCTCGGACCTGGAGCCCCTGGCTTGCACATCCACGTTGACGACGGCGCCCTTCACCGACTCCACGAGCGGGGCCAGCGAGGGCAGGGCCTGCGCCTCCCGGGTAGCGGGCTGCAGGGGGGAGGAGGACGTTGCCGCCGTCTGCTGGGCGGGCGCCAGGAGCGGCAGCGCGAGAACGAGAGCACCGGCGAGGGCGCTCTTCTGGGGATTCAGTCGCTTGGTCATGGTCTGTCCCGAGATAAGACGGAAAGACTTCAAGGCAAGGCAGACATGCCCTGCCCGCGCGACTGGGGAACAGTGTGGCGCCCGTTCTCTTCCCGGCAGGGACAGGGGGCGTGTAGGAGCTACACCCCCAGCAGCAGGGCGAGCGCCCCGGGCTGGCCTGGTTCGAGAGTGAACAGTAGCCGCTCGCGCAGCACCTTCAGCTCCTCGTAGCCCATCTCCACCGCGCGGCCATGGGCGACCGGATCCCTCAGGCGCTCCTTGGCCTGGATGACGAAGTCCGCCAGCACGTCCAGGAGACGTCCCGGCAGGGGATAGCGCTCGATGAGGAAGGCCAGGAAGAGGTGGAGGTAGGGCTCCTCGCGCCGCTGGAGCACGCGAGCCACCTCGCCCATGGAGGGCGGACGGCCGGGCCGCTCGGGATCGAAGGCGGCGGCGAAGTTGTCGAAGTACTCCACCTTCCGGCCACGCTTCTCGCGCGTGGCCGCCTGGAGGAAGTCCTTGAGCTGGCCCCGCGCCTCCAGCCACTGGCGGAAGCGCTCCACGAAGAGCGTGTACAGCGCGCGCTCCAGCGCCCCCGCGAACAGCACCGCCACCGCCGCCGCGGGCAGGTCCGTGTAGAGGGCCTTCTGGAACGTGCGCTCCGCCACCATCATCGCCTGCAGCAGTGGCGGCGGGCACGTGGCCAGCGCCTTGCCCAGCCCCCGCTCCACGTTCTCGCGGGCCTTGGCATCGATCTCCGTCTCGCGCTGCTCGAGCTCCTCGCGGGTGCGCCGGGCCTGCTCCGCGCGCGCCACCGCCTGCGCCGACCTCGCCTCCTCCTCCGCCCGGCGAGCCTTCTCCTCGGCCTGCGCCTGGGCCGCCCGGAGCGTCTCCAGCTCGCGGCGCAGCGCCTCCAGCTCGTTCTCGCGGGCCACGAAGCGGCGGCGCAAGGCATCGGACTCGGCCTTCGCCGCCTCCACCTGCGCCTCCACGTTGGCCTGCAACTGCGTGCGCCACGCCTCCCGGCGCCGCGTCAGCTCCAGGCCCCGCTGCGCCTCGGGTTCGTCCGGGTCCATCGCGAGCGCCGCCTGGAAGGACCGCTCGGCGGACTCGAAGTCACCCTCCTCCGCCGACAGGTGTCCCAGGTCCACCTGCAGCTGGGGCCCCAGCTTGCCCTGGGCCTCCGGGTGCTCCGAGGCCCGCGCCAGCGCTTCACGCGCCTCCTGGCGCCGTCCCAGCAACCGCAGCGCGCGGCCCCGGGTGGCCTCCAGCTCGAAGATGAAGCCCTTGTAGTGCTCGCCCGTCGCCGCCTCCGCGGCCGTCAGGTGCTCCAGCGCGTCCTCCGGGCGGTTGCGCAGGTTGGCGATCTGCGCGAACAGGAGCCGATCCTCCGCCGTGGGCACGGAGCCCAGCCGCTCGGTGATGAGCTGGTCGCACAGGCCCGGCTCCCCGGCCAGCTGCGCCGCGTACGCCATGTGCCCGAGCTGCTCCGGTTGCAGCTCGCCCGCCGCGCGCAGCTCCTTCCACAGCCCGAGCGCGGGCGCGGCCTGTCCCTCCATGAGGAGGCAGTCGGCCAGCAGCCCCTTCGCCTCGGACTGCACCTCCGCGGGCGCATCACCCTCGACGAGGCTCCGGCACATGTTGGCCGCCTCTTCATAGCGGCCCAGCTTCGCGCGCACGCGCGCCAGCAACATCCTCGCCTCGGGCCCGGCGCCTCCGGCCACCGCCCGCGCGAAGATGCGCTCGGCGGCGGCGTAGCGCTCCAGCCGCGCCAGCGCGTAGCCGTACTGCATGAGCAGATCCGGCCCGAGCCCCTTCAGCTCGAGCTGCCCCATCAGCGCCACCGCCTCCTCGAAGCGGTCCTGGCGGATGAGCACCAGCCCGACACGGGCCGTCAGATCCCTGTTGCCCGGGAAGCGAGACAGGCCCTCGCGGTAGGCCGACGCAGCCGCGTCGTACTCGCCCCGGCCCAGGTGCACGTCTCCCAGCGCCGCTGGCACCTCGGGCCGGCCCAGGCTGTCATGGGCCGCCAGGTCACGGAGGATCTTCTCGGCCTCGCTGAACTCCTCGCGGGCCAGCAGGGTGCGGGCCCTCTCGTAGAGCTTGACGGCCTTGTGCTTGGGCAGCGTGGAACTCACGGTCGGTAGACCCGGTAGTCTATCTCGGGAAAGAGGTTGTTCTTGCCCTCGATGTGGGACAACCAGCCCTCATCGATGTTCCCATCGCGGATCTGGTCGTGCAGGCGCTGGAAGCGCAGGATGTGCTCCTTGGTGCGTCGCACGGCGTAGTCCACCATGGTTCCCGTCTTCATGATGAACGCCCAGTCCGACGATTGCGCCAGCAGGAGCTCGCGTGCGGCCTGGTTGAGTGCCCGCCGCTGGAGCGTGGGGGCGTCCGGGTGGTCCTTCGCCAGGGCCGCCATCTGGCGGGCGCAGTGGTGCAGGTGCCGGTAGATCCAGTCATTGGAGCCATCCAGCCACATGTTGGCGTAGCCGCCCGCGCCCCAGGAGCTCAGGGGCGGCGTGGCCACCTGGTTCTCCGGGTTCTCGGCCAGGTCATCCGACGCCGTCACCAGCCGGAACGTCTTCTGGTCGAAGGCCACCTTGCGGATGAGGGCGTCGAGGAACCACGGCCCCTCGAACCACCAGTGGCCGTAGAGCTCGGCGTCGTAGGGGGCCACCACCACCGGCTTGCGGCCGCCCATCTTCCCCGCGAGCCACTCGAACTGCTTCTCCCGGTTGAAGAGGAAGTTGCCCGCGTGGGTGGCGGCGCGCTCGCGCGCGACGTCCGGATCATAGGGCTGCTTGTCCTGCGTCTTGCCGGTGATCCGGTAGTACTTGAAGCCGGTGTTCTTGCGGTCCCCGGTGGGCTGGATGAAGGGCCGGACGTAGTCCAGGTCCAGATCCCACCCGATGTCCCGGTAGAACTCGCGGTAGACGGGGTCGCCAGGGTAGCCGTGCTCGGAGCTCCACACCTGCTGGCTGCTCTCGGGATCCCTCGCGTACGCCGCCACACCCGCCTCCGTGTAGATGGGCGCGAAGGGGCCATGCAGCGGCCGGGGCGTGGCGTCCATGACGCCGTGCGTGTCCACGAAGAAGTACCGGATGCGCTCGGCCGCCAGGTACTTCTCCACCCCGGGGAAGTAGCCGCACTCGGCCAGCCAGATGCCCGGCGCGTCCCGGCCGAAGGTGAGCCGGTAGTGGTTGGCGGCCACGGAGATCTGCGCGCGCACCGCCTCGGGCGTCTGCTGCATCAGCGGCAGGAAGCCGTGGGTGGCGTTGCAGGTGATGATCTCCAGGTGCCCGGCGTCCTGGAGCCGGCGGAAGGCGCCCACCAGGTCCCGCTTGTAGCGCTCGCGGAAGGCGCTCCGCAGGGACTCGAAGTGGTCCCGGTAGAAGTGGGCCAGCCGGCCGAAGACCGGGTCGTTCCGCGTGCGGTGCACCTCGCGAGCGCCCAGCTCGCAGAGCTGATCCAGCCTGCGCGCGTAGCGCTCCATGAGCAGCTCGTCGCGCAGCATGGTGACGAGCGTGGGCGTGAGCGTCATCGTCACGCGGAAGGGGACGTTCTCCTCCGCCAGCCGGTCGAAGACGAGCAGCAGCGGGAGATACGTCTCGGAGATGGCCTCGTAGAGCCAGTCCTCCTCGAGGAAGTCCTCGTACTCGGGATGCCGGACGAACGGCAGGTGCGCGTGGAGGACGATGGCGAGCGAGCCGATGCTCATGTCATTCCCCTATCGGCCCTGACCCGAGGAGGATGGGCGTGACCACGCCCACGACTCGGAGACAGCCCCCGCCGGTCCATACGCCCAGACCCACTGCTCGGAGGACCCACCCGCGCCGCCCTGGGACCACGTCCGCTGATCCGAGGAACCACCGGGACCCTGGGACCACGTCCGCTGCTCGGAGGACGCCCCGACGCCGTAAGACCAGGCCCGCTGCTCGGAGGAGCCCACCATGTCCCGCAGCCCCGCCCACTGCTCCGAGGAGCCCTCGGCGCGGCGGACGACGTCCATGTACTCCTGCTGGGGCGCACCCTCGCCCGGCGCGCCGGGGCCACCGGGACCGACGCGCTCCCGGTGACGCTCGGGGATGTCCTCGAAGCCACCGCTGCCCGGCAGGGCCACGCGGCGCCAGGTGATGTAGTCGCGCTCCTCGACGTCCGCGGTGCGGGTGGGCGCGGTGGCGGCCACCGCCTCCACGCTGACCTTCGGGGCGGTGACGGGCGGCATGCGCAGGAAGCGCACCGAGGTGTCCTCGGACGGACCCGCGGGCGGCAGGAAGACGCGGTTGGAGGAGTGCCCGATGCGGCGCGAGCGGCCGGAAGCGCCGACGAAGTGGGCCTCCACGCGGTAGGGCCTGCCCGGGGGCAGCCCGTGGATGTAGTAGCTGCGCGACTCGAGCGCGACGTCGATCACCCGCACCAGCACGTCGCCGTCGTCGTAGACGCGCAACACGGCTCGCGGGGACTCCAGCCCGCCCAGGGCCCGGCGCCGGGCCTCGGCGCTGAAGTCCCAGCAGAGAAAGAGCGTGTGCGGATCGCGCGGCATCAGCAGGGCCGTGTCGTCCTCGTAGTCCATCGACAGATCGCCGAGCCGCTCGTCGTAATCCGGCGAGCCGAGCGCCTCGACGGGCCGGCGGCGCTGCGACTCGGTGAGGTGGTGGCGGAAGGCCTCCTGCTCACCCGCGATGCGCGCCACGAAGAAGCCCTCCACCAGCGGCTCCGCGGCGTGCTGCCCCGCGTGGGCGGGCGGCTCCGCGTGGGCGGGCGGCTCCGCGTGGACGGGGGGTGGGGGAAGGAAGGGAGCCGGAGGACTCGTGAGGGTGGGCTCGTCGTCCCTCGACGCCCGGCCCCCCGAGGGCTTGGGCTTGGGCGGGAAGTTGACCACCTCGGCGGGCCGGGGCGTGGGGTGGATGGGCGTCTTCTCGTCGTCGTCCCCGGGCAGGGCCCGCTCCGGAGCGATGGGCTGCGCCGGACGCTCCTCGGGCTTCTCGGTGCGAGAGGCCGCCGAGACGGCCCCCGGGGCCTTGCGGGCCCCCTTCACCTTCTCCCGGGTCTCCTTCACCTTCTCCCGGGCCCGCTCCACCTTCTCCTGGACCTGCTTCCTGACGGACTGCCCGGCGGAGGAACGCCCCGCCTTCCCGTCCGCCTTCGCGGTCTCCGACTCCTCGCCGCCCGCGCGCTTCGCGAGCCCCGGCACCAGCCTGGCCAGTGCATCGAGGAGGTCCTTCTTGGTCTTGAGCTTGCTATGCCCGCGTCCCAGATGCTTGCGCGCGAGCTCCCGCAGGTATTCCACCGTGACGCTCTTGAGGTCGGCCATAGGCGGATTCCGGCTTAGGTCGACAGGGCCGCGAGGGTCAACGAACGATTTCACTTCTGTTCTTTGGTCGTACCCCAGGTGGAGGCGGGGGGACAGTGACAAGCCGGGAGCCGCCTCTGTATCCTCCGGTCCGCCTTGAGCGACCTGCCCAGACTCCTGCTGTGCAGCTTCGATGTCATCCCCGGCCCGTCTGGTTCCTCGCGCCGGGTGACCGAGTATTTGAAGGCATTGCCCGATCGGTTCTCGGTGGTGGTGCTCTCGGTCAAGACGCCGGACCACTCGCACATCGAGAAATATCAGGGGGCGCGCCTCCTCCGCGTGCCGGTGGGCTCGGGGGACATCGCCTCGCGCATCCAGGCCTTCGAGCGCGCCGTGCGCCGTCAGCTGGAGAGCGAGGAGTACGCGCTCGTCCACTTCACGGATCCCTTCGGCGGCTACGCCCTGTGCGAGCTCAAGGGGGACTACGGCTACCGCCTCGTCTACGAGGCCCAGGGCTTCCCGTCCCAGGAGCTGCGCTACACGCACCCGCAGCTCGAGGGAGACAAGAAGTTCCTCTCCAAGGCCCGCCGTCAGGAGCTGTTCTGCCTGATGAACGCGGACCTGGTCATCACCGGCTCACCCACCACGCGCTCCTTCATCCACTCGCTGGGCGTGGGCCAGGAGTCGGTGCGTGTGGTGCGCGCGCCGGTGGACCTGGGGCCCTACGCGCCCGAGGCGCTCGGGGCGCCGGATGGCAGCGAGCCCATGCGGATGATGTACCTGGGCAGCCAGGTGGCCTGGCAGGGTCTGGCGGGGCTCATGAGGGGACTCGCACTGGCGGTGCGCGAGGTGGACGTGCGCCTCACGCTGGTGGGCGCGCGCCACCCGGACTGGCAGCCCCATCTGGAGGACCTCGTCTCCGAGCTGGGGCTCGGCAAGCACGTCGAGTTCCAACCCCCCGTGGCCCATGACGACGTGGCCAAGCTGCTCGCGCTCGCGGACGTGGGCGTGCTGCCGCTCGATGATGTGGACCGCAACCGGGTGCAGGGCGGCGCGCTCTCCAAGGTGTCCGAGTACCTCGCCGCCGGCCGCCCGGTGCTCGCCTCCGACCTGCCGGTGACCCGCGAGCTCGTCCCCGCCGCCGCCGGCGTCTTCTACACACCGGGGGATCCCCAGGCCCTCGCCGACCGCATCATCGAGCTGGCCCGCGACGTGCCCCGGCGCGTCGCCCTCGGCAAGCAGGCCCGGACCTACGCGGAGCAGTGGCTCGACGCGGGGCTCATCCGCGGCCAGCTCCTGGACATCTATGACGGCCTGCTCGGGAAGCGGCCGGTGACGCCGGGGGCCGCCTCCGAGCCCGAAATCCATCTGACGATGATGACGGGCACGCCCACCAACCGCGTCCTCGCGCTCGAGGGAACGGTGAGCGCGGAGCCGGAGCCCGCCCCCAAGGCCCCTCGCGAGCCGCACCCCGTGAGCGAGCCCGTCCCGGACACGGACCCGAACCACGCCCCCGCCCGCGAGGAGTTGCCGCTCGTCGCGGGCCACATCCTCCAGGAACAGGAGCCGGGCGTCGACACGCGCCTGGTGAAGACCGAGCCCGCGGCCGGGCGGCCCGACCTCCCCGTGGTGATGGGGCTTCCCCTGCGCGAGCCCTCTTCCACCTCGGAGAGCGCGCTCACCGAGCAGGAGGTGCGCTCGACCGAGCCCCCCGTGGTGCTGGGCCTTCCCCTGCGCGAGCCCCCCGCTCCCGCCCCCGCCCCCGCTCCCGCCAGCGAACGCTCGCGCCCACCCTCCTCCGAGCAGACGCCCGTGACGACTCCGCCCGCCCTCCCGCCCCGCGCGAGCCTGCTCACCCGGACGGTGTCCTCCGAGAACCGGCCCGCCACCGCGCCCGAAGCCGCACCGGCGCGGCCTCCCGCGCTGCCTCCCCGCAAGGACGAGCGCCCCGCCTCGAAATCCGCCGAGCCTCCCGTGCTCCTGCCCGTGGAGGGGCCCCCGCGCCTGCCTCCACGTCCGTCTCTGGCCATCCCCCCGCTGCCTCCACGGGCCCGCCCGCCCAGCGGCTCCCGTCCCATGCCTCCACCGCTCCTCACGCCGGTGGATGCCCCCGCCCTTCCCCCCCGGGTCGCGCGTGCCCCAGCCCCGGTCGAGGAGCCCGAGGAGATCTCCGAGGCCGAGGCCGAGGAGATCCAGGAGGTAGAGGGCGCTGCGACACCTCTTCAGGCACAACCCCTGGAGGATCTGGAGGAGATCAGCAGCGCGGAGATCCACGAGGCCGAGACCCCGGAAGCGCCCCCGCGAGAGCCGCCGGAGTCGCGGTTGAGCCCGTGGTTCGCCCAGCTGGCCCATGGGTACTGCCCTCCCGAGGGCACCCACTTCGCCCGACATACACCCCCCACCACCATGCCCGGACGCGACGAGGAGCCCACTCCCCCACCCGCTCCGAAGGCCCAGGGGAGTGTCCGTACCAAGCCCTCATGAGTTGAAACTCGTGCAGCAGCCAACCGAGCTTGGCATGGAAACTTTCCAAGCCTCGCCGCGCGTGCCTAGGATGTGCCGGTTTTCATTGCACTTTTCTTGGGTCAAAGGGCTGCATGGAGCGCCGGGTCCTCATCGTCGAAAACCAGAACGACTTCGCCCTCAGCATGGCCACCGTGCTCAAGAGCGCGGGTTATCAAACGGCCATGGCGGCAACCGCCGCTGACGCACAGCGCGAGATGGAGAAGCGCAAGCCGGATCTCGTCGTCGTCCGGGCTGAGCTGCCGGATCAATCCGGCTTCACCCTCTGCGGGCAGATCAAGAAGGGCAAGTGGGGGCAGAACCTCCGCGTCCTGCTGCTGTCCTCGGATACGGGCATGGAGGGGCTCAACCAGCACCGCCAGACGCCGGGTGCCGCGGATGGCTACCTCCTCATTCCCTTCGAGATGGGCGAGCTCGCCTCGATGAGCGTCGGCATCGTGCCGCCGGAGGAAGACGCACCGCAGCAGGCCGCGGGCCCGGGTGACGGTTCGCCGGCCATGCCGCCGCCGCTGAAGGGTGCTCCCAATCCCGCTGGCGGCCCGCCCCGGCTGCCCAAGCGCGAGCGCCGCAGCGCCATCACCGAGGAGGATCGCGGCTTCCTGGAGCGCTCCTTCCAGTCCATCGCGGACCGCAAGGCGGAGCTGCTCGCCGAGTCGCGTCAGCTCAAGCGCCCGCCTCCGCGGCGTGACCTGATGGGCACGCCCGAGGGCAAGGTGCAGCTCTTGCGCGACGAGCTGAAGACGCGCGAGGCGCAGATCGCCCGCATCTCGGAGATCTGGAACGTCCGCGAGCGCGAGCTGCTGTCCGTCGAGGACCGGCTCCACGAGAAGGACGTGGAGCTGCAGGGCCTGAAGATGCAGGTGGATGACCTGCTGCGGCGCTTCAACGAGGCCCAGCAGGGCATGCTCCAGAAGGAGCGCGAGCACGGCGCGACCGTGGACGACCTGCTCCTGCAGAAGTTCTCCGCGGAGAAGGATCTCATCGAGGTGGTGGCCTCCAAGGAGAAGGACATCAACGTCCTTCGCCGCGAGGTGTCCAGCCGCGATGACGAGCTGTCGCGCCGCGCGCAGGAGCTGGATCACGCCCGCGAGGAGTACGACAAGCTCGAGAAGCACCTGGGCATCGTCACCCTCGAGTTCGAGGTCAAGGAGCAGAAGCTCACCGAGACGGTGCAGGCGCACGAGGCCGAGCTGGCCCGCCGCCACCAGCGCATCGAGGGTCTCGAGGGCGAGCTGGCCCACACCATCAGCGCGCGCGATCAGCACTACGCCGAGCTGAACGGGGAGATCCAGGCGCTGCAGGAGCGGCTGGCGCAGACGGAGCAGGAGCGCGACACCACGGTGCGCAACCTCGAGGCGCGCGCCACCGCGGCCGAGGAGCACGGCGCCCAGGCCGACGCGGAGATCGTCCGCATCACGGACGAGCGCAACGCGCTCGAGGCCCGGCTCAACGAGCAGATCGCCGGCCTGGAGTCGGATCTGGCCCGCATGACGGGCGAGCGCGACCAGCTGCAGCAGGACAAGGACGCGCTGGAGAGCGATCTCACCCAGCGGCTGGAGGAGCGCGAGGCCAAGGTCGCCACGCTCGAGCGCGAGCTGCAGGAGACCATCGCCCGCAACGAGCACCACGAGGCCGAGCTCAACGCCAGCATCCAACAGCAGATGGAGCGCGTCGGTGAGCTGGAGGGCGAGGTCGAGGCCCTCAAGGCCCACCTGGCCGACCGCGAGGCCGAGCTGACGGGCGAGCTCGAGGCCCTCACCCAGGCTCGCAACGAGCTGGAGGCGGCCAAGGACGCCCTGGAGGCCGAGCTCAACGGCCAGATCCAGGCGCTCAACGAGGCCGTCGCCGACCGCGACACGCAGATCTCCAACCTGCGCGGCGAGCTGGACGCCACCTCGCAGACGCTCACCGAGACGCAGAGCACGCTCGCCCAGACCGAGGAGACGCTCGCCACGACTCGCGGCGAGCTGGACGCCACCTCGCAGACGCTGGCCGAGACGCAGGGCACGCTCACCGAGACGCAGGCCACCCTGGCCGACACGCAGGGCCGCCTCGCCGCGACCGAGGAGGCCCTGGCCTCCACCCGTGGCGAGCTCGAGGCCACCGCCCAGACGCTGGCCGAGACGCAGGGCACCCTCGCCGACACCCAGGCCACCCTGGCCGACACGCAGGGCCGCCTCGCCGCGACCGAGGAGACCCTGGCGAGCACCCGTGGCGAGCTCGAGGCCACCACCCAGACGCTCACCGAGACGCAGGCCACCCTGGCCGACACGCAGGGCCGGCTCACCGCGACCGAGGAGGCCCTGGCGAGCACCCGTGGCGAGCTGGAAGCCACCTCGCAGACGCTGGCCGAGACGCAGAACACGCTCGCCGCGACCGAGGAGACGCTCTCCACCACCCGCGGCGAGCTGGAGGCCACCTCCCAGTCGCTCGTCGAGACGCAGGGGCTGCTGTCTCGCACCGAGGAGGCCCTCGCCTCCACCCGCGGCGAGCTGGAGGCCGCGCAGCAGGAGATCACCCGCGTCAACGGTGTCCTGCAGGAGACCGAGGCCCTCAAGGCCGCCATGGAGGAGGAGCTCTCCGAGCAGCTCAGCCTGGTGCGCAACGAGCTGGCCGAGACGCAGGGAGGCCTGGCCGCCACGCGCGACGCGCTCGCCAGCGAGCAGGCTGCCCACGCGCAGACGCAGCAGCAGGCGTCCGCCACCCAGGCGGAGCTGGAGGCCCAGCTCGCCCAGGCGCGCGATCAGGGCCAGGAGCTCGAGGAGCAGCTCTTCCTCACCAAGCAGGAGCTGGGCAGCCGCGTGGCCGAGGTCACCCAGCTCAGCTCGCAGCTGTCGGAGTCCGAGGACGAGCGCCACCGGCTGGAGGAGCGCTTCAACGCGCTCACCGCGGAGTCGCAGCGCCGCATCGAGTTCCTGGAGAAGGACTCGGCCGCCAAGCAGCGCGAGCTGTCGGACACGTTCGAGAAGCTCAACACGGTCACCCAGGAGAAGGAGCGCCAGCGCGACTCCCTGTCCCGCGAGCTGACCACGCGCAACGAGCAGCTCAAGGCGCTCGATGCCCGCCGCCAGCAGGACGCGGAGCAGGCGAAGCGTCAGCTCGACGAGCTCACCCGTCAGGCCGGCGCCCTCAACTCGGAGCTGGACAACGCGCGCAAGCAGATCGCCGCGCGGGAAGAGCAGCTGCGCACCGCGGGCAACGCCCAGGCGAAGCTGCAGTCCGAGCGGGATGGGTTCGCCGCGCAGCTCGGCGATGCCCAGGCGCAGCTCCAGGCGTTCCAGCAGGCCCAGGCCCAGGAGCGCGCCGAGGCGAAGCGCGCGACGGACGAGCTGGCGAAGAAGCTGGCGCAGGCCGAGGCCCGCATCGCGCAGGCCAACCAGGAGGCCCAGGCCCGCGTGGCCGAGGCCGACGGGAAGGTGAAGGAGGCGCAGAACCAGCTCACCGCCCGCGCGAAGAAGATCCAGGAGCTCGAGATGGCCGTGGAGAACGCGGCGGGCGCGAAGGCACGCGCGGAGAAGGAGCTCAACGCGAAGCTGGCCGCCGCGGACGCCAAGGCCAACGAGGCCGCGACGAAGCTCGCCGCCGCCGCCAAGGAGCGCAAGGAGCTGGAGGCCCGGCAGCAGAAGGAGCTCGAGGAAGTGGCCGCCCGTCAGAAGGCGGAGCTGGAGCGCCGCGACGCCCTGAAGGCCCAGGAGATCACCCGCCTGCAGCAGTCGGTGCAGGAGAAGAGCAAGGCCCTCAAGGTCGCCGAGCTGGAGCTGGCCCGCTACAAGACGAAGTCGCCCACGTCCACGCCGGGGACCCCGGCCGCCAAGGCGGGTGCCGCGAAGGCCGCTCCTGCCGAGGAGGACGAGAGCCTCGTCACCACGCAGCTCAACCCCGTCACGCCCGCCGCTCCGGCACCGGCCCGTGCGGCCGCGCGTCCGGCCGCGGCGAAGAACACCGTGAAGCGCACCGCGGCGCCTCCTCCCGTCGAGGAGGTCTCCGAGCGCACCGTGGTGATGCAGATTCCGCAGGAGCCGGCCGCGGCTTCGGACGAGGCGGACTGGACCTCGCTCGTGGACGAGCTGGACAAGTCCTGAGGTGAGGTTCGACAGGTGAGGTTCACCGGCCGCGCGTGGCTTCCGAGCCGCGCGCGGCCGTGTCGTCTCAGCGCCCCTGCCGACGAGCCCCGCGCCTTACAACGCGGCCCGGGCCTGGCGGACCAGGTCCTTGAGCTCGAGGGTGGCGACCACGTCGCGGAAGGAGATGGGGGTGCCGTTGGACTGGGCCTGCACCTGGGCCAGCCGCCAGCGCTCACACAGGGTCCTCGAGGCGACATAGGCCAGCAGCAGCACGAAGGCTCCGGGGATCAGGGCCACCGCCACCACCAACATCATCCGCCACAACCAGGACATGACCGCCGCCTCCGAGGACTGAACGCGGCGCTCTATTGCACGTCGTATGCCCACGGTGTGTAAATAAATTCCAAAGTCGTTCCGGTCACTTGGACAGAGAGCGACCGGAAGGGACGTGGGGAAAAGGCGGCAGGTCTGGCATTTTTGCCGCAGAGGGCTGAAATCCCTTCGGTTAAGTTCAGGGGCGTGAGCACCCCCTCCCCCAAGATCGAATCGCGCCCCCTGAGCAGCGTGGAGGACGCGGAGAAGCGCCTCGAGCAGGTGGGATATCTGCCCTCACCGGAGATCGCCACGACGAGCTTCCTGGCGGACCGGCTGGAGAAACCCATCCTGGTGGAGGGCCCGGCGGGGGTGGGAAAGACGGAGCTGGCGAAGGCACTGGCGCAGGCGCTGGGGCGGGAGTTCATCCGCCTGCAGTGCTACGAGGGCCTGGACGAGGCGAAGGCGCTCTACGAGTGGGAGTACGCCAAGCAGCTGCTCTACACGCAGCTGTTGAAGGACAAGATCGGGGAGATGGTGCAGGGGGCGGGGACGCTGAACGAGGCGGCGGACCGGCTGGCGACGAGCGACGCGGTGTTCTTCTCGGAACGGTTCCTGCTGCCGAGACCGGTGCTGAAAGCACTGCTGTCGGACAAGCCGGCGGTGCTGTTGGTGGACGAGATCGACAAAGCGGATCCGGAGTTCGAGGCCTTCCTGCTGGAGGTGCTGTCGGACAACGCGGTGACGATTCCGGAGCTGGGGACGTTCAAGGCGAAGCACGTGCCGCGGGTGGTGCTGACGTCGAACAACGCGAGGGAGCTGTCGGACGCCTTGAAGAGGCGGTGCCTGCACCTGCACATCGACTTCCCGGATCGAGAGCGGGAGCTGCGGATCATCCGGAGCCGGCTGCCGGAGGTGTCGAGGACGCTGGCGGAGCAGGTGGTGGAGGCGGTGGCGGCGATCCGGAAGCTGGACCTGAAGAAATCGCCGTCGATCAGCGAGACGCTGGACTGGGTACAAAGCCTGGCGCTGCTGAACGCGGAGTCACTGACACCGGATCTGGTGGCGGCGACATTGAACCTGGTGCTGAAGCACGAGGGAGACATCGAGAAGGCGAAGAGCAACCTCGGGCAGATCGCGCAAGCCTGAGCCCCCCGTCCCTCTCCCTTCGGGAGAGGGACGGGGTGAGGGTACCCACCCCCCCCCTCCCCCTGTGGGTGTGGGTGGGGGTGTGGGTCTCCGCCCCCGTCATCCACCCGTGGATGGCTGGAGCCCGGCCCTCAGTAGTGCCAGGGGAAGCGCTTGAAGTTCTTCTCGCGCTTCTCCACGAAGGCGTCGCGGCCTTCCTGGGCCTCCTCGGTGCCATAGGCCAACCGCGTCGCCTCGCCCGCGAAGAGCTGCTGGCCCACCATGCCGTCGTCCGGCAGGTTGAAGCCGTACTTCAGCATGCGCATCGCCGTGGGGCTCTTGGAGTTGATGATGCCCGCCCACTCCAGGGCCACGTCCTCGAGCTGCTCGTGCGGCACCGACAGGTTGATGGCTCCCATGGCGGCGGCCTGATCCGCCGTGTAGTCGAGCCCCAGGAAGAAGATCTCCCGCGCCTTCTTCTGGCCCACCTGCCGCGCGAGCAGCGCCGAGCCATAGCCGCTGTCGAAGCTCGCCACGTCCGGATCCGTCTGCTTGAAGCGCGCGTGCTCCTTGCTCGCCAGCGTCATGTCGCACACCACGTGCAGGCTGTGCCCACCGCCCGCCGCCCACCCGGGCACCACGGCGATGACGATCTTCGGCATGAAGCGGATCAGCCGCTGCACCTCGAGGATGTGCAGCCGGCCCAGGCGGCCCACGTCGGGCTTGCCGGCCTCGTCACCCTCGTACTTGTAGCCGTCCTTGCCGCGGATGCGCTGATCTCCGCCCGAGCAGAACGCCCAGCCGCCGTCCTTGGGGGAGGGCCCGTTGCCGGTGATGAGCACGCAGCCCACGTCGGTGGTCATGCGCGCGTGGTCCAGCGCGGTGTACAGCTCGTCCACCGTCTTGGGCCGGAAGGCGTTGCGCACCTCGGGCCGGTTGAAGGCGATGCGCACCGTGCCGTGCTCCACGGCGCGGTGGTAGGTGATGTCCTCGAACTTGAAGCCTTCCACCTCGCGCCAGCGCGCGGGATTGAAGATGGCGGAAACGGTCATATCGGGTCGCTCCTGGGAGGCGGCGCGACCCTAGTGACGTCACCCGCGAGCGTCAACGAGCGCTTGCGCGCGCTCCGGGTCCGGCGCGCCGGTGTCAGAAGATGGCGAGCACCCCGGCGCTGTAGCTGTTGTACACCGCGCTACTCGTGATGCCCACGCTGGCGTCCGCCGTGACGCTCCATCGCTCGTTGATGTGGACGGAGACGAGAGGGAAGCCCGTCGCGGTGCCGCCCAGCGTCACCTGGAGCCCGCCTCTGGCGATCTGGTCCCTGTCGACGCCAGGGGGCAGTACGTAGCCATCGGGCACCCGGGTCGGTCTGTGCTGGACGGACACGCCGGCCCCCAGTGTCACCGTCTCCGCCAGCGTGATGGAGTAGCCGACGTTCACGGAGAGACCTTCGTGGGTCAGCAGCGTGCTGTCCGGGTCCACCGTGTCCCAGTGCACGGGGATGGGGTGTGCCGCTCCCAGCCCTACGTGCAGGCTGCTGGAGCCCGACAGCCACCACCGGGTGTCGAGGCTTGCTCTCAGCGCGAGGAAGGTGGGCCAGTGGTTGGGGGTCAGGGTGTAGGGCTGCACTCCCACCCGAGGCACGAATTCGAATCGGCCCGCCTCGCCGAGGCGGTACGCGAGCCGCAGCGTGGGCAGGTTCACCCGGGGCCTCTCGGAGGAGAGCCCGAACGCGGGCAGATCCAGTGCGGTCAGTTCCAGCCGGTCGGTCAGCCCCACGCGCCAGGTCGGCATCAGGAGGGGCTCGAATCGATCGATCGTCCTGCCCCAGGGGCCACTCCCCATATACGACACGTACACGCCCAGGCTCACCGCGTGGTTGCCAGCCGGGAGCGTCGTGAGCGTGGCGGCCAGCGGCTTCGAGAAGCGCTTGGTGGCGAGCTCCGGCGCGCCCACCAGCTCCAGGTTCTCCTCGTGCACCGTCACCACCTGGCCCGGCTTCACCTCCACCTCGCGCGCGAACGTCCCCTCCGGAGACTTGCGGCGCACCAGGTAGGAGCCCACCGGCAGCGCCAGGCGCAGGGCGCGCTGGCCCTCGGGGGACTCCAGCACCACCAGGCCCGTCTGCAGTTGGATGACCTGGAGGGGGCCCGTCTGCTGCCGCACCTCGATCGCGCTGCCCGCGCTGGCCAGCTGCGTGAGGGGCAGATCCTGCCGCCCGCGCAGCTTCATGTCGAAGCTGGGGTGCTGCACCGCCTCGCCGAGCATCGCCGTGTCCCGGATGGTGAGGCGCCGCGCATAGGCGAAGGCCTCGCCCACCGTCACCTGCCCGTCGGCGCCCTGATCCGCCGCGCCACGCAGACCCGCCACCAGGTGGTGGGTGAAGAAGGAGCCCCGCAGCGCATCCGTCTCGTGCGAGGCCTCCTGGCCCGTGCTCGAGGCCAGCAGCACCGAGCCCTCACTGGTCAGGCCCATCGGCATCTCCACCGCGAAGGGCTCCGCGGCCTTGAGTCCCTTGGCCCGCGTCCAGCTCCCGCCCTGGCACGCATCGAGGATGCCGATGCGCACCGCGGCCCGCCCGTCTTCCAGCCGCGTCCGGAGCGCCTTCAGCTCCAGCGGCTGGCCGTTGGGGTAGAGCGCCCGCTCGTCCGAGTGCCCCGAGTAGTAGAAGAGCAGCATCCCCTCACCCCTGGCGGCCCCGAGCCGCGCCAGCCGCGCATCCAGCTCCGCGAGGACACGCGAGGGGTCGGGGTCCTCCAGCACCACGATGTCCTCGGAGGAGAACTGTCCGGCATCGACGAGGACGGACGCGAGCGCGTGCGCGTCCTGGTAGGCGAAGCGCAGGGGGGTACGTCCCGGAGCGGCGCGGTTGGCGCCCACCACCACCGCCAGACGTTTCACGCTGGCGGAGTCGGGGAGCGTGGGAGTCGCGGCGGTGAGGGCCACGAGCGACAGGGCGATCAAGGAATTCATGGGACGGAGGTTTGGGTGAGGGTGAGTGGAAGGACCCAGACTTCGGTGGTGCGGGGCGCCTCGGTGTCGAGGCGCGACAGGGATTCGGGAGCGAGGGGCTCGTGACCGAGCACGACGAGGAGCCGCTCGGGTTGGTCACCGGGCTCCACGCGCCAGCTCGTGGGCAGCAGGGTCTCTCCCTGGGCGCTCAGCGGGCCCTCGTGGAGCACCTGCCAGGAGCCGCCCTCGGGCGCGGCCACGGTGAGCCAGGTGAATCCCTCGGGCATCACCTTGAGGCGCAGCAGGTCTCCCGGGGCCACCGGGGACGTGCCATCCCACAGCCGCACCGAGTCGCCGTGCTTCACATAGAGGGCCACCGCCGGGCCGCCCTTGGCGCGGATGCCCGTCATCGGAGACGGGGTCTCCTCGAGTCCCCGTGGTACCCAGAGCACCAGCGCGAGCACCGCCGCCAGCGCGCCGGCGCCCCAGGGGACCCAACGGAGGAGAGGGGAGGGCCGCCGGGGCTCATCGGCGAGCGAGGTGACCCAGGACGGTACCGGCGGAGGCCGTCCCATGGCGTCCACGTGCCCGGCGCAGCGAGGGCAGCTGGCCAGGTGGGCCCGGATCTCCTCCGTCATGTCTCCGGCCGCGGCGCGATCCAGCGCCAGGAAGGAAGGGTGGGGCGCGCTCATCGTTCCTCCTCGCGCCAGGGCCCCAGCCGCGCCTCGAGGCGGGTGAGGATGCGGCGCACGGTGCGATCCGACAGGCCGGTGACTTCACCGATCTCCGCCTGGGTGAGGCCGTCCAGCCGGTGCAGCAGCGCCACTTCGAGCTCCTCGGCCGGCAGGCTCGCCGCCAGGGCCTGGAGCTGCTGGCGCACCTGGAGCACGGACTCGATGCTGGGGGCGGGGTGGGCGGTGGTGTCCTGCAATGCGGCGGACATCTCCGCCGGCTGGCGGCGCTGGCGGGCGCGCAGCTTGTCGATGAGCAGCCGCGTGCTCACCCAGTACAGCCAGGCCACCACCTCGCCCGGGGGGCGCAGGGCCAGGCCGGAGCGCCACAGGCGGATGAAGGTCTCCTGGGCCACCTCCTCCGCCTCGGCCATGTCGCCGAGGGCCCGGGAACACTTGTTCCGCAGCAGGGGGAAGTATTGCCGGTAGGCGGCCGTCACCGTGGCCGCCGCGCCCTCAGGGGACGACGCGCTCATGGTGGGGCGGAAGGGGAACGAGGTGAGGCTGCACGGTAGCTCCTGGAGCATTCGTCTCTTTCAACGAATACCCCCGGAAAAAGCGGACAGCCTCCCGGACGGAACCTGCTCCTCCTCGCCGGCTACACCGTGAAGCCGAGGCGCTGGCGCAGACGCATGAAGTCGTCGGACAGCGCGTAGGTCAGGAGCTGCTGGAGGTCGGTGCGCTCGCGCAGGGCTTGAATCAGGGGCTCGGCGTGGTCCACGCGCACGTTGGCGAAGTTCGGATCCTCGCGCAGCGCCAGGGTGAGACCCACCGACACGTCTCCGCACATCAGCAGGCCCGCCCGGTCCGCGGAGTAGCCGAGGCCCTCCACCACGGGCTCCAGCTCCACCTTCGACTGCGGTCCGAGCTCCAGGGCGGCCGGCTCCAGCGCCTTGAGCGCCTTGCGCGAGTAGGCCCGGCGGTACTGCCGCACCAGCTCCTCGTTGTTGCGCCCCAGCGCCGTGAACTGCGGGGCGAAGATGCGCACCGAGTTGCCGAACAAATCCGCCGTCTCACCGCGGGACAGCTTGGAGAGCACCGCCGTCTTGTTCAGCAGGCCCAGCACCGCGCGGCCGATGAGGAACTTCTGTTCGCGGACGTTGAAGCGGCGCACCACGTCCTGGCCCACGCACACGGCCAGCGGCTCGGCCGTCTCCAGGGCGATGAGGCCGCGGCGGGCCTGGTACACCTCGAACTCCTCCACGCCGAACACCTGCGCCACGGCGCGCACGGCCTTGAACACCGCGTGGTCCGGCTTGAGCTTGTCCGTCTTCCGGTCCACCCCGAGCAGCTCGAACTGCGGCGGATACATCTTGCCGAGCTGGTCGCCCACGGCCCGGAGCACCTCGAGCAGCGGTCCGCGCGAGGTGGGGTACATCAGGCCCGTGTCCACGTCCGCGATGGCCAGCCGCTCCTGCGTCTCCTGGGGCAACCTGCTGCGGGCCTCCGTGTAGAAGGCCGCCTCCACCTCGTTGGCCGAGCGCAGGAAGTGCAGCACCGCCGCCGCGCAGAAGGCCTTGTCGTTCTGCTTGAGGCCCTCCCACAGCCGGAAGAGCGAGTGCAGGCTGTCCACCCGGGTGGGATCCAACCGGAGGATGTGCCGGTGCTCCTCGATGGCGAGCTGCGCCGAGGCCGCGTCGCGCATGTACAGGCCCGCGAGGGAGGCGCGCGCCTGGACGTTCGTCGAGTCCAGGTCGACGAGCTGCCGGTACAGCGTCACCGCCTTCCCGGGCTCCTCCAGGGGGCCGGCGAACAGGTCCGCCACCTTCAGCCGCAGCGAGGCCGCGCGCTTCAGGTCCCCACTGCTCTGCGCCTGGGCGGCCTGGGCCTCCAGCATCCGCGCCAGGTCCGGCAGGTTGCCGGCGCGCTCGTAGAGGTCCACCAGCCGATCCACGAGGGTGGCGTCGCCCGGGGTGAGCTCCAGCGCCTGGCGGTACAGCGTGGACGCGGAGGCGCCGTCACCGAGCCCCTGCTCGTGGATCTGCGCCAGCGTCACGGTGTGGCGCGCGCGCTCGGCCACCGGGAGCTCCTGCTCGAGCAGCCGGTGCAGGCAGTCCACCGCGCCCGCCCAGTTGTGCACCTGCTGGAAGAGGGTGGCCATGCGCTCCAGCGCCTCGGTGTTCTGGGGCATGCCCTCGCGCGCGGCGTGCAGGTGGACCGCGGCGCGGCTGGGCTCGGACAGGTGGTCCTGGTACAGCGAGCCCAGCGTCAGGTGCATCTGGGCCAGGGCGGACGGCTCGCCGCCGAGCTGGATGCGCTGGGCGAGTGTCGAGGCGGCCTCGGCGTACTGGCGCTCCTCCAGCAGCAGCTGGGCGCGCAGCTCCAGGGCCTCCGGGTTCGCCGGTTGGAGGGACAGGGCGCGGGCCAGCAGCTCCAGGGCGCGGGACGGATTGCCCAGCGAGGACAGGTGTGTCTTCGCCGCCCCGAGGAAGGCCGCCGCGGCGGCTGCCGCATCGCCCTGGGCCTGTCGGGCCTCGCCACGCCGCTCCTGCAGCGCCGCCAGATCCACCGCGCCTCCGCGCGAGGCCAGCAGCTCCTCCAGGCCCGCGGTCGCCGTGGCGTCCAGCGGATCGCGCTCCAATGCCTGGCGATACAGGGAGATGGCGCCCTCGCTGTCCTGCAGCGGTCCCGCGGCCAGCCGCGCCGCGGCGATGAAGGCCTCGATGGCACCGCGCGAATCCCTGCTCACGCGGGCCTCGGTCTCCAGCAGCAGCCGGGCGGAGTTGGCATCCCCGCGGCGGGTCAGCACGCGGCGCAGGCCCTGCATCGCGGGCAGGCACTGGGGCTGCACCTGCAACACCGCGCGGTAGGCCTGCTCGGCGCGGGTGGAGTTGTTCAGCCGCGTCTCGTCCAGCTCCGCGCAGCGCAGCATCAGCTCCACGCGCTCCAACTCCTCGGACACCACCGAGAGGCGGCGGATGTAGAGCTCGGACAGCCCGGCCGCGTCACCCGCCTGCCGCAGGGCGCGCTCCAGGGCGAAGGCCAGCCGCACGTCCCGGGGGTTCTCCAGCACGGAGCGCTTGAGGGCCTCCAGGTCGGTGCCCTTGTCCAGGTCGGTGGCGGCGTTCACGCGCAGCGCGGTGCCCAGGCGCGCGTCCGGGACGATCTCGGACAGGCGCAGGCGCAGCTCGCCGCGGCGCGCCTTGTCTCCGGCGCGGATGCGCTCCAGCGTCTTGAGGGCGGACAGGTGGCCGGGCTCCAGCGCCAGCACCGCCTCGCAGCACTGGGCCGCGCGCGTGGGCTCCTGGAAGTGGTCCAGGTACAGCCGCGCCAGCTTCATGTACGCGGCCACCTTGGCGCCCGCCGTGTGGCCCACCTGCGTCTCGCGATCCAGCAGGGCCACCAGCTCCTTCACGTCCTCGTCGGCCAGGTACAGCCGCTCCAGGGCGCGCAGCGTGGCGGTGTGGCCCGGTGCCAGCCGCAGCACCTCCTGGAAGACGCCGATGGCCATGTCCGGCCGCTTGAGCTGGTCCTCCCAGATGGTGGCCGCCTGGTAGAGGGCGTTGGCGCGCTCCATGGGATCCGTCCGGTTGGCGGCCTCGGCGCGCAGCACCTCGATGAGGCTCTCCCAGGCGCCCTGCGACTTGTACAGCCGCGCCAGCGCGCGCAGCGCTGGAAAGTGGCTCGGCGCCAGCGTCAGCACCTCCTGGTACGAGGCCACCGCCTGGTGCACGTCCTTGAGCCGGTGCTCGCACAGCTCGCCGATCTTGTAGATGAGCGCGGCGGCGGCCTCGGGGGTGGGGGCGAACTCCGCCTCCGCCCGGTACATGCGCATGAGCTGCTCCCACTTGCTCTCCTGCGCGTACAGTCGGCCCAGCGCCTTGAGCGCGGGCAGGTACGAGGGCGAGAGCGTCAGCACGCGCTCGTAGGCGCTGATGGCACCGGCGCGGTCCTTCAGGTGCTCGTCGAGGATCTCCGCGTTGCGGTGGTAGAGCGAGAGCACCTGCTTGGTGTCACCCACCAGCGAGGCCTCCAGCTCCTGGTTGCGGATGAGCTCCTGGAAGCGCCCGGCGCGCTCGAGCAGCCGCGACATGTTGCGGATGGTGGGCAGGTGGTCCGACGCCAGGTCGAGGATGCGTTGCATGCACTCGATGGCGTGGTCCAGGTCGTTCAGGCGCTCCTCGTGGATGAGGGCCACCTTGTTGAGCGTGGTGATGATCTGATCGCGGTCCTGCGTCTGGAGCAGGTCCTGCTCGTACATGGCGACGAGCTCGGCGAAGCGGTTCTGGCGCTCGTAGAGGCGGGTGAGGGCCTTCTGCGAGGGGAGGTAGCCGGGCTGGAGCTGGAGGCAGGCGTTGTAGCGCTGGATGGCCTCCTCCTGGCGGCCGAGCCGCTCCTCGAGGACCTCGGCCGCCTTGAACATGCGGGCGGCCTTCTCCTTGGGATCCTGCGCGGCGGCGCTCTCGGCGTCGAAGACGGAGACGAGGCCTTCCCAGTTCTGGGTGCGGTAGTAGAGCTTGCCCAGGCCGGCGAGCGCGGCGGCGTGGCCCGGGATGCGGGCGATGATGGCCTGGTAGCGGGCGATGGCGTCCGGGTCGCGCTTGAGCTCCTCCTCGTAGAGGGCGGCGAGGCGGAGGTTGATGGCGACCAGCTCGCCCTCGTCGTTGATGCTGCCCACCCAGACGAGCAGCACGTCCGCGAGCTCCTCGAAGCGCTGGCGCGTCTCGTAGATGTTGGCGAGCGCGGAGAGGACGAGCGGCTCGTGGGGGCTGACGCGGCGGGCGTCGATCAGGGCGGCGAGGGCCTCCTCCTTGCGCCCGAGCCGCTCGTACATCTTGCACAGCTGGAGCCAGGCGGGGGCGCCCTGGGGCCCGAGCACCTCGGCCTCGGCGGTGAGGACCTCGAGCAGCTCCTCGGCGCGGCCCTCGCGCACGGCGACGCGCTTGAGGGCGTTGAGCAGGAGCAGGTCCTCGCGGTCCATCGCGAAGGCCTCGCGGAAGCAGGTGGCGGCGAGGTCGGCGCGCTTGATGCGCTCCTCGAGCACGAGGCCCGCGGCGGTGAGGTAGTGGGCGCGCAGGGAGGGCTTCTCCAGGGTCCGGGCCAGCAGCCGGTACACCTGGACGAGCGAGGGGTAGTCATTGCGCGCGGCGAAGATCGTCTCGAGCTGGGAGAGGAGCGCCAGATCCTGGGGCTCGAGCTCCAGACTCATCCGGAAGGCGGAGGAGGCATCGGCCTCGCGGGACAGCCGCTCCTCCAGGAGGGTGCCCTTCTCGAAGAGGAGGGCGGCGCGATCGGCGGGGTTCTCGGTGGCGTTCAGCTCGGCGTCGAGCAGCTGCACGGCCATCTGCCAGTTGCCGACGTCGGCGAAGAGGCGGCGCGCGGCGCGGATGTTGGAGACGAACCGGGGGGCGAGCCGGTAGGCCTGGTTGTAGGCCATGGCGGCGTTGCGCGGGTTCTTGAGGGGATCCTCGTAGAGGCGGCCGATCTCGTGGAAGAGGAGGGCGGCCTGGGGATCCGCGCCGAGGGCACGGGCCTCGCGCTCGAGGGAGGCGATGCGCTCGCGGGCCTCCTGCTCGGGGCTGGCGGGGGCGGCGGGGAAGGTGGCGAGGTTGGAAGCGAGTGAATCGGTGGCGCCGCCGCCCGGACGGGTGGGGGCTCCTCCCTGCGTGACGGAGGCCACGGGTACACCGGGGGAGGACCAGGACTGGATCCTGGGCAGATCGTTGCGCTCGCTCATGGGGACGTCGGCTCCGTGAGGGGAATCGTGCCGAGATGATTCAGGCTGCCAGGGGTCGTACCATGTGCCCGGCAGGTCGCTCAAGTTCCTGACTTCCTTGAATTTTTGCCCGCGAATGGCTGCTCGCTGGGGGAGCTCGGAGGCCTCGTGTCCACCCCTTGCCAGAGGCGCCGGATGCGGCTTCCTGCTCGCTCCCCGGCCGGGCCTGGGGGCGCTAGAACCCCGTGCCATGAAAGCCTACGAGATTCGCGGCGGATTCGGATTGGACAAGCTGGTGCCCTGTGAGCGGCCGGATCCCGAGCCGGGCCCCTTCCAGGTCCGGGTGCGGGTGAAGGCCACGAGCCTCAACTACCGGGACCTGATGATGGTGGAGGGGCGCTACAACCCGAAGCAGAAGCTGCCCCTCGTGCCCAACTCGGACGGAGCGGGCGTGGTGGAGGCGGTGGGGCAGGGCGTCACCCGCGTGAAGCCGGGGGACCGGGTGATGGGCATCTTCGCGCAGGCCTGGCTCGGGGGAGAGCCCTCGCGGGCGGCGCAGGGCAGCACGCTGGGCGGACCCCTGGATGGTGCGCTCGGCGACACGATGATCCTCCACGAGGACGGCGTGGTGCTCACGCCTCCGCACCTGTCGGACGAGGAGGCCGCCACGCTGCCGTGCGCGGCCGTCACCGCGTGGAGCGCGCTCGTCACGCACGGGGGGCTCAAGGCGGGAGACACCGTGTTGCTACAGGGCACCGGTGGCGTCTCCATCTTCGCGCTGCAGATCGCCCGGATGATGGGGGCGCGCGTCATCCTCACCTCCAGCCGGGACGACAAGCTGGAGCGGGCGCGCGCGCTGGGCGCCCACGAGGGCATCAACTACGTGACGACCCCGGACTGGGACAAGGCGGCGCGGGCTCTCACTGGCGGCGTTGGCGTGGATCACGTCGTGGAGGTGGGCGGCGCCGGCACGCTGGAGAAGTCCCTTCGCGCCGTGCGGATTGGAGGGACGGTGTCCGTCATTGGCGTGCTCAGCGGGGGCGCGGGCGCGGTGCCCGTCACGCCCATCCTCATGGGGAACCTGCGCGTGCAGGGCATCCTCGTGGGCCACCGCCAGTCCTTCGAGGCCCTCAACCGCGCGTTGACGCTGCACGGCGTCCGCCCGGTGGTGGACAGGGTCTTCCCGTTCGCCGAGGCGCGCGCCGCCTTCGATTATCTCAAGAGCGGAGCGCACTTCGGCAAGGTCGTCATCCGGGTGGAGTAGCCGTCCTCCCGTCACGCCAGATCGCGCAGGTGGACATCCAGGTGGGTATCCGCGGTGCCCAGCGTGCTCAGGTCATCGGTGGGGATGACGTAGCCCTGATCGGCGCCGACATGCTTCCGGTAGAAGTCCACCACGCCCGGATCCTGGACGTTGGACGTGGTGGTCTTCTTGATGCCGTAGACCGAGCCATCGGCGTTCCTGGCCTTGACCGAATCGGGGGCGGAGGCCAGGAGGTTGTCCATCGTGCCGGACAGCTTGCCGCCGCTCTGCGGCTTGATGGTCATGGCGGCGTTGTCGCCCTCGATGTAGCTCACGTCGTAATAGGTCTGGTTGCCGCCGCCGTTGAACTTGACCTCACCGAGCGTGGCCGCGGCCCCATCGCCGGACGTGCTGCGGAAGTTGCCGGACCAGCCCTGGGGGAACTCCACGGTCTGGGCCTTGCCGGGCTGCAGCGTCAGGGGGGGCAGCTCCTTCTCACCGGCGTTGGGCGTGAACTTGATGGTCATGGGTGACTTGCCATCGTTGGTGAAGGTCATCGTGTTTCCCTTCTTCGGAGCATTGCCCGCCGAAGTGACTCCCTCCGTCTGGGAGACCTGCGCGCTCGGGGTGCTCGAAGCACTCGGGGCTTTCGTCGCGTCAGCCGCTTGGGGTGCTCCCTGGACCAGCGCCTGGAGGCCCGGGGCCGCGCTGTCCTCGGCGCCAATTTCCGGCACCTCACCGTTCAGGTCGCCCAGCAGGTCCTCGCACAGGGTCAACATCTGCTGCGCCACCTGCTCGAGCAGCTGGTCCATCGGGTCCACACCGCCCGCCTTCGTCGGGTTCAGCGGGGAGTCGAAGCCGTCGGCCTGGAACAACTGTCCCAGGGGGCTGCTCTGCTGCGTGCTCTGGAGTTCCGACACCCCTTTGCCCGCGCAGCGGGAGACCGGCTCGGTGCTGGGCGTGCTCGGGGTGAAGACGGGCGACCTGGAGATGGGGGAGAGCGCCATGGCGGAAGTTCCTCGGGAGCGAAGTGGATGTGAGCGGCCATGAAGCAGGAGGCGTGCCAGGGCCCGCGATCCTCTCGAATCCCTCTCGGAAGGGGCGGATCCTGGGGATTGCCGTCACCCTCCGGAGGGCCGCGAACCTGGTGACTGCTGTCACGCCCTGGTGACTGCTGTCACCACTGGCCTCACGCCACCGGAGGGAATGGGGTGCGTTTCCGACACGAGCGTCCCTACGTTGGCTCATCGCTGGTGCCCCCCAACAGGAGCCTGCCTCACATGAAGAAGCTCTGGGTTGCCTTTGCCGCCGTTCTCATCGCTTCGTTCGCCGTGCTGGGCTGGGTAGGCGTGCGCGTCTACCAACAGGCGCCTCCCGTTCCCCAACGGGTGGTGACGACGGACGGACAGCAGGTGCTCGGGCCCGGGGAAATCCAAGCCGGGCAGAACGTCTGGCAGGCCATGGGTGGCATGGAGGTGGGCTCCATCTGGGGCCACGGCAGCTACGTGGCTCCGGACTGGACGGCGGACTGGCTGCATCGCGAGGCCCTCTTCATTCTCGATGCCTGGGCGCTGGCCGAGCACCGCGCACGCTACGACGCGCTGGACCGGCCCCAGCAGGCCGCGCTGCGCGAGCGCCTCACCGTCCTCATCCGCACCAACACCTACGACGCCGCCACCGGCACTCTTACGCTCGACCCGGTGCGCGCTCGTGCCTTCGCGGCCAACCAGGCGCACCTCGCGGACGTCTTCACCCGCGGGCGCCCCGAGTACGCCATCCCTTCGGGCGCCCTGAAGGACCCGGCCCAGCTGCGGCTCCTCTCGGGTTTCGTCTTCTGGAGCGCCTGGGCCGCGGGCACCCAGCGCCCGGACGACCGCGTCACCTACACGAGCAACTGGCCCCACGAGCCGCTCATCGGAAACGTCCCGACGGGCGACACCGTGGTGTGGACGGGCGTGAGCATCATCCTGCTGTTGGCCGGCATTGGCGCCATGGCCTTCTACTACGCCTCCCGTCCCGCCGAGGAGCCACTGGGCGAGGTGCCAGCGGATGATCCGCTGCTCGCCCTGCGCCCCACGCCCTCCCAGCTCAGCGTGGTGAAGTACTTCTGGGTGGTGTCGGGCCTCTTGCTGCTGCAAATCCTCCTGGGCGTCGTCACGGCGCACTACGGGGTGGAGGGCTCGGGCTTCTACGGCATTCCGCTGGACCAGGTGCTGCCCTACAGCGTGACGCGCACGTGGCACACCCAGCTGGGCATCTTCTGGATCGCCACGGCGTGGCTCGCCGCGGGCCTCTACATCGGCCCGGCGGTGGGCGGGGTGGAGCCCAGGGGCCAGAGGCTGGGTGTCAACGTGCTCTTTGGCGCGTTGCTGGTGGTGGTGCTGGGCTCCATGGCGGGCCAATGGCTGAGCGTCATGGGCTACCTGGGCACCGGGGATGCCTGGTTCTACCTGGGCCACAGCGGCTACGAATACATCGACCTGGGCCGGCTCTGGCAGCTGGCCCTGCTGGTGGGGCTCTTCCTCTGGCTCTTCCTCGTGGTGCGCGCGATTCGCCCGGCGCTGCGGCGCGAGGACGAGCAGCGCCCCATCCTCACGCTCTTCCTCATCAGCTCCGCGGCCATCGCCGGCTTCTACTTCGCGGCGCTCGGGGCCGGGCGCACCACCAACCTCGCGGTGGCCGAGTACTGGCGTTGGTGGGTGGTGCACCTGTGGGTGGAGGGCTTCTTCGAGGTCTTCGCCACCGTCGTCATCGCCTTCCTCTTCGCGCGCCTGAAGCTGCTGAGCCTGCGCACGGCTGGTGAAGCCACCGTCCTGTCCGCCACCATCTTCCTGGCCGGCGGCATCATCGGCACGCTGCACCACCTGTACTTCTCCGGCACCCCCACGGTGGTGCTCGCGCTCGGCTCGGTGTTCAGCGCGCTGGAGGTGGTGCCCCTGCTCTTCGTGGGTTACGAGGCGTGGCACAACCTCAAGCTGACGCGCACCTCTCCCTGGGTGCGCAACTACCGCTGGCCCATCTACTTCTTCGTCTCGGTGGCCTTCTGGAACCTGGTGGGCGCGGGCCTCTTCGGGTTCATGATCAACCCGCCCATCGCGCTCTATTACATGCAGGGACTCAACACGACGCCCGTGCACGGCCACGCCGCGCTCTTCGGCGTCTACGGCATGCTGGGCATCGGGCTGATGCTCTTCTCCCTGCGCGCGCTCGATCCGGTGCAGGAGTGGAACGAGCGGCTGGTGCGCTTCTCCTTCTGGGCCATCAACGCGGGCCTCATGACCATGGTGGTGCTCAGCCTGCTGCCGGTGGGATTGATGCAGACGTGGGCTTCGGTGGAGCACGGCTACTGGTATGCGCGCAGCGCCGAGTTCCTCCAGACGCCCGTGATGAACGTACTGCGCTGGATGCGCGTGCCCGGCGACACACTCTTCGCGCTGGGGGCCATGGCGCTCGTCCTGTTCGTGCTGCGGGTGGGCCGGGGCCGGACAATGCGTCGCGCCGCAGCCGAGGCGTCCGAAAGGTAGGTTTCATCCCGGGTGGTGACTTGTTGCGCACGAGGAGGATCTGACCCTTTACTCGGGGGCGAAGCCCCCCCTCCTCGCCCACAAGACGAGTCGTCACGTGCGTACCCTGTTCCACAAGAGAGTCGTCCCCGTCGTCGTATTCCTCGCCTCGATGCCATTGCTCTCCGCGCATGCGGAAGGGGAGGGGAAGGGGGAGGCGGTCGTCCCCCCCAGGAAGGAAGGGGTCGCCAGTTTCAGGACCACGATCGGCACGATCAGCCGTCTCTACCGGCAGATGGAGTACGAGCAGGCGTTCGATCAAATCCAGGTCGCGCGTCAGAGCCCGTTGGGGACGTCCGAGCTGGTGGTCCTGTCCCTCTACGAGGGCATCATCTTGTATGACATGGGAAAGCACGTGGAGTCTGGAGATGCCTTCCAGATGGCGCTGCTGATCCGGGAAGACGCGAAGCTTCCCGAGCAGGTCGCTCCCAAGATCGAGAGTCATTTCGAGGCCTTTCGACGAAGGATCCAGGAGGAACTGGTCTCCGCGGCCGAGGCTCGCCCGGAGCCCGGGGCGGGCGGTGCCAGGGCGGCGGCCGGCTCGGCGGATTGCCCGCCCTTGCGAATCGAGGTCAGGGGTAGGACCTTGAAAGCACAGCAGTCGTGGCGCCTGGCCGTGATGGAACGGATGTTGTGTGTGAAAGGGATTCGTGGAGGCAAGGTGGCCGAGACCTTTTCGGCCTTGAAGACCCAGGTCATGGAGGCGGGCACGGGCACCGAATGGATGCGCGTCGCTCAGGCCATGGACCGGATCGCGCACCAGTACGCCGTCTACCCATCCAACGAGGCCTGGCGCATGGAGAAGTCCTCCGTGCCGGAAGAGCTCTGGGAGCTCGGAGACGAAGATCAGGACGTGCCGCTGCCCGAAGCCCCCATCCCCCTGCTCGTGAGCGCCTCGGGCCAGCAAGGACCGGCGAATCTGTTCGGGTGCCAGGCGGCTGTCGCCATCGAGTGTGAACGGCTCATGAGGCGGCTGCTCCTCCTCCAGAATCAGCTCCCCGGCATCAATGCCGCGAACAGGAAGGCCGCGAGGAAGGAGCTGTTCCTCCTGGGTCAGAGGATCCGGGAGGCTGGCTTCAGTGACATCTTGGCGGATGCGTCGGACGACATCGACGCCTGGCCGGGAAAGTGGATCGAGGCGGACGCCGTGGCCCCTGCTGGCGGGGGCGCCGCCCCGCTCACTCCTCCAGCAGATTGATCTTGTGGAGGCTGGTCTGTCCGGCCTTGATGTCGATGGTGAGTTGCTTCTCCTTGGCAATCTTCGCGTTGACCAACTTCAAGGTGTGAGGTCCCGCGGGCAACTGCAGGGGGGTCAGGGGGGTCTCTCCCACCTTCTTGCCATCCACGTAGACGATGGCGTAGGGCCGGACGCGCAGCTCCAGGGTACCCTTGTACGCGACCCTGGCCGTGCCCGGAGCGGAGGGCCTGGGTTTGGAGGGCGAGCGCTCCGGGGCAGGTGGCTCCACGGGCACCGGCTCGGGGGTCACCACGGGGGCCGCCGCGAGCCCCGCGCCGGGCGCACCGGCCTCGGGGCTTGCCGGGGGAGGGGACTCGGGCGGCTCGGCGGGTACCTCCGCCGGCTGGACTCGCGGGCTCTCCGCCACGGGCTGGGGCCGCGGGCTCTCCGCCGCGAGCGCGGACCCCGATATCTCCGGCCGGGAGCACGTCTTCGAGGACACCACGCCGACGCCCGCCACGAGCATCAGGCCCCCCACCAGGGCGGGTGCCCACCGGTTCGAGGACCGGGGCTTCTCCGCCGACATGACGGGGCGCCGCACGGGGGATTCCGCCTGTGCCGGCCGCTGCTCCCGGGGCTCCACGTCGACGGGAGGCGGGGTGGGCCGGCGGGACGCGGCGGGAACCCGCGCCTGGAGGGTCATCGGCTCTCGCTGCCGGGGTGGAGGCGTGACGAGGGCCCTGGGCTCCTCCTCGTTCTTGGGGAACAGGGGCCCGCGCTGCTTCGCTGTCACCGCCTCGTTCGGGGACGGGGCGGGACGCTTCCTGACGAGGAACGGGGGTTCCGAGGGCGGAGTGGCCGCCGGGGGTGGGGGCGTGAGCGCTGGAGCCGGTGCGGGGGGCAGCGAGAGGGCGGGGATCTCCGGGTTCGTGACGGCTTGGTGGATGAGCTGGGCCACCTGTTGCGTCATCACGGGCTTGCCCACTGAGACGATGAACGCCTCCAGGTCGGCCTGGAAGGCATGGCAGTCCGGGTAACGTTGCTCGCGCTCCTTGGCGAGCGCCTTGCTGAGGATGCGCCGCAGGGGTTGGGGGAGATCCGGGCGGAGCCGGGCCGCGGGCGTGGGCTGCTCGTAGAGGATGGCCTGCATCAGCCCGGCGTCCGACGTCGCGGCGAAGGGCCGCTGGCCCGTGAGCAGCTCGAAGAGCACCACTCCGAGCGCGTACACGTCCGCGCGCCGGTCGAGCGCCTTCGCACGCAGTTGTTCGGGCGGCATGTACGCGAGCTTGCCCTTGATGACACCGCTCTCCGTCTTGTGGCTCTGACCGGCGGCCTTGGCGATGCCGAAGTCCACCACCTTCACCGCGCCCTGGCGGGACAGCAGGATGTTGTCCGGGCTGATGTCGCGGTGGATGAGGTCCAGCGGCTCGCCCGTGTCGGGGTCGGTGAAGTCATGGGCGAAGGCGAGCCCATCGCAGGCGTGGGCGATGAGCCGGGCGCACACGGTGGGGGGTAGGGTCAACCCCTGGGCCGCGGCGCGCTTGATGAGCGTGCGCAGACTGGGCCCGTCGATGTACTCCATGGCCAGGAAGTAGGTGCCCTCGGACTCACCGAAGTCGAAGATCTGCACGATGTTCGGGTGCGTGAGCCGGGCGGCGAGCCGGGCCTCGGACAGGAACATCTGGACGAAGGCGGGCTCCTCGGCCAACTCGGGCAGGATGCGCTTGAGGACCAGGGTCTTCTCGAAACCCATGGGCCCCGCGGCCTTGGCGAGGAACACCTCGGCCATTCCGCCCGAGGCCAGTTTGCGCACCAACTGATACTTCCCGACTTGCTGCTGTGTCACGGGCCGGCCCTCTTCCCAACGTCTGCGGCGGCCCCTGGATATCAGTTGGCATTCGGCTTGTCGTGCTCCTGAAGACAGGAAGACAGGCCAACCCTGATTAGTGCACGGTGGTCCCGGCGCCGGGCGCCTGTTCCTCGAGTCCGAGCGCCGCCCGGCACGTCTTCGTGTAGAGGTCGCGGAAGATGTTGTCCGGGTCGGTGAGCTGTTTCACGGCCTGGTAGGTCTCCTTGTTCCAGAGGCTCCAGAAGGTCTGCTCGTCGTAGTAGTTGTATGAGATGAGCGTCTTGGTGCCGTTGACGCGCAGCAGCTCGTCCTCGAATTCCTTGTAGATGTTGCGGCCCGCCCGCTGCGGCAGCCCGTAGACCGCGAGGTCGAGGAACAGCGGATCCTTCACGCCGGACCACCACTGGGGCGTGAGCCACTCGTAATCCCGCATCCGGCGGTAGGGGACGCACCACACCGGGTAGAAGTGCATCTCGCGGTGGTACCAGTCCATGAACTCGGCCGTGCGCGAGAAGGGGACGAACACGTCCACGATGACCTGCGGGTTCTTCGTGGGCAGGAAGGGGTGGAAGCGGTCCGCGGCCCTCAGCACGCTGTCCGAGTGCACCAGCTTGCCGAACAGTGCCCGGCCGACGAGGCTCCTCGGCGTAACGTGGGTGACACCCCGGTCGTAGCGGAAGAGATAGTCATAGACGGTGAGGTAGTCCTCGGAGAGCCGGGGGATGCTCTCACAATACGCCTTGAGCCAGTCATAGCGGCTCACATAGGGCGCGCGCTCCGCGAAGCGGCCCACGCACAGCACGTGCTTCGTCGGTGAGAAGATCTGCCCGTCGAGATAGTCCGCGTCCTGGGCGGTGAAGTGGCGCCAGATGGCCTGCTGGAAGGCCTCGAGCGTGGAGTAGGTCTCATACGTCACGTGCACGTAGGGCGCGGCGCGCACGAGCTTGAACTTCAGTTTCGAGAGGATGCCGAGCGTCCCGAACGAGCCGTGGATCATCTGGAACACGAGCGGGTGCTGGTCGGGGGAGCAGCGCAGCACGTCTCCCTTGGCGGTGATGAGCTCGTATTCGAGGCAGGTGTCGTGGAAGCCCCCGTACCGGAAGGACATGGACTCGATGGAACAGCCCGCGACGGCGCCGCCGAGGGTGATGGTCTTGTGCTCGGGGACGATGATGGGAATGAGCCCGTAGGGCAGGGTCGTGCGGACCACCTCGTCGAAGGTGACGGCGGGCTCGACCGTGCAGGTCATCCCCACGGGATCGATCTCGATGATCTGATCGAGGTCACTCAGGTCGATCTTCTCGTCGCTGCGCCGCCGGTCGTTGCGCTTGGGGACCTGGTGAGGCGGCGTCTTCTTCTTGAGGGACACGGGCCGGGTGCTCGTGCGTTGGCGCAGTTGCCGAGCGATCCGCTCGACCTTCGCCGCGTGACGCTCCTGGTGCCGCTCGGGTTTCTCCAGCCAACGTTCGCCAGGCACCGATTCCGGTTGCATTCCCTTCCTCCGTCGTCCCCAGAGGGTGGGGAGGCCTCGGGCGCTCGGTGAGTCAGGACCCGCCGGGCCGGCCCTCGCCCGCCCGGCTGCCCGGCACGGGACCGGACTCCGGGGAACAGACCCTCTCCGAGCTACGACTCCCGCCGTCATGCATGGGCGGCGGGAGTTCGTAGGGCAGACGACCTCATCCGTGGATTCCGGCGCAGTCCTGGCGCTCAGACACAACTGGTTGGCGGATTGATGGAAGGTATGCCGACTCCATCCGGGTACAAGGCCGCCTCTTTCGACGTGGAGGTGGTCGGGCGGAGTGGAGGTGCTTCCAGCACCCCACGGAATGGTCAACTCATGAAGTGTCAGGCCAGTGTGTGTATAGCCACTTGCACAACTCATTTCACGAGAGTCCAGGAGTCTGGAAAATCGACATCGACCATTCTCTACCACCCACGCCGCCAATCACACCTCTTCAGCCAGGTTGATTCGCTGATCACCGCCGCGGCGCCAGCCCACCGTTCCTTGAGAGGATCCCTCTTTTTCCTGCTCAGAATCGGGCAAAATACAAAAACCAGAACCGCCCAGAATCGAATTGACATACATGGATTTTTTCAAGATAAGCACCAGCCAACACGGGCGAACACCCGTGTCTGGTCTCAATCACTGATAAGGAAGTCCATGAATACCCATCTCATCAAGGGCGCGCTCGCCGCGGTCGCTCTGGCCCTGCTGAGCAGCACTCCGGCGCGTGCCCAGGTTTATGCCAACTACCCCGATGGAACCATCCTGATCCATCAGGTCAATTTTGGCGGCAGCATCATCGACGTGCGCCACGTCATCCACGGTGGCGCGAAGTTCCGGATCGGCGTTGGCGAGGAGAGCTACTTCACCTCTCCGCATACCTACAACGTTTCGGAGAGCGAAGTCGAAGCCATCACCAACTCGCCCAGGGACGGAACGGTACTGCAGGCGCGGGGAGACCACGCGGTCTACGTCATCTTTGGCGGCCGGAAGTGGCACATCCCTGACGCGCAGGAGCTCGAGTATTACGGCGGGGTCGGCGCCATCCGCACCGTTCCCGAGAGTACCTTCGTCAGTTGGATGTATCTGACGCGGCCCGGAACCCTGGTGCGTGAGCACAACACCGCTGCGGTTTATGTCATTTTTGGAAACGCCAGGTTCTGGGTCCCCACCGAGGCGGATGTGTTTTACTACGGCGGCTGGATCGAGGTGAGGGATGTGCCGGCGGGCAGCATGTCCAGCATGAAGACCAAGCCTGACTGCGGGACCCGCCTCCGCGAGCGCTCCAGTGGGGTTATCTATATCTTCAACGCCGCTGGCCAGAAGTCCGTCATCCAGAACCCCGCCGACTATGATTGGGCCAACCTCCGCGTGGTTCCCGATGGCACGCTGGCCGCGTACCCTGATGGCTCCTTCTTCTGCATGAACTGAGCCTCAGGAAGGGGTCGAAGAGAGGGCCCGAGTGCGGCACAGGCTCGGGCTCACTCACCGCGGTCGTGTGGGTCAGCTGAGCCATCCCCTCATTTCTCAATGACCAGCAGGTCCACGCGTTCCTGGAGTCACTCTTCGCGGAGGACCTGCATGCCAAACGCATTCTCTCAGGACGCCAACGACAAGATGTCATCGGTGAAGATCTTCGCGCCGTAGTCCGCACGCTCACGGATGCGAAAGGAGGAGCGTGCCGCACCCGGCGACTCGGCGCTCACGGGTGGAGGGACTGGGGCGGCCGACCCCGGTCCTTCGAGACTGGCAGGTAGCACTTGCCCTGGTACTCGGCCTGGTCCTCGATGCAGGGCGGGCGCCGGGCAAGCTCCACCCAGCACCCGCTGTTGCCAATGCCAGGAGGACAAGGCGCGGCTTATGGCCGAGCGTGAGGGACCAGACGGGCTCATGGAGGCCGCATGGCTGGAGCGGTGTTGGTGGACTTGACGGGGGAAGAGGTGGCGCTCGTCACGTGGCAGGAGGCGCCCGTTCCCCCGAATGGTAAGGGCGCCGTCGTGGTGGGCGCAGTGCCGAGCCTCAAGGGATGGAGCGCCCGCCGATCTCCGGGAAGCGCTCGTAGGCCCGTTTGAGCGCGTCCAGGTGGGCGGGGTTGTCCAAGTCGAGCGGCACCTCCGTGAGCTGAACAACCCACCCGTCCGTCGCCGTGCGCCGCGCCCGCGAGAGCAGATCCGCATCACGGGCCGGGTCCGGGAAACCGATGGCTTGCGCGGCGGCGGCCGACCAGTAATTGAGCCACCCGAGGCGATGCGGAATCTCAGGCGAGCGTATGGCACCAGGGGACTTGATCACCGGCAGCCCGCGAGGAGGAGGCTCCAGGTCGTCTGGCCGATTCTTCGTCTGGCGCGCGATGTCCACGCTTGCCCTGAACGGCGTGGCATGCCCCCAGTACGCGCGCGCGGCTTCTGCCACGGCCTCCAGCACGTCTGCGGCTGCCGCGATGGCCTCTGGCGTCAGGGGCAGCCTCGCATGTACCTCGAGCTGGGCCTGACCGCCCGGCGAGATGCCCGCCGGGCTTTCCCATCCCGTCACCGTCACGAGGGCGCTCTCATTGCCGTTGCTGAGGAGCGGAAATCCCCCGTTCGGCCGCTCTTGAGCGACCGTCGCGTCGCGCTGCGGCAATGGGATGAACTGCCCCGTTTCAGAAATCCTCCAACCCAGGCGCAGGCCAGGGAACGCACGCTCCATTCCATGAACCACGGCCACAGGGCGGCCGTCGGCGCCCACGAGCGCGGGCGCGTAGACGATGAGGGTCATCTTTTTTCGCTTGTCCGTCATCTCAGCACCAGTCCATGACCTCGATAAGGCCCCTGAGTCTTGGGTCCGCATCTTCCAGTGCTTCCTTGTGCGCTTCCCTGCGCACACCGACGCGGAAGGCAAATCCGCAGGCTCTGGCGAGTTCGAGTTCGCGCAGCAACTTCGCCACCTGATCGGTGATCACAATTTCTTGAAGGGCCTCCGTGTACGTGTCGAAGTTGTCGGTCTTGACTTCCCAGAGCGTGCGCGTGGCCAATTGTAGCGCGTCGAAGTTTTTCCCATTCACGAACACATCCCCGCCGGGGAAACTGTTGTTCGGAATTCTGTTGGCGCACTTGTCGTGCAGTTTATTACCGCCGAGGTGGTACTTCACCGGGACGGGCTCGCACCTGCTGCGATCTCGCTCCGAGGTTTCGGTTGGCCCAATGGGAGGGAAATCCGGCCCTCTTGGCTCCGGCGTGGGCCTTTGTTTCGGTGAGGGGTTCTGCGGAGTGGGCTTTGTTTCAGGCACGGGCCGCGTTTCAGGCGCGGGCCTTGCGTCCTCGGGATCGGCCCATTTCAGCTCATACGCATCCAGGGCCTCTTTGATGGCGAATCCCACCACCACCACGCCCGCGACGATTACCGCTCCCACGATGAGCTCCGGGGCCGCCAGGACGCACAGCCCGATTCCCGCTGCACCGGCACCCACCGAGGCCACCGCGCATCGTCCTGTTGTGTCATGAAACTCGAGCCGGTCATGATCGAGGGCATGAAAGCACCTCTCCACCAGCACGGGCCAGGGCTCGGAAGCTTCGCGGACGGCGCACCGCCCTCCGTCCGTCCAGGGCAGCGTCGCCGCTAGCTGGAGGTTGGCGAGCCTCGGGTCCCGGGCCGTTGGCTCTCGTGGGCTCGGCGTTGACGTAGCGCGGGCTGCGACAAAGAGCAGAAGTGCGAAGCACGCTCGGAAACGCATGGCTACGTCCTCCAATCAGGCGAGGGGAAGTGAGCAGACGCCCCAGCTCAACGGCGCCAGGACCCGGCATCTGAGGCACGGGTCCGGCTCGAGCCTCAATACCCCCAGGAGTGAACGCCCGCCGCATGGGCGCTCACGTGGTACAGGTCGCCGGGCAGGAAGGGCTCGTACTGATGGCGCACGAAGAAGAGGGTGCGCCTGTCTGCGGAGAGGGAGGGGTGGTACTCATCCCTCTCCGTGTTCACGACAGGGCCCAGGTTGCGCGCGGGCTTCCACTCATCGCGCTGGCGCCTGGCCACGTAGAGGTCTCCCGAGCCGAAGCCGTCCGGTCGGTTGATGGAGGCGAAGAGCAGCGTGTTCCCGTCGGCCGTCACGGTGGGGTTGAACTCCCAGTAGGAGGTGTTGAGCGCGGCACCGAGGTTCTCCGCGGGGCCGTAGGAGCCATTGGCCCGCCGGCGCGAGCGCCAGAGGTCCCAGCCCCCGAAGCCGCCCGGCCGGTCCGAGCCGAAGTACAGCGTGCCCCACGCATCCACGCTGGGGTAGAGCTCGTCCGAGGTGCTGTTGACGGCGGCGCCGAGGTGACGCGGCTCGCTCCAGCCCGTGCCCTGGCGCTCCACCACCCACAGCTCGGCGTCCTCGCGGGCCACGCCATCCACCGGCCGGATGGACGAGAAGAAGAGAGAGCGGCCATCCGGCGACACGAACGGATCGATGTCGCTGAACTCGCCGGAGAAGGGCGCCACGCGCGGCTCGCTCCACTGGCCGTGGCGCCACTCGGAGAAGACGATGGTGGACTGGCGAGAGCTGGGGAAGAAGCCGGTACTCACGCCCCAGAAGGCGGTGCGCCCGTCGGGGGTGAAGACGATGCGGTACTCCTCCTGGTCCGGCAACGAGACGAAGCCGGGGGCGAGCACCTCCGGTACGCACGGCGCGGCGGTCTCCTGGGCGAGGGCGGGCGTGGCCAGGGTGAGCAGCGAGAGCAGCATCGGGGAACGGACGAGGGAAGACACGGACATGACAGACTCCTCCTGAGATGGGGTTGGGCGGCGGAGCGGGGTTCTCTCCGCTCGCCACGGACATGGAGGTAGCGTGTTGGCGAGGGGTTGTCCGGGAGGTGGGGACGAAGCGCGCGCGGCGCGGGACGAAGTGCGCGGGCGCGGGGACGGACGCGGCGGACGTCAGTCCCCCTCCAGCCCCAGGGCTTGCTCCACGCGGGCGCGGTGGCCGCGGCCGGTGCGCAGCGCGACGCCGCCCGGGAGGGACAGGAGGTATTCGCCCTGGGACAGCGGCTCGAGCTCGCGCACGTGGTCCAGGTTGACCAGCACCGAGCGATGGACGCGCAGGAAGCGGCGCGGGTCCAACCGCTCCTCCAGGTGTGTCAGCGTCTCGCGCATGATGAACTGCTCGCCGCCCGCGTGCACGCGCACGTAGTTGGCCTCGGCTTCCACGTGGGTGATGGCGGCGCAGTCCACGAAGCGGATGCGGCCGTCCGCCTTGACGGGCAACCGCCGTGGCGGTGCTTCCGCCTGGGCGAGCGCGCAGAGCATCTCTTCCACTCTGTGGGGGGGCGCTTCCGACCGGCGCACGAGCCGCACGTGCTGACGGGCCCGCAGCAGCGCGGCGCGGAAGCGCTCCCGGTCATAGGGCTTGAGCAGGTAGTCCAACGCCCGCGCCTCGAAGGCCTGGACCGCGTAGCGCTGCCAGGCGGTGACGAACACCACCACCGGCGTCTGGCCGGGCGGCAGCGCCCGCAGCACCTCGAAGCCGTCGCCCGACGGCATTTCGATGTCGAGCAGCAGCACGTCCGGGGTGGTGGAGAGCACCGCGCGCACCGTCTCCGCGCCGCTGGCCGCTTCCGCCACCAACGCCACTCCGGGCTCACCCGCCAGCAACGTGCGCAGCCGCTCGCGGGCCAGGGGCTCGTCGTCGGCGACCACCACGCGCAAGGGGGCTTCTTCCGAGGTGCCCCCGCTCACGCAGCCACCTCACCGCCCCGCGAGGGCAACGGCAGACGCAGCTCGGCCACGGTGCCACGAGGCTGCCCGGGCCTCAGTTCCAGGGTGGCGCGAGTGCCATGGAGGGCGGCCAGGCGCGCGCGCAGGTTGGACAGGCCCACGCCCCGGCCATGCCGGGGCAGTCCCGAGGGAGGCAGGCCCACGCCATCGTCCCGCACCTGCACGTGCAGCGAGTCCCCGTCCCGCGCGGCGCTGATGAGCACCCGGCCGGGCTCGGCCCGGGGCGCGAGCCCGTGACGGATGGCGTTCTCCACGAGCAGTTGCAGCGCCAGGTGGGGGATGCGCGCGTCGAGCACGTCGGGGGCGAGCCGCCACTCCACCGCGAGCCGCTCGCCGAAGCGCGTGCGCTCGATGTCCAGGTAGGGCGCGAGCGCGTCCAGCTCCTCGCGCAACGTCACCTCCTGGCGTCCGGAGGACTCCAGGCCATGGCGCAGCAGGTCTCCCAGCCGCGCGAGCATGCGCTCCGCCGCGTCGGGGTCCTTGTGCACCAGGGCGGCCACGGCGTTGAGGGCATTGAAGAGGAAGTGGGGCCGGAGCTGCGAGGTGAGCACCTGGAGCCGGGCCTCGGCGAGCCGGGCCTGCAGCCGCGACGCGCGCTGCTGGCGCACGTGGGCGCGGCGGGCGAGCCCCAGCGCGTGGGCCCCGGCGGTCATCAGCACGTAGGGCAACACATTGTTGACCACGCTCTGCGCCAGCACGGTACCGAAGCCTGGCGGGCGGGCGTACCAGCCGAAGACGTCCTGGGTGAGGACGACGAACAGCGCACGCCCCAGCACCACGGTGGCGAGCATGGCGAGGTGCACGGCGCCCGCGCGCCTCCACCGGGGGCGGAGGAGTGGAAACCACTCGGACAAACGCAGACACAGCACCGTGATGGGAACCCACAGCAGCGAGCTGCCCAGGGCCATGCGCCACAGCGGTCCCTCGCTGGTGGGCGCCTCTCCCGCGTATTGCAGCAGTCGCACCTGGCTGACCGTGACCAGTGCGTCCGCCAGCCACCAGCCCAGGGCCCCGCTCCAGAGTGCCCAGGAGGGCAGGGGAGGGACCTCCTCGGGCTCGGTGATTGTTTCGTCCTGCTCGTCCATGGGCCGGCAGGCTAGCGAAACGCTCGGGACGGTCGCCACGCCCCCTGGGACGAACGGAGCGCTGGCGGGGACCAACCGCTCTACGAACGCTCGCTCTCTCGGACGAGAGGGGGGACCTGAGGCGTCGGGAGCAGCGGCCGACGCTGGGGCTTCGTGCCGCGCTTCCAGCAATCGACGTAGTTGTTCTTCACGTTGACATCGTCCACCTCGGTGGCGGTGTGCTGCGAGTTCTCGGCTGGGGTCATCATCGCCTTCACTCCTTTGAGGCCTGTTAGAGTACTCCAACCTTCCAGACCCGCCCGCGGGAATCAACATGCATACAGGAACCCACCGTCTGGCAACAGAATGGCAACAGTGGCTGGCGGAGAACCTCGCCCAGGGAGCCACTCCCGAGGAGATCGCCACCGCGCTCCGCGCAGCCGGGGTGAGCGAGGAGGTGGCACGCGAGGAGATCGCCGCCGCCGAGAAACACCCCTTCGTGCTGGCGGGGCGCAACATCGCCCGCCGCTACGCGCGCATGGAGGCGCTGATGGACCTCTACAGCGAGCTCCATCGCCAGTCAGGGCATCATCACGGCGTGGAGAAGCGGGCCGGGCTGTCCGCCGAGGAGTTCTTCACCCACTACTACTTCGGCCACCGCCCCGTCGTGTTGCAGGGGCTCATGGAGGACTGGCCCGCCCTGCGCCGCTGGTCTCTCGACTACTTCCGTGAGCACTGCGGCGAAGTCGAAGTGGAGATCATGTCCGGCCGCAACGCCAACCCGAACCACGCCTTCGAGCACGATCGGCACCGTGCCACCGTCCGGCTGGCGGAGTTCCTCCGGATGATTCAGGAGGCGGGCGAGACGAACGACTTCTACATGGTGCCGCGCAACGAGAACTGGTCGCGCGAAGGCCTGCGCCGCCTGCGTGAGGACGTCCGTGCCCCCAGCGGCATCATCGACCCGGCGCTCGATCCGATGATGATGACGCTGCTGCTCGGTCCCGCCGGCACCCTCACTCCGCTCCACCATGACAACATGAACATCCTGTTGTCCCAGGTCCTCGGCCGCAAACACTTCAAGCTCGTTCCTTCCTTCCAGCCCCACCGGGTATACCCGCGCCACGGCACCTTCAGTCACGTGGACGTCTCCAACCCGGACACCACGCGCCATCCCGCCTTCCAGGAAGCGGACATGGTGGAGGTGGTGCTCGAGCCGGGAGAGATGATCTTCATCCCGGTGGGCTGGTGGCACTGGGTGCGCGCGCTCGACGTCAGTGCGTCGGTCAGCTTCCACCACTTCCAGATCCCAGAGGGGAACACCCACCTGATGTTCCCCGCCTGAGCTCGCGGGGCCGGCCCTCTCTGGAAGTGTCCACCGGGCCGGAGTCGCACGTTCAGCCCTGGCTCTTCGCGGAGCGCTGCTCCCGCCATTTCATCAGCAAGCGCGGCATCTCGCTCCGCATGAACTCGAAGAACTGCCGCGTCTCATCCAACCGGAGACCGGTCAGGCTCTCCGCGCCCACCGCGTCGATCCCCTCCCGCAGCACCTGCTCGAACCGCAGGAGTATCTGGTCGCGCCGGGCGAGCGCCTCGTACCAGGCGTTGGAGACGACCCGGTAGTGGTCGCTGCGTTGTCCCGGCTCTCGCCCGCGCTCCACCAGGCCCACCTGCTCCAGATAGCGCACGGCCCCGGAGATGGCCGCCGCACTCACCCGGAGTTGCTGGGCCAGCTCGGCCGCCGTTCGAGTCTCCTTTTCCGCGGTCAGCAGACCCGCGAACACCCGGGCGGGCATGCGTGGGAACCCATTGTCCGACAGGGCCAGGGCGAAACGCTCGACGAACCGGCTCACGGCCACCTCGTCACGCTTCGCCCCCGCTCTCTTCCCCATGGCCACATCCTCCCTCCTTGTTCTCCAACATCCGCGAAACTCCCACAATCATTAATGTTTTCACAAATTTGTGAAAACTCGATATCTTCACCCCATGTCAATCGCGATCCAGATCAAGGGCCTGATCAAGTCGTTCGGCCAGACACGGGCGCTCGATGGGCTCGAGCTGTCCGTGCGAACCGGCGAGGTACACGGCTTCCTCGGCCCGAATGGAGCGGGCAAGTCCACCACGCTCCGGGTGCTGCTGGGGCTGATGCGGGCGGACGCGGGCGAGGTCCGGCTTCTGGACGGGGATCCCTGGAAGGACGCCACCCGGCTGCACCGACGGCTCGCCTATGTGCCGGGAGACGTGTCTCTGTGGCCAAACCTCACGGGCGGTGAGGTGATCCACCTGCTCGGCCAGCTGCGTGGAGGACTCGACACCCGTCGTTGCGCGCAGCTCCAGGAGCGCTTCGCGCTGGATCCCCGGAAGCCGGGGCGCACCTACTCCAAGGGGAACCGGCAGAAGGTCGCCCTCATCGCGGCGCTAGCCTCCAACGTGGAGTTGCTCATCCTGGACGAACCCACCTCGGGGCTCGATCCCTTGATGGAGAGCGTGTTCCAGGAGTGCATCCTCGAGGAGCGGCGCCAGGGGCGGACCGTGCTGCTCTCCAGCCACATCCTCGGCGAGGTGGAGGCGCTCTGTGATCGCTTGAGCATCATCCGCAACGGGCGCACGGTCGAGAGCGGCACCCTCGCGCAACTGCGCCACCTGTCCCGGACCACGCTGTCGGCGGAGCTGCGGAACGCTCCGTCCGGGATGGAGGGATGGCCGGGCGTGCATGCGGTGCAGGTCGATGGCACCCGGCTGCGCTGTGAGGTCGACGCCACCGAGCTCAATGCTGTGCTCCGGCACCTCACCACCCTGGGCCTGCGCAGCCTCGTCAGCCAGCCCCCCACCCTCGAGGAGCTGTTCATGCGGCACTACCAGACGCAAGGACCCGCGGAAGCTGTCCCCACGCGCACCTCCGAGGCGGTGTCCCCGTGAGCGCCTGGGAGGGAACGGGCCTGTTGCTGCGGCATCTCCTGCGGCGCGAGCGGTTCTCCATGCCCGCGTGGCTCCTCCTGCTCGTGGTCATGGTGGTGGGAACGGTGCTCCACTACGCGCGCGTCTTCCCCACCGAGCCATTGCGCCAGGACTTCGCGGAGTTCGTCCGCCACAACACCCTGACGCTCGCGTTCGGTGGGCAGCTCTCCAACGCCCGCCTCGAGTCACTCGCGGCCTGGAAGATTGGAGACATCCTCTACAGCCTGTTGGGGCTGATGACCGCGTTGCTTGTCATCCGGCATACCCGGGCCGAGGAGGAGAGCGGGCGGCTCGAGTTGTTGGCCGCGGGAGGGATTGGGCGCTTCGCCCCGCTGACCGCGACGCTCCTCCTGGCGTGCGGAGCCAGCGTGCTGACCGGACTGCTCTGTGCGCTCGGGTGGATCGCCCTGGGGTGCGAGCCCGTTGGGTCGCTCGCGTTCGGGTGCGCGCTGGCGGCCCCGGGGTGCGTCTTCGCGGCGGTAGCGGCATTGGCGGCACAACTGGGCGCGAGTACGCGCATGGCGGCGGGGATGGCCTTCGCCTCGCTCGGAGCTGGGTACGTGCTGCGCTTCGTGGCGGATGGAAGCGGACAGCTCTGGTTGAGATGGTTGTCGCCTCAGGGATGGAGCCATCTGGCCGAGCCGTTCGCGGACCGTCGCTGGTGGGTCCTCGGTCTGCCCGTGCTCGTGACCCTCGTCCTCGCGGGGGTCGCGCATGTGCTGGTGGCGAGCCGGGACCTGGGCTCGGGCGTGCTGCCTTCACGACCCGCCCCCGAGGACACTCCCGGACTCAGGAGCCCGCTGGCGCTCGCCTGGCGTCTGCAACGAGGGCTGTTGCTGGGGTGGATGAGCGCCTTCGCCCTGCTCGGCGCCTTCGTGGGCGGCCTGCTCCAGGGATTGAATGAGGTCGGCAGCCAGAACCCCTGGTGGCGGGAAATCGTCAACCGCTATGGCGGTGGCCCGAACGTCCGCTTCAGCGATCTCCTCGCATGGGTCCTCCTGCTCAGCCTGGGATACCTCGCCACGCTCCATCCCATCCTGGTGACGCTGCGTCTGCGCTCCGAGGAGGAGCAGGGCCGCGCCGAGCTGGTGCTATCGACCGCCGTCGGGCGGGTGCGCTGGGCCGCCAGCCACCTGGTCTTCGTGGTCCTGGGACCCGTGGCGGTGATGGCCGCGAGCGGCATCGCCCTCGGGCTCGTTCATGGGAGCAACACGGGTGAACTGGCGCTCCAGCTCTCCCGAAGCCTCGCGGGTGCGCTGATCCAGGTGCCCGCGGTCTGGGTGGTCGCTGGGGTCGCGGTGTTCGCGTACGGTGTTGTTCCGCGCTTCGCCTCCGCCATCAGTTGGGCGGCGTTCCTGTTCATCAACGTCTTCGGGGAGGTCCTCGGTCCCATTCTCGGCCTGGAGTACGCCGTGGCGAATCAGGCCATCCCCTTCCACCACCTTCCGCGGATCCTCTCGGGCGGAGCATTCACTGTCACCCCTCTGCTGGTGTTGACAGGTCTGGCCGCGGCCCTGGGTACCACGGGAGTCCTGGTGCTCCGGCGCCGTGATCTCGCCTGAACAAGACCTGTCACTTTCCAAGAAATCAGGGAGTGGTGACGACGTTCTAGCCGCTTGACACGTAAGCATCTCCTTACGCATTATCGGCGGGCGATGATGCACACGGAACCCGGGGTGTTCGGAGCGATCAGCCATCCGGCGCGGCGCCGCATGCTCGACCTGCTGGTCGACGGCGACCGCCCGGTGAATGCGATCGCCGAGAACTTCGAGATGAGCCGCCCGGCGGTGTCTCAGCACCTGCGCGTGCTCCTCGATGCGGGTCTCGTCACCGAGCAACGGCACGGCAGGGAACGGCGGTACCGCCTCGTGCCGGAGCGACTGGAGCCGGTGCGCGACTGGCTCGCTCACTACGAGCGGTTCTGGGACGACAATTTCACCCGCCTGCGGCGGCACCTCGAGAAGGGCAACGAGCGATGATGACGAAGACAATCCGACGGGAGCTGAAGTTCACCCAGTCGCCCGCCGTAGTGTGGCGCGCGCTCGCGACCAGCGAGGCGCTCGCCGACTGGATGTACCCGAACGACTTCGAGCCGCGCGTCGGGCATCGCTTCACGTTCCGCGTGCCTCCAGACCCTCGGGCCAGGTTCGATGGTCTCGTCGTGCACTGCGAGGTGCTCCGGTGCCTTCCTCCGTCCGAGCTCGAGTTCACGTGGGTCGTTGGCGAGGGCTGGCTGGATACGCGCGTCAGCTACCGCCTCGAGGCCGATGGCGATGGAACGCGCGTGCTCTTCGAGCACTCCGGCTTCAAGGAGGACCAGGCGTTCCACGGCGCCGAGTTCGGCTGGAAGATGATGCACGGAAAGCTCGCCAAGACGCTCGAGAAGGCGTCGGGCGGCGCCGCTCTGCCTTCTCCTGTCAGCGACAACCCGGCCCTCAAGGCCTGATCACCGAGCCACCACATATGAACATCGTCTTCTGGAGTCTTCAGGCCGTCCTCGCGCTGCTGTTCCTCGCGGGCGGGTCGTACAAGGCGTTCTCGTTTCAGCAACTCGCGAGCCAGTTCAGCGAGGTCCCCCACGGGGTATGGCAGGCGCTCGGCTTCCTCGAGATGGCCGGTGGCGTGCTGCTGATCGTTCCGGCGGCGTTGAAGTGGATGCCTGGTCTCACCGCGCACGCGGCCGCGGTGCTCACGCTCGAGACGTTCGCGCTCGCCGCGCTGTACGCGCGTCATTCGACGAAGATGACGCCCGAGAACCCGATGATCTGGGCGCTCGTGATGGGTGTTCTGGTCGCCTTCGTGGCGTATGGTCGCTACGTACTCAAGCCGGTGGTGTCAGTCGCCGCGTGACGGAGTGAAGGACGATGCCTGCGAAGTCGCCCTCGAAGCCACGGAAGACCGCGATGAAGTCGGGACGGTCTCGAACCGCCAGCAGCGGCGCTCCGCGCGCCGCGAAGCCGAAGCTCCTGTCAGGCGGCAACCCTCAGATTCCGAAGGGCGAGGGCGACGCGCCGGTGCGGGCCTTCATCGAAGCGATGCCCGGATGGAAGCGCGACATCGGCCGCCGAATCGACGAGATCATCGTCCGCACCGTCCCGGGCGTGAGGAAGGCGGTGAAGTGGAACACGCCGTTCTTCGGCGTCGGCGAGGTGGGCTACTTCACCTCGTTTCACTGCTTCGACAAGTACGTCAAGGTGACCTTCTTCCGGGGCACGTCGCTCGAGCCGCTTCCCCCCGGCGCGTCCAAGGTGAAGGACGTCCGCTACTACGACATCTACGAGGGGAAATTCGACGAGGCGCAATTTACCTCGTGGATCCGTCAGGCCGCCGCGCTCCCGGGCGTGGTCCCGTGACAGGGTGAGTGATTGACGGGTAGGCTACTGCCAGGCTCCCACGAAACTCCGCCAGCCCCGCTCTGGGCGTGCCAGGCGGCGGGTTCGATTCCCGCCGCCTCCATTGGATGTAGCAAGGCCCCGGCCGCCATCAGGCGAGCCGGGGTTTTCTTTTCCCCTTCCCGGTGGAGCGGGGTCCTTGCTTCAGCACTTGGTGGTGAGAGACGCCTGTCAGCATGACTCTGGAGGGGCTGAACTGAATTTGGGGCGAGGCGGAAGTTGAAGCATAACGCTGGCGGATCCACCCCCCATCCGGAGACTCCCGATGAAGCTGCGTACCTTCCCCTGGCGTGCCGCGGTCGCCGCGGTCCTCACCGCCGCGAGCGGTGCCGCGCTCGTGCCCACCACCGCGCAGGCCGCCGCGCCCCAGGTCAAGACCCAGGCGCCGGGCTACTACCGCATGATGCTGGGCGACTTCGAGATCACCGCCCTGTCCGATGGCACCCTCGAATTGCCTTTGGACAAGATGCTGACCAACGTCAAGCCCGCCCAGGTGGAGAAGGCGTTCGCGCGCGCGTTCCTCAAGACGCCCGTGGAGAGCTCGTTCAATGCCTTCCTCATCAACACCGGCTCCCAGCTGGTGCTGGTGGATACGGGCGCTGGCAACCTCTATGGCCCGACGCTCGGCAAGCTGCTGGCGAACCTGAAGGCGGCCGGCTATCAGCCGGAGCAGATCGACGCCGTGCTCATCACCCACCTGCACCCGGATCACATGGGCGGATTGATGACCGGGGACAAGCGGAGCTTCCCGAACGCCACCGTGCACCTGGCCAAGGCCGAGGCGGACTACTGGATGAGCGCCGACAACATGAAGAAGGCGCCCGCGGAGGCGCAGTCGGGGTTCCAGAACGCCATGGCGATGCTGACCCCGTACGCCACGGCGGGCAAGCTCGAGCCCTTCGAGGGTGACACCGAGCTGGTGCCTGGCATCAAGGCCATCACGGCCGCCGGCCACACCCCCGGTCACAGCACCTACGCCGTGGAGAGCAAGGGCCAGAAGCTGATGCTGTGGGGAGACCTGTTGCACGTGGCGGCGGTGCAGTTCCCCGAGCCGTCGGTGACCGTCCAGTTCGACGTTGACTCGAAGGCGGCGGCGGCCCAGCGCAAGAAGGCCCTCGCCGACGCGGCGAAGCAGGGCTACTGGGTGGGCCTGGCCCACGTCTCGTTCCCGGGCCTCGGCCACGTGAGGTCCGAGGGCAAGGGCTACGTCTACGTCCCGGCCAACTACACCACGAAGCAGTAACCCCGCAGCGGACCGCGAACTTCAGGAGGTTGGACAAGAGGAGGGTCATCGGACTTTCCTCTCGGTGGTCGCCATGGCGCTTCGCGTCGGGTTGCACGCGAAGCGTGACTGGAAGATGACTGGGCGGCCGGACCTCTCGCGGGGTCAGCGCGTGAAGCGCTCGGACAGGCCGTTGGGGCCGAACACCTGCACCTGCCCGGTGTGGAGCAGCACCGGGACGGCCGCCCCGCGGATCTGGTTCATGGTCGCGGCGGGGAGCCACGTGTTCGTCGACGGGTCGTACACAGCCGCCCGCCCGGAGCTGCCCGTCACCAGCACCTCACCCGAGAAGAGCATCGTCGCGGAGTAGGGGCCGCTGAACGGCAGCGTCGGGCCCGCGAACCACCGCTCGTTGTACGGGTCGAACATCTCCACGGAGGTCTCCGTAGGATGCGCGCCGCCCAGCACCATCACGTAGCCCGAGTAGAGCCGGACCGCGAGGTGGTACTTGCGCGCCCGGGCCATGCTGGCGGTGAGCGTCCAGGTGTTCGTGGCCGGATCGTAGAGCTCCGCCGAGGCGTGCGACTCGAGCGAGGAGGCTTCACCCCCCGCCACCAGCACCTTGCCCGAGTAGAGCAGCGTCGCGGTGTGCGACGACCGGGGGATGAGGGTGCTGCCCGCGATGCTCCACGTGTCCGTCTCCGGGGTGTACAGCTCCGTGCCCTGGATGGTCCGCTGCTCCCGGTAGCCGTAGCCGCCCACCAGCAGCACCTGACCCGAGTCGAGCAGCGTCGCGGTGTGCCGGTAGCGGGGCGAGCTCAAGGTGCTCGGGAGGGTGCTCCACGTGGAGGTGGCGGGGTCGTACAGCTCCGTCCTGCTGGCCGAGTACTTCGGGCCGATGTCTCCGCCGGCAGCCAGCACCTTGCCGGAGGGGAGCTCCGTCAAGGTGTAGGCGCAACGGCTCAGCGAGCTCATCATCCCCGACGACCGCCACGTGTCCGTGTACGGGTTGTACACGTACGCGATGCCGCAATACTGGGTCAGCACATCGCCCGTGCCACGCATCAAGGTGGCCACCTGGAACGGGCCTCCCGAGGACGCGGTGGTGGACCAGCTCCCGACCAGATCGGACAGGGACTCGCCCCGGGTTTCCAGCCCGCTGCCGGGCGCTAGAAGGGTTTCCTCGGGCTGGCATCCCAGGGACAGGGACAGCCATCCGAGCATCAACAAGGACGAACGCAGGGACTTCATCGGGCTACTTCCTCCGGGCTTCGCGCTCCCGTGGATCGGGTGCCCGGAGGAGAGTAGGGAAGACCGTTTGTCGAGCAAGGGGATTTGAAGCGCATAAGAGGAACGGGGGCAATGTGCAGGGGGCAGATACTTCTCTGGAAAATGGCAATCGCAGGGTATGAGGAACGCCCATGAGCGACGAGCGCACGCCTGCCGAGCCCGAAGTCATGGAGCCCACGTTCTGGCGGAAGAACGGCTGGACGGCCAGGGTCATCAAGAACGAGGAGGACGACGGCTGGGCCGTGGAAATCCGCAAGCAGGGGCTCGCCGAGCCTGTCCTCATCAGTCCGTGGGTGATGGGCCGCGACAAGAAGAACCCCAAGCCCTTCGATGCGACGGCGTTCGCGACCTTCGTGAAAACGGCCTCGGAGGTCCTGGACCGCTCCGCGCGACAGCGCGACCAGGCCATGACCAAGAAGCTCTCCATCGCCTGGGAGGGCCGCTGGTACGAGGTTCGGCTCGAGATCGTGGCCGATGAGTATGAGCCCCACGCGCTGCTCTCCGCCATCGACGACACTGGCGCGACCGTCGCGAAGCATCGCGTGCCCGTGACCTTCAAGTTCAACAGAGACGTCGCCAACGAGTGGGTGCGCGGCGGCTTCTGCGAGCCCTGAGCTGGCATGAATGTATCCATGGATGAGTTCATCGCGCGTGCATCGCAGTGGGATCCAGGCTTCCCAGCGCGAATCCGCGGTGCGACCGCTCAGGAGATTCAGGCGCTGGCTCGTCTGACGGGACTCCCCCTCCCCGGGGTTTACGAGGCCTTCCTCGCGCGCATGGGTCATGGAGACGGAGATCTGGACGTGGGGATGGATGGCACGACGGACATCTCGGCCATGATTGATTACTATCGCGACTCCTTGTCGGAGGACGAAGGGTTCCCGCCCCATTGCATCGTCATCGGGACCGGAAGCATCTCATCTGACATCTGCCTGGAAATCGTCCCCACAGGAGAGCCACGCGTCGTATTCACGGAAGGCAACAAGGTCTATGGCCTCTACGCAGAATCATTGATGGGGCTCTTGTTCAGAAATGCCTTTCTTGGATTTCGGCTGTACACCCGGCCTTCCTATGCCTTCTATGCTTCGTCCTATGCAGCGCTAGGATTGATGAACAGAGTGGATGAGGCCCGCCGCGTCATTCTCGAGCTTGGCTTCGAGGAAGAATGGTTCTCCGACAGCATCTGTGTTTGCGCGGAGCGCGGCGACACGGCAATTGGTATTACGCAGTTCGAGAAACAAGGAATGGGCGTCTCGATAGGTTCTCGAGATGCCAGTGAGCTCGCGCGGATTGGAGAGGTATTGAAGAAGAAGCTTGGACTCTCTCTCCAGAAGCCGCGCTAGTGTATAGGCGGGATGGGGGCCCTGTTGAGGTATAGCAAAGCCCCGGTCGCCATCAGGCGAGCCGGGGTTTTCTTTTTCCGCTGAAGCCGACAGCGCGGGAGCCCACGACGGGAGACGGCCCGGGGGGGATGGGCCCGCCGCGGGGGCCGACGAGTAGTTACGTGCTGCTGAGCGCAGTCCGGATGGCAGAGCCCTGAATGGCCTGCGTGAAGATGGCCGTCCCGCCCCCGGCAATGCCGTCATTGTCGGTGAAGAGCGTCTCAAAGGTGTTGACGTCGAAATTGATTATATCCGAGGCGCCCTGACGATTGCTAGGAACGTAACGCAGGGTGTTGTAACCGTTGTTGTCCGAGTTGGGCGTATTCAGGTCGTCGGATGAGCTGCCGTTGTTGAGGTCGATCTGCTGCACCTCTTTGTTGGTATAGTAGAACTTGGCCTTTCCGCCCGAATATCTCACCTCGAACGTTAGACTCTGGCTCGGCCCCAGATTGATGGCGCCAGGGTCCGATGCATCCTTCAGCCGGATTTTCACTGGGATGACGTTGTAGTTGTGGTTGAAAAGGATGTAGGAATTGATCGTTGACGGGTTGAAGGACTGGCTGCTCATGTGGACTCTTCTCCTCTGTGTAGGTGTTGAAGTGTCGCGTCACTGCGGTGCTTCGGTTGGGGAAGGGCCTCAACTTGTTCCATCGGCCCTACCCATTTTTTCGATCTGGCCTCTGAAGGGCAGTCGATAAATCACTCGCCCGCGGGTTCAATGCAACCTCAGAGAGGCTTTGCGCTCAGGGCACGTACACTTCCGCCGTGGCAAGTGGGCGGGTGCCATCTTCGCCACCCACGACGAGAACCCTGCCTGAGGGAAGCAGCGTCGCGGTGTGAGCTCCGCGGGGCGCGGCCATGGAGGCGGTCGCGGACCAGGAAGAGGTGGCTGGGTTGTACAACTCCGCGGTGTTGTCATCGCTGCTGCCGTCGCCCCCCGCGATGAGCACCTGGCCCGAAGCGAGCAGCGTGGCGGTGTGGCGGGAGCGGCCTTCGACCATGGCGCCAGCCGCGGACCAGCTGTTGGTGCCTGGATCATACAGCTCAGAGGAAGAGGGAGCGGTGAGCGATTGACCCCCTGAGATGAGCACCTTGCCAGAGGGGAGCAGCGTGGCCGCGTGAAGGCCATGGCCCGTCACCATGGAGGCAGCTGGAGCCCACGTATTGGTGTCCGGGTCGTACACCTCGGCGCTGCTCAAGCTCCCGGAGCCATTGGACCCCCCTGAGACGAGGACCTTGCCCGAGGGGAGCAATGTGGCGGTGTGGTTGAAGCGGGCGGTGCTCATGGGGCTGGCCTTATCCCAGCGGTTGACGAGCGGGTCGTACACCTCCGCAGTGGCTAGAGCGTTGGTGCCATCGGTGCCGCCGGTGACGAGCACATTGCCCGAGGGGAGCAACGTCATGGTGTGATCGTAGCGGCCCACGTAGAAGTAACCGGCGTTGAACCAGGAGTCGGTCGCTGCATCGTACACCTCCGCAGCGCGCAGGGGGGTCGTCCCATTGGTCCCCCCACTGACGAGCACGTAACCAAAGGGGAGCAATAGGGAGGCGTGAGCGAAGCGGCCGTTGGACATGGCACGGGCTGGAGACCAGGCGTTGGTCGCTGGATCGTACAACTCCGCACTGCTCAGGGTGGTCGTCCCATTGCGCCCCCCAGCGATGAGCACCCGGCCCGAGTCGGTCAGCGTGGCGGTGTGGTTGTAGCGGCTCGTGGATATGGACCCCGCGGACGTCCACCCAGTGACGCTGAGTTGAGCCGTGCCGCTCACGTCACCCAGGGTGGCGGTGATGGTGACGGGCCCACCCCCGGCCACGCCGGTGCCCAGGCCCGTGCTGCTCACGGTGGCAATGGCGGTGTTGCTCGTCGTCCACGTCGCGCTGCTCGTCACGTCGCCCGTGGTGCCGTCGCTGTAGCTGCCTCGAGCGGTGATCTGCTGTGTCGAGCCCTGGATTACCGAAGCCGTCGTGGGGGTGAGCGTGATGGAGGTGAGGAGGCGAGCGGCGGTGACCTCGAGGGTTGCCTCGCCCGAGGCTTCGTCCGCGTTGACTGTGATGATGGCGCTACCGGGCTCGAGAGCCGTCACTTTGACGGTGCCGTCCGGTTGCGGTTCGACGGAGGCCACTCGAGGAGCGGACGATGTCCATTGCCGTGAAATGGAGGCGTCGAGGTCGACGACGCGGCCATCGTCATGGACCCGCTGGGCCTTCGCGGTGGTCGTCATACCCGCGGAGATGCGGGTCTCCGCGAGGACGACACGGATCGAGAAATCGTCTGATGGAGATGAAGAGCAGTGGCAGCCAGTGACTGCCAGCGTCAAGCAGAAGGCAAGAAGGGAGATCGGTAGGTTTTTCATGCGAAGTGGCCCTGGGTCCATGGTGGGAAAGGCCCAGACGGCCAGCAGCCAGAGGAGGTGCCGCGTTCATGTCGGCGCGGCCATCTCTACTCCGAGTGCCAGGTCATGGATATTGGACCTAGTGCTTACACAGCGCGGGCTCAGCCCTGGCCCAGCCGGTCCACGAACCGCACCAGCTCCGCCACCGAGTCCACGTCCAGCTTCTGGATGACGCGGGCGCGGTGCACCTTGATGGTCTTCTCGGTGGTGCCCAGCCGCTGGGCGACCTCCTTGTTGGTCAGCCCCTGGGCCACCAGCGCGCATACCTCGCGCTCGCGGGGAGTGAGGTCGGCATGACGGGCATGCAGCGCGGCTGTCTCGGCGCGGCCAGCGCGGGCCGCCGCGTCCTTGAGCAAGGCCTGGGAGATGGATCCCAGCAGTTGTTGCTCATCAAAGGGCTTGAGGAGGAAGTCCACGGCGCCGGCCTTCATGGCCCTGACGCTGGCCGGTACATCCCCGTGGCCGGAGATGAAGATGACAGGCAGGTGGCAGTCCTTGGACTCCATGGACTGCTGCAGCTCCAGCCCGTTCAGCCCCGGCATCCGCAGGTCCAGCACGGCGCAGCCCGGCGTGTCCCCGGACAGCTGCGCGAGGAACTCGGAGGGCGAGGCGAAGGGCTTCGTGGCATAACCGGCGGCCCGTAGCAGCCGCACCAGCCCCCGCAGCACGGACTCATCGTCGTCCACGAGGAAGATGGTGGCGGGGGCTTGTGTCATGGCGAGGACTCCGTGTGCGCCGAGGGAAGCACGCACCGTAACAGAGCCCCCTGCGCCGGAGGGCTCTCGGCCTGCAAGCGGCCGCCGTGCGCCTCGACGATGGAGCGGCTGATGGACAGCCCCATGCCCAGCCCGTGCTCCTTGGTGGAGTAGAAGGGCTCGAAGATGAGGGCCAGCCGCGACGGCTCGATCCCTCCTCCCGAGTCCTGCACGCTCAGCTCCACCTGCCCCGGGCCTGGCGAGGCGGTGCGGACCCGCAGCTGGCGCTGGCCCGCGGGGACATCGGCCATGGCATCCATGGCGTTGATGAGCAGGTTGAGCACCACCTGTTGGAGCTGGATTCCGTCCCCCTGGACGGCGGGCAGCGACGGGGCCAACTCCAGCTGCAGGGTCACGCCGCGCAGGTGCATGTCGTTGGCCAGCAGGCGCGCCACCTCGCGCACCAGGTCATTGAGCGAGTGGAGCTCCTGCCGGGGCTCCCCCCGCTTGAGCAGCGCGCGCATGCGGTGAATGACTTCGCCCGCGCGCTTGTCGTCGGAGATGATGTCCCCGAGGGCCTCGCGCACCTCGTCCAGCTGCGCGGGGGTGGCGTTCAGCAGGCGGCGTGCGGCCTGGGCGTTGCTGAGGATGGCGGCCAGGGGCTGGTTGAGCTCATGAGCCAGTGAGGCGGCCAGCTCGCCCAGGGCGGCCACCCGGCTCACGTGGGCCAGCTGATCCAGGGTTCGACGCGCCTCCATCTCCGCGAGCTTCTCCAGGCGTTGGCGCTCGAGGAGCTCGGCCTGGGCACGCATGCGGCGGCGGCGCTCCACCACGAGCCCCCCGGCCACCAGCGCCTGCAGGCCGCTGACCGTCAGGGCCCCCAGGACCCACCAGCGGTAGCGCTCCCAGAGCGTGGGCTCGTCGAAGGCGAGCCGCACCCCGGGAGGCACCCGATCGCGGGGGATGCCCCAGCGCCGCAGCGCGCGGGCATCGACCGTCAGCGTGTCCACGGGTGCCGGCTTCAGGGGCGCGAGGAATTCCTCCTGCTCTCCGCGCAACACGCGGGAGGTGAGCATGCCCAGCTGTTGGCCCACGGCCTCGTAGCTGACGAGCGCTCCGCCGACGAACCCCAGACCCAGGACGGTGTCGTGGAGGGCGAAGCAGGGCCGATTGCTGGCGGAGAGCAACATGCGTGCGATCTCGCGCCCCACGAAGGGTCTCCCGCTGGGATCGGTCATGAAGGTGAAGGTGAGGACAGTGGTGTCGTCGGGCAGGGTCCTCGCGCGCTCGAGCAGCTCGGCCAGCGGCAGGTTGCTCAGGTCGATGAACTCCAGCCTTCGCCGCGCCAGCAGCGGTTGCAGCTCTCGCACCATCTGCTCCTGCTGAGCGCGCTCCCAGGGACTGGAGCCGTTGACGAGCGCCAGCCTCCGGGTGCCAGGCAGCAGCTGCAGGGCCAGCTCCGCGGTGGCCCGCATGTCATAATGCAGCCAGAGGCCCGCCACCCGCTCCGGGCGAGGCTGCTGCTCCCAGAGCCGCTCGTCCTCGGAGAGGACGATCATCGGGATATCCGGCCATAGCTCCCGGCGCAGCTGCAGGGCCAACTGGACGGCGTCGGAGCGGAAGGCGATGAGGGCATCCGGCCGACGCTCCCGGTACTTGGCCAGATACCAGGTGTACAGGGCGTGTGTGTAGGCAGGCCCGCGGGCCCAACCCAGATCCAGGCTCTCGACATCCAGAGTGATCGGGCCGTCCTGGGCCTCCCACAAGGAGGAGCGGAGACTGGCGACGAGCGTCGCCATGGCGGGCAGCGCCGTATCCTCGGGAATGAGCAGGAGCACGGACTTTCCAGCCGGACGCGCCTCCTGGGCCACCGCCTGGGGGGGCAGCAACGATAGGACGCAGAAGACAAAGACCACGCGCCAGGACATGGTGGACACTTTGAACCGCATGAGGGGGATCAGGAGACTCCAACGCTGGACGGCGAGGAGCGGTTCCTCGTGTGGGCACGTTAGAGGGTGTTGAGAAGAGGTAGGCAGGCCCAAGATATAGAGGTCCCCTGCAACCGACCCAGCACAAGGCACGGGTTCGATTCCCGCCGCTTCCATGTCGGAGCGCGCTGAGAGGCTCGGAGAACCCGCTGGGCCCACGCACCGCCGCCAGCCCCAGGCCACCGATGGGGGTAGCCACCGATATATCAGCCTGATATATAGGGGGGGAGGAGGCAGTCGTGGCGAGAGAGAGCACCTGTCAGTTCGCCATCCTGGGGATGCTGTGCCGGGAGCCGATGAGTGGATACGACCTGCGCGGTGCCATCGAGCAGTCGGTGGGGCACTTCTGGCAGGAGAGCTACGGCAACCTGTACCCGACGCTGGAGCGGATGGAGGAGGAGGGCCTGGTCGAGCTCGACCGGGAGGAGCACTCGCGGGGCGGACGGGTGCGGAAGGTGTACCGGGTGACGGCGAAGGGGCGGAAGGCGCTCGCGGAGTGGCTGAGGCGGCCGGTGCTTCCCCACGTCGAGCGCAATGAGCTGTTGCTCAAGCTCTTCTTCGGGGCCCAGGTGGGTCCTGAGGACTCACTGGCCCAGGTGGAGCGCAGCCGCGCCGAGGCGGAGGGGCTGCTGGCGGCGCTGCGTCGCATCGACGAGGACGTCCGCCACTCCCGGGAGGGCCACCCGGAGCTGCTCTACAGCCACCTGTCCATCCGCGCGGGGCTGCTCGGGCTGGAGGCGCACCTGCGCTGGTGTGACGAGGCGCGCGAAGCGCTCCAGCGGCTCGCCCGGACGAAGGTTTCGACGAGAGAAGAGGGAATGCGATGAGTGGTCATCCGGATGAAGGCTCGCGGCGCCTGCCCGCGTTCGTGCCGTGGCTCGCCCTGTTGGGTGGAACCGGGTCGTTGATGCTGTTGAACACGGAGTGGGCCCTGCTGCCCGGCTGGCTGATGGGAGCCCTGTTTCTCCTCTTCTCCCGGCAGCGTCGTCCGGCGGTTGGCTTCGTGAGCCTCCTGGTGGCGAACACCGTCGCCGTCGGCGTGGCGAACCTGCAGGTGTTCCCGGGCTCCGCCGCGAGCGCCTTCGGGATGGCCTTCGGTGGAGCCGTGGTCGTCGCGCTGGTGTACCTGGCGGACCGGCTCATCGTGGGGCCGCGGGCGTCCTTCTTGGGGACGCTCTTCCTGCCGGCGGCGATGACGGGGCTGGAGCTCTTCAGCAGCATGGGCAACCCGTTCGGCACCTGGGGCGTGCTGGCCTACACCCAGGCCCGGGCGCCGGTGCTGGTGCAGCTCGTGTCGGTGACGGGGCTGTGGGGCCTGACGTTCGTCATGGCGTGGTTCGCCACCGTGGCCAACTGGGCTTTCGAGCACCGGGACACGTGGCGCCGCGTCCTGCCCGGGGTGGCGGTGTACGCGGGAGTGTTGATGGGCATCCTCGCCTTCGGCGCGCTGCGGCTCGCGGGGGCGGGGAGCGTGGGCGAGCGCGTCCGGGTGGCGGGTATCACCGTGGCGGGGGAGGTAGCCAAGGGCCGCGAGGCGGGGCTGTCCCGGCTCATCAAGGGCGAGGCCTTCGGCGACGAGGACTGGCGCGCTTTCGCCGAGGCCTCGCGCGCGGTGAACGAGGAGCTGCTGCGCCTGTCGGAGCGGGAGGCCGTGAGCGGGGCGAAGCTCATCCTCTGGTCCGAGGGGAACGCGGTGGTGCTGGCCGGGGAGCTGGAGGCCCTCATCGCGCGGGGGAGCGCACTGGCGCGCGAGCGGAGCGTGTGGCTCGGCATGTCGGTGGCGAGCCTCACGCCCTCGGTGGAGCGGATGCTGCGCAACGAGCTCATCCTGGTGGGGCCGGACGGGGCGGTGGCGTGGCGCTACGTGAAGTCCCGGCCGGTGCCGGGTTGGGAGGCGGATCACTCCATTCCGGGCAGCACGGAGCTGCCGGTGATCCAGGCCCAGGGAGTGGGGATGCTGGGGGGAGCCATCTGCTTCGACGGGGACTTCCCCGCGGTGTTCGCCGACGCCTCGGCGCGAGGGCTCGAGCTGCTCCTGCTGCCGTCGAGCGACTGGAAGGGCATCAGCCCGCTGCACACGCGGCAGGCGGTGTTCCGCGCGGTGGAGCGGGGCTTCAGCATGGTGCGCCAGGTCAACCAGGGGCTCTCGGTGGCGGTGGATGGCTACGGGCGCGTGTACGGCGAGCTGGACCACTTCACGGCGGGGGAGGAGCGGGTGCTGCGCGCGGAGCTGCCGGTGGGGCGGGTGCCCACGCTCTATGCGCGCATCGGGGACCTGGTGGGTCTGCTCTCCGGGCTGGTGGCGCTGGGCTGGGTGCTCCAGGCCGCCGTCCGAGGGCTCATTGCGCGGCTGCGGGGCACCGTCAGGGCCGTCGAGGCGAGCCGGGCCTAGAAGACGGCGTGTGTCCCTCCTGTAACGCGAAGGGCGTGCTCAGGCCCCCGCCTGAGCAGGCTGATAAGGGATTTCCAACGTGAAGGTGGCGCCCTTGCCGGGGCCGTCGCTGTGGCACATCAGGGTGCCCCCCAGTTCCTGGGCCGCCAGGGCACTGGAGTGCAACCCGAAGCCGTGTCCCTCCGCACGGGTGGTGAAGCCGAACTGGAAGATGCGGGTGCGCATCTCCGGGGCGATGCCCATCCCATTGTCGTGCAGCTCGATGCGGACGCGGTCGTGGGTGGCACGTTCCAGCTTGATGCGGAGGAGCCGCTCATTCGCGGGCACGTGGTCCATGGCGTACCTGGCGTTGCTGATCAGGTTGACCAGGATCATCAGCAGTTTGTGCTTGTCGGTGAGCACCTGCGGTAGCGACTCCAGCTGCCGCTCGATCTTCACCTGATGCCGTGACAGCCCCGCCGAGTTGATGCGCAGCGAGTCCTCCACCAGTTGCTCCAGGAGGACGGGCTCCTGCATCCTGGGCTGCCGGGCATAATCCTGCTGCACCTTGACGATCTCCCCGATGTGCTCGGCGTGACGGCCCACATCCTCGAGCAGGGAGACCACCTCCCGGCGCTCGTCCACCAGGTTCTCGCCGAGCTTGTCCAGGAAGGGCAGCAGGTGGCGTCCACGCTCCTCCTGGAGGAAGGTGGCGAGGTCGGATTGTCGGTCCTGGAGCATGGTGGCGACCCGGGTCACATGCTCCACGCGCATCTTCATCACCCGCTCCTTGGCGACCTGGGACGCGGTGTAGACGCTGTTGAGCACGTTGCCCACGTTGTGCAAGACGTTGGTGGCGATCTCCGCCATGCCCGTGCGCCGTGCCGTCTGGACGAGCTGCTGGTGGACGTCCTTCAGCTCCCGGGTGCGCTCTTCCACCCGCTGCTCCAGCCCCTCATTGGCCATGCGCAGCTCCTCCTCGCGGTGCTGGATCCGATCGGCCATGACGCGGAAGGCCCGGGCCAGCTGTCCCAGCTCATCCTGGCGCTGGATGTCCAGCTCGACCTTGAATTCGCCAGCCGCGATGCGCGCCGTGGCCTGGGTGATACCAGACAGGGGACGGGTGATCTGCTGGCGGAGGACCCAGTACATGAGGGCCAGCTCGATGATCAGCGACAGCACACCGAGCAGCAACACGATGCGCGCCGCGCGCAGGGCGGCCTGGGTCACTACGTGCTCGGGCTGGATCGTGGCGAAGAACCACCCGGTGCCACGCATGCGTGACACGGCGACATACTCGCCATACTCCGGCAGCGCGAATGCGCCCTGCCCGGGCCCCTGGGTCTTCATGCGCTCGAGGATGCCGCGCAGGTGGACCTGCTGCGCCTCGGCGTTGCTCTGTCCGGGGGGGCGTTTCAGGTCCACCTTGGGATGGGCGATGATCTCGCCGTCCTCGCTGAAGAGGACGTTGTAAGCGGAGGGCAGATGGTCTCCGAGGGTGCGGGCCATCAACTCCTCGAGCAGGATGTCGTGGCTGATGGCCGCGACATACCGCCCATCCATGTCCAGGGGCGTGGTGACCGTGGTCAGCCATTTGGAGCTGATGCGCTCCTGGTAGACGCTGGTCCAGCGCGTCTCCCGTTGCGGGTTGTTCTCGGGCAGGCTGCCGAGGAAGTACTCCGCGGAAGCCACCGAGGCATCCGCCGGGGCATCCTGGCTGTAGGTGGGGCGCTCGGGCCAGTAGATGAGGCCCGGTTGCTCGGGCAGGGTGATGAAGGTGCTCTTGAAGCGGACGCGAAAGGCGGGCCCGTACTGGCTGAGTACCTCATACCCGGCCACGAGCCGGCGGCGCATCCAGCCATCCATGGGAACGCCTCGGGGAACGAACAGTCCCACTTGACGCGTGCCATCGAAGCTCTCGGGACGGTTGCGGATGCTGCCGTCGGGAAGGCGAGCGAACAAGCGCTCGAAGCGAGCGTCCACCTCCTCCTGGGAGAGGGAGCGGATGCGCTCCTCCAAGGCCCGATTGAAGGCGGCGTGGTTGTCCTGGGCGAGCAGGAAGATGGCCTCCTCCCGGGTGGTGCGCTCCACCACGTGCCGCTCCAACCTCTCCAGCGCCTCGGTGCGCAGCATGCGGAACATGTGCAGGTAGCTGAAAAGCGTGGAGAGGACGATGACCACCGCGATGCGTGCGCCCATCTTGAGGAGCGTCGATCGGGCGAGGGGAGCGCGGGGTGGAGACGTGTGAGGCATGAGAGGATTCGACCTGCGGTGCCCGTGGCGAGACCCTGAGCCCAACGCGATGGAGTCCCTGCTGGGAATTGTCCGGCGGAACACCGCGTGGCGCGGTTGACATTATCACCGGTGAATTTCCGATGCCTGATTCACCAGGGATGCCGTGCAGGGCTCGCGCGGACCCTCGCTCGCCCCCATTGGAGGCGAAGGTAAAGGCCCACCGCCTCCATTCAGCTCAGGAAGCGCGTACGACCAGCGCCTCCTGCTGCGCGCGTTCGTCGAACAGCGCGGCCCGTGCGGCGTCTCCCGCCTCCCGCCAGTGGTGGGCGAGGAGGGCGGCGGGAACCTTCAGCGTGGAGAGGTGCTCCGCGACGCGCCGGTGCAACCACACCCCGACCGGAGCGGGGAGGTGTTGGAGCACGGCCTCGTAGAGGAGGTCGTGCGTGAACCAGTGGTCGCGCACGAGCTGCGCGGCCAGCAATTCCTCCCACCCCTGCGTGATGTGCAGGGGATGCGCGTCCAGCACCTGCGCGGCCAGCTCCAGCGAGAACTGCTGCCGGGCCACCGCCAACGTCCGCGCGAGCTGGAGTGCCCGCGCGGACAGCCGCTCGAGTCTGCGCTCGAGGATGGCGCCCACCCGGCCCGCAGGGGGGAGCGCTCGGGGCAGGCCCTGGGTCAGCTCGCCGGATTCGATGAGACTCTTGAGTGTCTCGATGATGAAGAGGGGGTTGCCCCCGGTGAAGCGCGCCAGGGGCTCGGCGAGTCCCGAGGCCTCGGGCACGTCCACGCCGCCCAGCAACTCGGCCACCTCGGGCGTGGAGAGCGGCTCCAGCTCCACGCGTACCGCCAGCCCGGCTTCCACCATGCGGCGGATGAGGGCCTCGGCCTGCGGGGCCTCGCCGCGGCGCAGGCCCGCCACCAGGTGGGGCAACCGCAGCATCATCCCGGCGTCCATGGCGGCGGACACCATGTTGGAGACGGCCTCGAAGCTCTCCGCGTCCATGTATTGGAGGTCGTCAGCGACCACCGAGCCAAAGGATTCGCCCGTGAGACGCAGCAGCTCCAGCATGGCGCTGAAGAGGCGGACCTTGTCCACTTCACCGGTGGGGGTGAAGCTCCCGTCCTCCAGCTCCGGGAGGATGCACGTCAGCTCGCGGCGGACCCAGGCCGGCAGCACCACGTCTGGCCGCTGCGCGAGCATCCGCCGCCAGAAGCGCGCGTGGGTGGCGAAGGGCACGGTGGTGTCCCCCGGCCGCGAGGAGAAGAGGAGGGGCCGGCCGCAGGTGGCGGCGAACTCGGTGAGCAGCCGTGTCTTGCCCAGACCCGGCTCGCCCACGACGAAGGCCGGGATGCGTGCCTTCCACGCCGTCTCCAGCTGTGCCCACGCCCGCGCCCGTCCGGCCAGTACGCGCGGATGCAGGACGGAGAGGGGCAGCTCCCGCCGCACGGGCCGTTCCGAGAGGAGCGCTGGGGCGCCGCTCTCGATGTCCCGTGCCAGCGCCTGCGTCTCTTCCATGGGGGACATCCCCAGCTCGTGCTCGAGCACGGCGCAGCAGCGGGCGTAGGCGCGCAGCGCGGAAGCGCGGTCGCCGAGCAGGCAATGCAGGCGCATCGAGCGGCGCCATGCGGACTCGCGGGTGGGCTCCTTCTCCAGCACGAGCAGGTTCCACTCCAGGGCGGCGCGCTGCTGGCCCTCGCGCTCGAGCCGCGCCGCCTCCTCCTCGCCAGCGTGCAGGCGCAGCTCGCGCAGGTGGTCGCGCTGGCCGCGCACCCAGCCACTCAGCTCGTCGCAGTCGTCATAGGTGTAGCCGTGGAGGAACTCTCCTTCCAGGCGCGCGACCTCGGCGTAGCGTCCGCTGGAGAAGACCTCCACCAGCCGGGCCGCGTCGCAGGTGAGCCGGGGAACGAGCCGCAGCGTGTCCTGCGAGGTATCCACCAGCCCGGTGCCAGCGGCCTCCCTCAGACGGCGCAGGAGTTGGCGCAGGTTGTTGCGTCCCGTCTCGCGTTTGGAGTCGGGCCACAGCAGCTCGGCCAACGGGGCGCGCGCCGTGGCGCCTCGCAGCGCCAGATAGGCCAGGAGCGCGGCTGTCTTTCGCTCCAACCGCTCCAGCCGTACCTCCGGTCCGTCGAGGCGCGCGCCGCCGAGCAATTCCAGCCTCCAGCCCGTCCCGGTTTCGTCGTCGTGCTCCATGCGTCTTCGAATCACTCCTCGCGAAGGCGCAGCATGCTTCCGAGCTGGGGCGCCAGTCACGCATCAGTCACTCGGGCAACTTTAGGTTTTTCGTCCAGGAGGCGGCCCCTGGTGGATGAGTCTCTCGCTGGCACAAACCACCCAAAAATCCACCACGGGCGGACGTGACAAGGCATCTCAAAGAAAAAATCCGCTCGAACCACAAGACGAAGTGTGACTGACGCTGGGATGGATTCACACCTTCTCAGAGATTGAACAGACCTCACCCTCATCTTTCGCCATCGTGCGTCTCGTGCGCTGGCTCTTCAAACAGAGGAAGACATGTATCAAAAGACATCACAAATCCTGCTGTGCCTTGTTTCCGTGGCGCTGTCCGGATGCGACTCGCGGCCTGAAGAGGCGGTCCGGTCCCTGGGTTCCCTCCGGCAGACGCAGACGCTCGAGGTATGCAGCACCCCCGGTTCCCTGAACAACGCTCGTCACCATCACACGGTGACGGTGTTCGGGGATGGCAAGGTGCTCGTGGTGGGAGGGGTGGACAGTAACGGCACGCCCCTCTCCAGCGCGGAGCTGTACGATCCGGATACCGGCTGCTGGACCGCGGCCGGCTCGCTCAGCACGCCCCGGTATGATCATGCCGCGACGTTTCTGCCGACTGGCCAGGTGCTGATCACGGGTGGAGAGACTGACGGCTACACCGACAGTACAGCTGAGCTCTACGACCCGACGAGTCCTGAAGGGTCTAGATGGACTCCGGCAGGCTCCATGAACAGCGCCCGGGCGGGTCATACGGCGACGCTGATCAACGAAGACGAGGTGCTGGTCGTGGGCGGACGGGCGTATGGCGATGACACGGGCACCTTGGAGATCTACGACATCGGGAATGGGACCTGGACGTTGCTCGAGAATATACACCTCGCGACGCCTCGCTCCGGTCACACGGCGACGCTGCTGTCGGAAGACAGGGTGGTCATCATGGGGGGGAACAGCTTCTACAACAACGTCGCCAGCGTGGAGCTCTACGAGAAAGACACGTCGGCCCCGAGGGGCAGGTTGACCTCGCTCTCGCCCCTGTCAACCGAGCGCGTGGGCCATACGGCGACGTTGCTGTCGACTGGCAAGGTGCTCGTGACGGGTGGCCGGGATGCGCTGTCCAACGACTTGAATTCCTCGGAGCTGTACGATCCCACCGATCTCGATGTCGACGATGGTGCCAAGGGCGATGGTCGTGACGGCTCCACGGTCCCGGCGGGCGGCGATACGGGCACCACCATGACGTATGGGCGTCGGGGTCACACGGCGACCGAGCTCCCGGATGGGAGGATCCTCGTCCTGGGAGGGATCTTCCAGAGCATCGGCAGACCCACCGAATACCGCAACACCGCCGAGCTCTACGACCTTGTCGAGGATCGCTGGTCCACGTTGCCGTGCACGCCCGAGGACACGGCCAGGTGCATGGCCAAAGGTCGTGCGTGGCACACGGCGAGCATGTTGCCGACGAAGGGGAAGGTGCTGATCACGGGTGGCTTTGCTGGCCCCGATGGAGCCCTGTCCTCCGTCGAGCTGTACACGCCGTGACCCGGGGGCGCCGCTGACCGCGAAGCTGCGCTTCGATCCATGACGGTCGCGTCGGATCAATCCTCTTCGCATGAGCCCCGAGCCGCTCACGGCGCGGGGCCTCATCATTTCTCCTCACGTATAAGCTGAGGGTGTACGTTCTGCACATGCTCTCACGCATCGCGGTGCTGCTCGTCCTCGGACTGCTGGCCTGGCCCTCGGGGGCATGGGCGTGCAGTTGTCCCCTGGAGCTGGATGTCCGTGATGCCCTGAAGGAGGCACGTGAGGAGGCGGTTCTCATCTTCCGTGGCCGGGTCGACGACATCCACGAGGATTTCGGCAAGGACGAGCAGGGTCCGTACGTCCGCCGGGTGACGCTCACGGTGCTGGAGACGTTCAAGGGAAAGGCCGCTCCCAAGCAGGTCTTCGACCAGTCCGAGATCATGTGTGAGTACGGCTTCGACAAGGGCGTCGAGTACCTCGTCTACGCGTACGGAGACGAGAAGAAGGGACTCGGGACCTCCGTCTGCACGCGGACCCAGCCCGTGCGTGGGGCCTCCGTCGAGATGGAGTCCCTGCGCTCGGGAATCCTCCCCCGCCGCCCCGTGGCCATGCGGCGACAGCACCTGAGCTGCACCCGGTGCGAGGTGGAGGCCGTGGCGCGAACCCTGGTGTGCGGTAGCAAGGTGCCTTGTGAGCCGAGCAACGGGAAGACCTCGGAAGACGCCCTGCGCGAGGGCCGCCCCTTCTGGGAGATCGCGGTGAAAGAAGACACCTGGAAGGATCGGAGGGTCTTCGGTGTGGGCCTGGACGGGCGGGCGTTCCAGCTCGTGCAGCGGCCGTACCTCGGAGCGGAAGAGGCCTGCGAGCAGCGCGTGCTCCGGCGAAGGTGTGAGCGGCTGACCCTGAAGCCCTTGGGGCATGGGGCCCGCATGACGTGTACGGGCGTCTCCGAGGAGGAGCCACTCTGTGATGAAAAGGCCACGCGCCGTGCCACGTGGGGTCCGGTGGAAGCTCCGCCCCGGGGGCGTTGCGACTGGAGTCGCGCGGATGCCCCAGATTGTGAATGGGACTCGGACACCGTACCACTCGCGCCCGGCGCACCGACGCGTCCCGGACTGGTGTGTACGACCGGGGACCGCGGGAACATGTTCCCCTGCCGGGTCGTCCCCGATGCGGCCGCCATCCCGCCGGCCGCGGACGGCCCGTAGCACGGGCCTGGAGGACGTTCAGGCCCGCGCTCCCCTTCTGGTTAGAAGCGCAGGCCCAGGGTGGCGACGACGTCGAAGAAGCCGCCGCTGGGATTGTCGAGCTGCTCCGAGAGATCCTCGTCCAGCAGCAGCCGGTAGGTGGCCCGGGCTCCCGCGGTGAACTTGCCCACGTTGAACTCGACGCCCGCGGCCAGCGGCACCTCGCCCACCAGGCCCGACTGGTAGCCGCCCAGCAGCGTGCCCTCCGCGAAGACGTACGAGCCGCCAAAGCCGGCGCCCACGAAGGGACGCACGGTCTCCAAGAAGGGCGGGGACAGCTTCACCAGGGCGGAGCCTCCATGGCGCGTCAGGGCCAGGTCGAACACGCCCGCATCGCTGATGACGTTGTGCGCGCCCTCGTAGCCCAGCTCGAAGCCGAGGAAGCGCATGGGCTGCAGGTTCACCGTCAGGCCCCAGCTCGGACCCGTCTTGGCGATGTCGCCCAGGGTGCCCGTGTAGTTGCCCACGCCGCCGCGCAGGAAGACCTTCACCTGACCGGTCGGCTCCGCTTCCTTGGCGGCCGCCGTACCCGCCGTGCCCAGCGCCGCTACGAGTCCCAGTACCGCCATCCCATGACGCGACATCTCATCCTCCAGTGTGGTGTGAGTGCGCGCAGGCTAGCCATCGCGTTCCGCCCGCGCATCCTTTCTGTCTCGATTGTCGGGCCCGGGGCGGATCAGCGCGGCGTGAGCTTGAGCAGCCGTCCGTTGTCGGCGTCGGTGAGCAGGTAGAGTGCACCCTCGGGGCCCTGGACGACCTCGCGGATGCGCGCGTGCAGGTCGGTGAGCAGCCGCTCCTCTCCCACCACGCGGTCATTCTTCATGACGAGCCGCACCAGGGCCTGACTGGACAGGCCTCCGATGAAGATGTTCTCACGCCACTCGGGGAAGAGGTCCCCGGAGTAGATGGCCATCCCCGAGGGGGAGATCACCGGATCCCAGTAGTACACGGGCTGCTCCATCCCCGGGCCCTGGGTGGACTCGTGGATGGGCTCGCCGGAGTACTCCTCGCCATAGCCGATGGTGGGCCAGCCGTAGTCCTTGCCGGCCTCGGGGCGGTTGAGCTCGTCGCCACCGCGGGGCCCCATCTCCACCACCCAGAGGCGCTTCTGTTTGTCCAGCGCCGCGGACAGCACGTTGCGGTGTCCCAGGGACCAGATCTCCGGCCGGGCATCCTTGCGACCGACGAACGGGTTGTCCCTGGGCACCGAGCCATCGGGGTTGATGCGGACGATCTTCCCGAAGTGGCTCTTGAGATCTCGCGCCTGGACCCGGCCCTCGCGGATGGAGCGCTCGCCGAGCGTGACGAACAGCTTGCCATCGGGCGTGAACACGAGGCGTCCACCCGCGTGCAGGGTCGACTCGAGCGTGGGCTGCATGCGGAAGATGACCTTCACGTCCTCCACGCGCGGCTTCTCGCCCTCCACGAGCCGCGCGCGAGCCACCGCCAGACCATTGCCGCCCTCGCGCGGCTCGTAATAGGTCCAGTAGATGAGGCGGCTCTGGGCGTAGTCCGGACCGATCTCCACGTCGAGCAGACCGCCCTGATTGCGGCCATCCACGGGTGGCAGACCCGCGACGGGCGGGGACTTCGCGCCCTGGGGTGTGACGATATAGAGGGAGCCGGTCGGCTTCTCCGTCACGAGCATGCGACGATCCGGCAAGAAGGCGATGGCCCAGGGCTTGTTGAAGCCGGAAGCCACCTCGGTGACCTGGAAGGCCGTGCGTGTCTGGACGGCCGGGGCGCGCGTCTGCCCGGGGAAGGCCGGCTTGAACTCGGGCACGTTGGGGGGAGCCGTCTCGACCGGAGCGCCTCGAGGGTTGGGCCCCTTGCGCGGCACCGACTGCTGGCTGTCGCCCGCGCGGTCGGGGGCAAGGTTCCCGCTCTGGTCCGAGGCGGGGCGGGGGCTCTGGCCGGATGCCTGCCCCGAGGCAGACAGGAGGGCCGCACAGATCAAGGTCTTCAGGAAGGTGTGCATGGGGCTTTCTCGGGGGGCAGATAAACATGACACTCGCCCCCCGCCGTCCTGTCGGTGCGCGGCTGTTCTCACTCCGACAAATGAGGCCGTGAAACTGCTGGCGGACGCGGTGAAGGCGCGGCGGAGTTGACGGCTCGTCCTAGGCAGCCGCGCGTCGGATGGACGCCACCGCTTCTTCGAGACGAACCTCGCCTTCGAAGCCACCCGCCGAGACGGCCGGCCGCTGCTGTTCGATCGCGTGGGCGAACTTCACGGCCGGATCGGCCTCGAGCTTCTCGACGAGCCGCTGCAGGTTCGGGAATGCACGGCGGTCGACCACGTCGTGGTACTCGGTCCAGCGGGCGATGCCGATGAAGTAGGCGTCCACCAGGGTGCGGTGCTCGCCGAGCAGCCATGGGCCGTCGCCGAGCAGGGCCTCGAGCCTGGCGTGGGCCTTCTGGACCCTGGCCCGACCGTAGTCGGTCAGTGTCTTCTTCGCCTCCGGCTCCAGCTCGTGCTCGTAGGCATACCAGAGCGGGCTGAACGAGCCGAAGAAGGTCGTGTTGAGGAAGGCCAACATCTGGTTCCAGCGGTCGAAGTCGTGGGTGCCTTGGGGGAAGGCGAGCCGCCGGTCGATGCCGAGCGTGCCGAGGTGATTCATGATGGCGATGGTTTCGTTGATGACCCTGCCGTCGGCCTTCATCAGGGAGGGCGTCTCCGCGACGGGGTTGATGTGCTTGTACGTGTCGCTCGTGACGACGCTCGGCATCTCGATACGGCAGAGCCGATAGGGCCGCGCGAGCCACTCGAGCGCGACGATGGAGCCAAACGAGCAGCCTGACGGGACACCGTAGAAGAGGATGGGGGTCACGAGATTCTCCGTGGTCGAAAGCCCGTTGATTCGGGTGCCATCACTCTGTTGCCGTGGACTTCGACCGGGTAGAGGCCGGAGCGGTGACTCAGCGTCTACGCCTGTGTACTTTGGGACCTCGATGCTCAACCTCAACGACCTGGCTCTCTTCGTGGCAGCAGTCGAACACGGCGGCTTCGCGGCGGCGGCGCGACGTCTCCGCGTGCCGAAGGCGACCATCAGCAAGCGGGTGGCGGAGCTCGAGGCGAGCCTCGATGCCCGGCTCATCCACCGCACCTCGCGCAGCTTCACGCTCACCGAGGTCGGGCGTGATTTCCACGAGCACGCGCGCGCGGTGCTGATCGAAGCGGAGGCCGCCGAGCAGGTGGTGCGCAGGCGCGTCGCCGAGCCCAGCGGTACCGTTCGGCTGACCGCCAGCGTGCCGACGGCACAGCTCTACCTGGCCGAGCAACTGCCGAAGCTCGCGCGCGCCTACCCCAAGCTGCAGGTGCATCTGGATGTGACCGACCGTTTCGTGGATGTCGTGCAGGAGGGATACGACATCGCGGTGCGCTCCCACTTCGCACCGCTTCCGGCCTCGGCTCTGGTACAGCGGCAGCTCGCGAGCGAGCCCATCATCCTCGTGGCCGCCCCCGACTACCTGGCGGCGCGGGAGCCGCTGGAGCGGCCTGAGCATCTCGGGCGCCATGATGGCCTCGTGACCGCGCCGGGCTCGACCGGCTGGCGCCTGCGCGGCTCCGCGGGCGAGCGCGTCGAGCTCAGCCCGATCACCGTCATGGTGGCCAACGAATCGACCGTGCTGCTGGGAGCCGCCAAGGCCGGCCTCGGCGTGACCTGTCTGCCCGAGAGCCTCTGTCGTGCGGCCCTGCGATCGGGCGAGTTGGTCCGGGTGCTACCCGAGTGGGATGCGGGGACCGTCACGACGACCCTCTTGATGCCCCACCGGCGCGGCCAGTTGCCCGGCGTCCGCGCGACGGTGGATTTCCTGATCAAGAGTCTCACCTTGGATTGAGGCCATTCGGCACACCGAGGGCCGCCTTGAACCTTCAGCTGTTGGCCCAGCTCGGCTTCTAACGATTCACGCGCGGCAGCCGGGTGCCGATGAAGTCCGCGACATTGAAGGCGTGAGGATGCCCGCGATTGGCCAGCACGATCACCTCGTACCCCGATTGGGGATAGATGGCGAAGTCGGCGTTCACGCCCGGTGCGCTGCCTCCGTGGCCGTACCATGCTTCACCGTTGCGAACCGCCACGCGCAGGCCGAGCGACCACTGCGCATTCCCTGCCTGGACGTTGGCGGTCGTGAGCATGGCGAGGTGCCTGGCGTCGAGCAGCCGGGCTTCCCTCAACGCGGTGCCGAAGCGATGCAGATCGTCAATCGTCGAGTAGCCACCACCGGCGGGCAGACCGACGTAGAACGGCAGCGGCTTGAGCCCCGTCCGCGCGGCGCCGGTATAGGGCAACGCCGTGTTACCGGCGGACGCCAGGGGTGAGGTCGACGACATGCCCGCGGTGCGGAAGACATTCCGCTCCAGATAGACATCCCATGCCAGACCCGACACCTGCTCGACGATCGCGCCGAGCAGGATGAAGCCGAAGTTGCTGTAGCCCCAGCGCAAGCCGGGTGGAAATGCGGCCTGCCGTGTCCCGAACAGCCGGATGAAGTCGGACGGAGTATGGAGCTCCGCGGCATGCGCATCGTAATCGGCACCGAAGAAATCCCCCGTGCCGCCGGTGTGCGTCAGGAGGTGCTGCACCGTCACCTGCCGCGCGAGCGCCGTGTCTGGATGGGCGGGCAGGAGCGACGCAACCGTGTCGGTCAGGCGAAGTCGGCCGTTCTGTACGAGCTGCAGGACGGCAACGGCCGTGAACATCTTGCCCATCGAGCCGATGCAGAAGCGTGTGGCAGGCGTCGCGGCGAGTCCTTTCTCGACATCCCGCGAGCAGTAAGCCTCCCGAAGCAGAACGACCCCATCTTTCGCGACCAGCACCGCACCGGAGAAGCGATTGGCGGCCGCCTCCACTCGCAGCTTCTGACGAAGCTGGGTCAACGCTTCGTGCTCGCCGAGCCGGCGAATGGCGAAGTCGTCGGGCGGAGGCGCACCGAGGAAGGAGAGATCGTCGATGCGTCCATCGCCGATGGAAAGTACGACCTTGGAGAAGCGCTCCCAGTTGCGATCTCGGACCCAGGCTGTGACCTGCCCCGGCGCTGTCTGCTCTCGACGCAACAGGGTGAAGCCACCCGTCGCCTCGCGGAGCCCGAGGTCGTCGTCCAGATACGGGACCAGGGTGGGAATGTGCGCCTTCACGAAGTCCGGATAGGTCGACGCACGCGCATCGTTGAACGCGGCGAGCCACCTCTCCAGCCAGTCTCCGGGCGCGGCAACCGGTACGGCCGATTGCACCGGATGCTCGGACCGCGGAACGCAGGCGAGCATCAGCGAGGCGGCCATGAGCTCGCGTCTCGACCACCTCATCGCCTGCCTCTGGCATCGTAAGCAGCGGTGATTCGCTCGAAGAGGGACTGCCGCTCCAATGCCGCCTCCAATCGAGCGAGGGCATCGCCGAGGCCACCTGCCTCCACGTCGAGCGCGAGGGAGGCTTGCTCGAATGCAGCCCACAAGGGCGCGAGTCGGGCCGCGAGGGCTTTGCCCCTGGGGCTCAAGGACAAGAGGCGCCGACGGGCGTCCGAGGCGTCGGGCTCCTGGCGGATGAGGCCGGCCTTCTCCAGTGAAACACGCGTCTGGCTGACGGAGACATGGGTGATGCCCAGCGCCTCCGCCAGGGCGCCGACGCTCATGGGCCCGTTCAGCGCAAGCTGGTTCAGCACGCCGAACCAGCGCTGCTCGAACTCCACACCCTGGGCCGCATAGGCGCGTGCCGCGTCATTGTCGAGCCGCTCGGAAAGCCGGCGCAGACGTGCACCGAGCGCCGCGCCCGCTTTCGTTCGTACGTAATCCATGATCGCCAACCCCTCTCATGCGTAGGTGCCTACATAACATGTGGAGAGAGCCGGTCAATGGGCGCGCCGCGTTCACGAAGAAGGTGTCCGGGGAGCGACCTCGACGTGCGGACGAGAGCTCGGGCTCGACCACTACGAGGGCCGCCGCTTTCCGGGCTGGCACCACCACGTCTCCGTCGCCCTTTGCTGCTACGCGTTCATCATCGCCGAACGCGTGCGGCATTTTTCCCCCTCGACCCGAGGGACGTCACAAGCTCAGCCGCAGCCGCTCCCGGCCTGAGCGCCATTTCCATGACAGCTTCATCACCGCCCGGCTCGCCATCCGGGCCCTGACGCAATAGTGCTAAGGTGTCTTCGCCAATCAGGGCGAGGGACTCCATGTTTCGACTCACCGTGCTCGCCGCTTGCCTGTGCGCAAGCGCGAGCCTCGCGGCCGAACCGGTGCGGCTTGCGCTGCCCGGACTCACCGGCATCCAGGTTTCACCCGAAGTTTCTGACTTTTACTCGGAGCACCTGGCGCAGCAGCTGAACTTCCAGGGCATGAGGGGGCCTGCGCCAGAGGTGCCCGCGCCGCAATCGCCTGTGCCATCGTTACCCGCCCGCCGCTGGGACGTGCCGCTGGCCCACACCGCGGGGCTGGTGGTGGGGATGCGCGCCTCGCTCTCTCTTCTCTGGCCGCGCCACTATGACCCGAGCCGGCTGCGCGAGGGGTTCTCGCACCTGCGCGAGGCCTACACCCGGCCGCCCGAGTTCCACCGGGACTTGCCGCTGCTCGAGTCGGATGGGGACCCGTGGCTACTCAACGCCGTGGGCCATGGCCTCTTCGGCAGCGAGATTTACAGCCGTGCCCGCCACTGTGGTCAGTCTCCGGCGGCGGCCTTCCTGGCCACCTTCCTGGCCTCCACGGCGTGGGAGTACACGCTGGAGGCCTTCCACCAGCGCCCCAGCGCGGTGGATTTGGTCTGGACGCCGCTGGCCGGGGCCCTGCTGGGCGAGGGGCGCTACCGCCTGCACCGGGCGCTGGTGCAGGGCGGCGGGCAGAGCCCGGGCGCTGCGCGCAAGGTGCTCTTCTTCGTGGTGGACCCGCTGGGCGAGGCGGAGCGGCGGCTGCTGGGCGCGGGCTGCTGACTCAGCGCGTCCGCGCCAGACGTTGCCAGCGCGCGTGGAGGGCCAGGTAGCGCTCCTGGTCGCGGGCGCGCACCCACCAGCCGAGCGCCGCCGCGTCGTGGCCTGCGAGCAACTCGTTCGGGACGCCGCAGGCTGGGAAGGGGCCAACGCAGTAGACACTCCCTCGACCCGTCACTGCTGATTTTGCCCGAAATCAGGAATGAAGAGGTTTTGCCTGAGTTCATTTGTATCCTGTCACTTCCCGTGTTATCTCATACCTCCCCAACACGGAGGATTGGCGTGAATCGAATGCTGGCTGGAGCTTTGGTCGCTGTCTTCTTTGCCCTTCCCGCGGAGGCCTCGGGCGGCCGAGGCATGACGTGGATCAAGAGGAGTCACTTCGCCTCGAATGGTGCGGACTGGGTGGGCTGCGACAATGGCATCTTTTGCAATGCCTACTCTGGAGATACGTCCTGCACCGCGTCGCTGCCGATCCTCTGTATCAAGCAGGACTTCTCGCCCGCGCCCAATGGCCTGCCGCCGGACTGGTACACCGGGTGGGCGTCCGGGCACATCACGACGACTCCCCCTGTCCAGGGAATCACCCTGACGAGCGCGGCCGTCGCCGATCAGATCTGCGCCGCCAACTTCGGAAGCGGCTGGCGGATGGCCCAGTTCCACGACGGCGGCGGGTGGAACTTCTATGCGTACGGCAACGTGCGCGATGACATGCGCTTCTGGGTCCGCATCAGCGATCAGCCCGCGAACTGCTGGAATCCGTAGTCCATCTCCATCCTGGAAATCCACCCCAAGCTCCGCTCTGTCTTCTGTGCATTGCTGTCTGGCTCGATGCTGTCCGCCTGTGGCGGTATGCCCGAAGAGGTGGGGCTGACTCCAGCCGGGGAGACCCTGGGCATCCAGGAAGCGGCCCTGGATTGCGCCGGAGCCAGCTGCCGCTGACACGCGCGCCGCGCTGGTTCTACCGGCTGGCTTGGAGGGGGATGCGGTGGTTCTACAACCCGCTCGTCCTGCCCCTGCTGAACGAGCGGCGCCTCGCGCTGGGGCTCGTGCCGGTGAAGGACTCCGTGACGCACCTCTTCCCGGCGGAGCACGCGCTGGTGGCGGCGGACCCGGAGCTCTTCCCGCTTCCCCCCGACATCTCCTCGCCGCAGCTCGGGGCCTTCTGCCTGGCGGACGAGCGCCCGCTGCCGCCGGAGCTGGAGCGCTTCCTGGCGGCGGGCGAGCCCCTGGTCTACATCGGCTTCGGCAGCATGCCGGACTCGGACCCGGAGCGGACCACGCGCCTCATCGCCGAGGCGGTGCGGCGCGTGGGGTGCCGGGTGGTGCTCTCCTCGGGGTGGGCGGAGCTGGGAGCCACGGACCTGGGCCCGGACTTCCTTGCCGTGGGCCCGCTGTCCCATTGGCGGCTCTTCCCGCGTCTGGCGGCGGCCTTCCACCACGCAGGCGCGGGGACGACGGCCGCGGCGGCGCGCGCGGGCGTGCCGCGAGGCGGCGGCCCGGGTGGGCGAGCGCATCCGCCAGCGCGACGCCCTGGAGGCGGCCATCTAGCACATCACCACCGGAAGGAGCCCCTCGGCGCAGCAGGGCGGGAGTCCTCCCTCCGGGGTGTTCCGCCGTGCGGCGGGCGCTACATCGTCGGCATGAAGATCTTCAACCCGCTGCGGCCACCGGCGCCCAGCGTGTTGCGCTCGATGAAGTCGCTCACGGACGAGCGGCCGTCGCCGGTGGTGATGGCGGTGTGGCCGTAGATGCTGCCCAGGCGCGAGGAGGTCTTCTCCCAGGTGAGGACGAGGCCCGGAATCTTCAGCGCCTGCTCGAGTGACATGTTGACCTGCTTGAACTTGTCGCGCGGCAGGTTGTTGTCGATCTGGTTGCCGTTGCCCCAGACCTTGAAGCCGAAGGCGTTCTGGATGGCCTTGCTCACGCCGGTGGCGCACAGGCCCTGGCTGTTGTATCCGCCCATGCTCAGCGCGGCCGCGCGGCCGGCGCTCGCCAACTTGCGCATCGCGGCGGTCGCCTGGCCCGGACCCGCGGTGCCACGGCTCTCCTCGACCTGATTGCCGCCCTTCGTACCGCTGCTGCGACCGGGACGCTTCGTTCCCTTGGACGGCTCGAAGCTGTCGCTCTGGCTGTGGCCGGGGATGCGCAGGGTCTTGCCCGCGTAGATGAGGTTCGGGTTGGCGATCTTGTTGAGCTTCGCCAGCGTCGAGACGCTGGTGTTGAAACGGGAGGCAAGAGCCGAGAGGGTGTCGCCCTTGCGGATGAGGTAGGTGGACATGCGGAATCTCCTTGAACGATTGTCGCGGCGGCCGTCGCGAAGTTGCGTCCGGATTTTCCAGGCTCTTGGATTTTGCTCGGGGCTGGAGGGGAGCGCTCCAGGAGTGGGCTTGCCCCGGTTACGTGGACAGTAGGGTTATGCTGCCAACTTCGGCGGTAAGGCCGCAAGCTCAAAGTCCACTGGGCTGACGTAGCCCAGCGACGAGTGCCGCCTTTGGCGATTGTAGAAGACCTCGATGTACTCGAAGAGAGCAGAAGAGGTTCGTAGGGTTTCCCGCTGTCCGCTCGTCTGCCCTGCCGAGAGGCAGGGGCCTCATTCCCGAGGAGAAACGGGCCCTTGGCGGAGTGCGCACTTCGTGGGGGGCCCGCTCGAGGCGGAGTGGGGGAGGGGGGCGGAGCGTCCCCGCAATCCTTGCGGACACCGGGGTCGCCGCGCGCAAGCTTCGCGAGCAGGGCATCCCAGGACTTGTTCCAACTGGACTGGGCGCCTGCCCGTCACATCCAGCACACAGCCGCTCCTTCCGGGTGAAAAGAACCCACGAACCAAGGAAGGAGGTCTACCGTGAGCACGCTGGTTCCAAAGCCATGCAAGGATTTGCAGAACACGCTCATCGGGCTGGAGTCGGAGCGGGATGGCTTGCAGGAGATGTTACAAGGCGCCGCCACCACCTCGAAAGGAGGTCTGGTCGCACAGATCAGAAAGCTCAACAAACAGATCGAGAAGACCCAGAAGGCGTTGAACGCTTGTCTCGAGAAGCACCGGCCTTGATGAGGATTCCGGGTCGTCGTGACCCATCCCTCCGGGCTCCTTTGAAATCAGAAGCTCTTTCGCTATGGTCCGCTCGATGCGACAGACCGCCCTGGAGGCTGCGAAGGTGCTGCGCAGCTCACTCGTGCGCAACGGGCCCTCGCCTGCGACCTTCAGGGCGGCGCTGACCGGGATTCGCGCGGAGGACCGCGATGCCTGGCTGGACCTCCTGTGGGACATCGACGAGCTGCCCGAGGACGATCCCCTCCTCCCGCGCGGGTGCGTGCCGTACTTGCCTTGTCCCGTGGCAACGGTGCTCGAAGCCGTGCAGCAAGCCGCGGTGACGAGCGACGACGTTTTCGTGGACGTCGGATCTGGACTGGGACGGGCCGTCGTGCTGACGCACCTGCTCACGGGAGCCGGGTGCATCGGCCTCGAGCTCCAGCCTGGACTGGTGCAGGCCGCACGCGGACGCGCGGCGTGGCTGAACCTGAGTCGCGTGCGCTTTGTCGAGGGCGACGCCGTGGACCTGATCCGCTTCATCACCATCGGCACTGTTTTCTTCCTGTACTGTCCTTTCGGCCAAGACCGGCTCCAGCGCGTCCTCGACGACCTGGAACACACCGCGCGTACTCGGCCGATCCGGGTCTGTTGCGTCGGCCTCCCGCCCCTGGACCGCCCTTGGCTCGCTCCGGTCCCATCCACATCCGTGGACCTGGTCGTGTACCGGAGCACCCTGCACCAGGACCGACCCTCACCAACCCCCATCAAACTCCCATGACCGGGTATCGGCTCGCCCCATCGGCCCCGGTTGACTTCGATTGAGCCGGGTTCGTGCTGCTTTCGACTCGCAGCGTGGCGGGTGAGAGATGACCCACGTGCGAAGGTCGAAGCGGTTCGCGACTATTCCTGGTATTTTAGGATCTGGAAATGTCGGGGTTATCTGTTACAACAGTTACTGTTGCACTTACAACTTCCTCGATGATGGGAGATCGGGAACCCTGATGAAGAACATCCGATTGGCGTGTCTCGCCGTGAGCCTCGCGTTCTGCGCCACCGCGCAGGCCGCGGCGCCGGAGAGCGAAGCGGTGTGCAAGGCGTCACCGGCGTCACAGAGCATCCGAAAGGTGGGCGAGGAGGTGGTGCGCCGCCTCGAGTCCCCGCACCCGTACGCCGCGGTGGAGCAGCGTGGCCTGAGGGGGATGCTCCACAAGGACACCATCACCCACCCCGGGGCCTCATACATCGCCCCGCATTTCGCCACGCTCGAGCTCGAGGAAGGGGACTACGTCGTCGTCCGCTCACCGGATGGCTCGCGTTCCTGGCGCTATGACAACACGCACCCTCGCGCGCGAGATGGCTTCTGGGGCATCCACATCCCCGGAGACACCGCCATCATCGAGCTGCACAGCAAGGCGGTGGACCGCCGCGGTGTGCTCAACAAGTACGGCTACCGCATCGACAAGTACGCGCGCGGCTACGCGGCGCAGGAGCTGGGCACCGCCAGCTTCGAGACCGAGGCCCTGTGTGGCGCGGATGACTCCGGCTGGGCCCGCTGCTACGAGACCAGCGAGGCGCAGATCTACAACCACGCCCGGGCCGTGGCGCGCCTGCTCATCAACGGCACCAGCGCGTGCACCGGCTGGCTCGTGGGCAACCAGGGCCACCTGCTGACGAACAACCACTGCATCAGCGCGGCCGCGGATGCGCAGAACACCGATTACGAGTTCATGGCCGAGGGGACGACCTGCTCCACCAGCTGCGCCTCGTGGGGCGCCTGCCCGGGCACGGTGGTGGCCACCAGCGCCACGCTGATCAAGACGGATGCCCCCCGGGACTACACGCTGCTGCAGCTGCCCACCAACCCCACCGGCACCTACGGCTTCCTCCAGCTGCGCTCCACCGGCGCGGTGCTCGAGGAGCGCATCTACGTTCCCCAGCACCCGTCGGCGTACGGCAAGAAGATCGCCGTCACCTCCACCGCCGCGTCTGACGCCTCCGGCTACGCCGAGGTGTACAGCCTCGACGCGGCGGCCTGCCAGAGCGGCGGCCCCAATGACGTGGGCTACTACGCGGATACCCAGGGCGGCTCCTCGGGCTCGCCGGTGCTCGGCTACGCCGACCACCAGGTGGTGGCGCTGCACCACTGCGCCAACTGCCCCAACCGAGGCGTGCCCATCCAGTCGGTCATCAGCCACCTGGGCAGCAGCCTCCCGCAGTGCGCCATCCGCAGTGAGGCGTGCCCGGACCCGTGGGGCGCCAACGGCGAGCCGCCTCCGCCGCCGCCTCCTCCTCCCCCGCCTCCCGCCGAGTCCTTCACCTACACTGCCAGCAACACCAACAGCGCCCAGCAGAACACGGTGAACCAGAACATCACCGTCAAGGAGGGTGACGTGGTGGAGGTGGGCACCTGCAACCTCACCGGCGCCACCGCCTCCGGTGACACCTACCTGCGCCTGTTCGATGGCTCGAGCGTCCAGGCCGCCTCCAACGACGACTCCTGTGGCGGCAACTCGTCCTACCTCAAGTACACCGTGCCCGCGGGCAAGGGCGGCACCTACGCGATTCGCGCCGGCTGCTACTCGAGCGGCTCCTGCGGCGGCACCGTGGTGTGGAAGATCACCCCGGGGACGACCCAGCCGCCTCCCAATCCCACGTCCGGCTCGTTCAACTTCAGCGCCAGCGACACCCAGAGCGCCACCCGCAACACCACCAACTACGACGTGACGGTGGCCGCGGGACAGACGCTCAAGCTCGGCACCTGCACCGTGGCGGGCTCCTCCGGCACCGGTGACACGTACCTGCGGCTCTTCACCGCCGCCGGCGCCGAGGTGGGCTCCAACGACGATTCGTGCAGCAGGCTTTCGTACCTGAGCTACACCGTCCCGGCGGGCGCGGGCGGCAAGTACCAGATCCGCGCCGGGTGCTACTCCACCGGTAGCTGCAGCGGCACGGTGGCCTACACCATCCAGTAGGCCCTCCGCGCTTCGTGGTTCTCATGACGGCGGCCCTCTTTCCGGGGGCCGCCGTTCTTTCGTCGAGAGGACCCCATGTCAGCCTCAGGGTGTCGAGGAGCCAGTCGAGTCACGACGAAGTGACTTGGCTCCGCATGGCGGAAGTGCTTGCCTCCGCTGTTTCCTTCACCTTGGAAAGGTTCTCCTCCATGCGGAACATCCTCGCGGCGTCTGTGTCCCTCCTCTCACTCTCCCTGCTCGGCTCCGTGGCCTGTGGTGGCACGGTTTCCGAGCAGGCCCAGGTGCTGTCGGAGCAGAAGCAGGGCCTGAATGCCGTGGGCACCGGCTGCTCCTCCGACGCGCAGTGTTCGACGGGGCTGTGCTGGACCGTGGAGGACTCGTATCCCCTCTACAACCCGGCGTGGATCAGCGCCGACAGCTGCACCGAGGAGTGCGGTGGCCCTGGTGACAACGCGTACTGCCAGCAGCTCGCTGCGGAGTTCAACGCCCCGAATCCCGGTGCGGCGCGATGCATCACCGCCCGGGGCGTCTATGACAACAACCCGTACGACCACATGGTCTACGTGTGCGACCTGATCCCCGCTGGTCTGGGCAAGGTCCACTGGGTCGAGTAGTCACGCGCGCGCGGACGGTGCGCATGGCCAGGCGGGGACTACTGGCCAGCCGGAGTGCCCTGGGGCCGCGAGGTCCCGGGCGCGGGCGTGGGCTTCACGTCGGTGTTCTGACCCGCGACGATCTCCCACCGCTTGCCGTTCTTCTTCATCACGTAGCGCATGCGGGTCTTCAGCACGCCGGCCTCCGTGGGCTGTACGCCGGGAGGCAGCCCGGCATACCCGGTCACCACGTGCTCCATGTCCGTCACCGCCACGTCGCCACCGAGGAAGCGCACTCCGGTCACCGTCACCTGGGTCCGGCTGCCCTTGAAGAGTTTGTCGAAGACGAAGGCGTGCCGCGTCTCGATCTCCGCCCGGCCCTTGAAGACCGTTCCGACGATGTTGATGAACTCGGCATCCGGAGCGAAGTCCTTGCTCCATGCGGCCGCGTCCGAGCGGTTCCAGGCCTCGGTCTGATCCGCCACCAGCTTGCGGATGGCGGCCTCATCCGCGCCCCGCGCCTTGGCCGACTCGGCGGTGGCTGGCGGCACGAGCACGAACGTCAGGGCCACGGCCGCGGTCGTCATGAGATGGAAGAAGGCTTTCATGTGGAATCTCCTGGATGGAATGGGGTGAGCAAAGCACGGGGAGCGCGTTTCCTGGAGCGCTTCCGTCCGCTTACGGTCCGCCGGCAGCGTCATCGGAGGACGCTGGCGCGGCGGCCAGGTGACGCTCCTCGATGCGGGAGCCCGCCGCGAACGCGATCAACCCCGTGCCGAGGATGGCCATGGTCCATGACAGCGACCACTCGGCGAGCAGCCCGATGAGGGGGTTGATCACCACGATCGCCAGGGTGCGCACCATCGAGACGAAGGAGAGCACCGTGGCCCGCTGGTTGGACGGGATGTGGTGATTGATGTAGGCGCTGAAGAGGGGGATGCGCGGCAGGCTGAAGGTGAAGCCCAGGATGATCCCCACGATGACGAGTGGGGTCCACCGCGTGGCCCCGAGCATGAGGAAGCTCACCCCGGCGAGGACGGTGGCCCCGAGCAGGAGCCTCCTCATCGAGCCGATCCACCGCTCGATTCGCGCCACGTTGCCGAGGAAGAGGATCTGCCCGACGCACGAGAGGGCATGCACCACGCCGAAGAAGCGGAGGGGCACCCCACTGCGCTCGAGCAGCGGCTGGAACAACCAGATGAGCCCCCAGGCCAGCGCGTTGGTCAGGGCCAGCTCGATGGCGAGCAGCCGGACGACCTTGTGGCCGAGGAAGTACCGGCCTCCCTGGGTGAGGATCCGCACGTAGCCGGTCCGGGTCCGCCGCTCCTGGCTGGACGTGGGAGGCTCGCGCAGGGTGAGCGCGAGCAGGAAGGCGAGGGTGGCAGGGAGGACATAGGCCCGCATGGGAGCGCTCAGGCCGAAGGCGCTCGCGATGAAGCCCCCGATGAGCGTCGCGGTGATGATGCCGCCGAGCTTGAAGGACTCCATGCGGCCGAGGACGTGCGCCGCCCGCTCCGTGTGCCCGGTGGCCTTGAGGCTGTCATAGGCGAGCGCCTCGTCCGCGCCGGAGTGGAGCGTGTAGGCGATGGCGAAGACGGCCTCGGCGGCCATGAACACGGGGAAGGCGGGCCGGGACACGTAGAGCAGCGCGGCGCCGATGGCCACCAGGCTGCCCAGGGCGAGCGACACCTTGCGGCCCAGGTAGTCCGCCACGGTGCCGGTGGGGACCTCGAAGAGGAAGTTGCAGAGGAAGAACCAAGCGTTGAGGTACAGCACCTGCGCCAGGGAGATGCCGCCCCAGTCCGTGAAGAACGGCACGAGGACCGCGGAGAAGAACTGCATGTAGAACAGCAGCCGGATGGCCTGGAGCTTCCAGATGTTGGAGCCCAGGCGAGCGTCCGAGTCGGTCGGCATGGGCGCGCATTCTGCATCCGCCCGGGTTGGTGGCACCATGGGCTCATGACTCGGAAGCTGTTGATGTTGTGGGTGTCCCTCTCGCTCGTCGCCTGTGCCCGGTCCACGGCCTCCCAGCGCGACGACGCGCCGGTGAACATGGAGCTCAAGTCCTCGCTGTCGGTGCTGCTCGACCACCGGAGCGAGCTGGCCCTCGACGAGGACCAGGTGAAGCGGTTCGGGGAGATGGAGCTCACCCTGCACGAGAAGAACGTGTTGCTCCAGCAGCGGCTCGAGGAGCTGCGCGCCCAGCACAAGGTGGCCGAGAAGTCCTGGCACGGAGGCTACAAGGGCGGCGGCACCCATGACGTCTATGGCGGGAGGGGCGGAAGCTCGACCGCGCCGGGGGAGGCGGAGGATCAGCAACGGCGCGCGAGGAGCCAGCGGCTGGAGCAGATGCAGTCCACGCTGCGCGAGATGCAGGACAACGACACGCGGGCCTATCTCGAGGCGGAGACGCTGCTGCGCGAGGAGCAGAAGCCCCGGGCCCGCGAGCTCTTCTCCCAGGAGCGCGAGAAGCTGTTCAAGCGGGTGGAGGCGATGATCCTCCAGGTCCGGCGCAAGGGCTTCTGAGCCGGGTCCTCTTCAGGTCGAGGCGTGGTGGAGCCACAGGTTGCGCGTCGCGACCTGGGGCCGCGCGGAGAGGTCCGCGATGCGCTGTCCCGGAGGGAAGGGCCGGTTGAACGGGTAGCCCGGCTCGGGATCCAACTCCGGGTCGGTGAGCAGCACCATCAACCGCACGAGCAGGCCCTCGTGCCGGCCGCGAGGCAGCAGCAGGTGGGCGGGCCAGCCGCGCTCGTGCACCACGGAGGACAGCCGCGAGGGCCGGTGGATGACCTCCCGCCGCGAGGGCCCCAGCGTGTGGGCGAACCTGTCCAGCTCCATCCACATCCGGCGATCCTCGGCGAACGCGTCCGCCGCGAGGTAGATGCGCACCGTCACCGTCTGCTCGCGGGGCAGCGGGTTCTCCACCCGGAAGAAGTAGTGGAACGGGTCGTGATCGAGGTGCGGCTTGAGGAGCTCCCGTCCGTCCGGGAGCCGCACCGGTTGCCGTGCCATGTGGGTGCGCAGCGTGTGCGTCGTCACGGAGAAGGCCGGAGGAGGGCTGTCCCAGTTCTCGCCGCCGAACAGGGCCTCGCCCCAACGCTGTCCGTCGAAGTCCGGTGCTGTGGCGCCGGGGATGTCCCGGTGCATGCACAGGAGGATGTCCGGGCTCTGGTGCGCCGGAGCCGTTCCATCGCCGAGCCACTTGCGCATCCGCACCTGGGGCGCGTCGGACAGGTCGTGCGGTGGCAGGTGGGCGCTCTGCCACGCGTCGAGGATGTCGTTCACGTGGCGGTGCCAGCGGTAGAAGAGCGGATCCCTCGCCGCGGTGGCCGGGGAGGCCATGACCCCGGGAAGGCCCGTCCTGTCCCGGGGGCCCGTCAGGCACGCGAGGAGCACGTGCCCCAGGTGGTGGTGTGAGCCGTAGGGGCCGAGCGGATCCGCCCAGGCCTCGCCATCCACGGAGCCCCTGTTGGACTCGGCCGTGTCGGCGAGCTGCTCGAGGCTGTCGAGGAGGATGGGCGAGTCCCCGTGCCACAGCAGCCCCGAGGAGGCCGCGGTGAAGAGCCGGTCGCGGCGCGTGGCGTGATCCGTGATGCCGTAGCCGGGGATTCCCCTCGGGCTCAGGCCCGGAGGCCGGGGCGCGAAGCCCGGGAGCTGCGGGTCATAGCCCTCGTTGATGGGGGAGGCGTAGTCGCTCAGGGGGACGACGCGGGGCATGCCGAACGCCAGCCGCTCCGTGTCGTAACGGGCCAGCAGCTGCTGGTGCGTGTACCAGAACAGCTCGCCGCGCCGGTCCGGGAGGAGGCGGCGCTGAGGGTTCGTGGGATCCGGGTATCCGGCCGCCGGGTGATGCGCGTGCCACGTGTCGATGTGGTCGTTGAGCCCGGTGTCCTCGCGGAAGTAGTCGAGCCAGACCTCCGCGCCGGGGGTGCCAGGGTTTCCCTTCCGGGGCAGCTCCTGGCGTTGCGAGGGCACCACCAGCCGCGGAGCGCGCTCCTGCAAGGGGGGCACGGACAGCACGCGGCCCTCGGGGTGGTGGGCGATGAAGACGCGCAGCGCGTACTTCACCCACTCGGCGTCTCCCTGCCGCGCCTGCTGCTCGGCCTCGTCGAGTACCGCCGACAGTCCCGCCTCTCCGGGCCGGGCATTGGCCAGCTCCATGAAGCGGGCCGCCAGGGACACCGCCTGCTCCTGGTGGGAAGGCAGGAAGGGGAGGAAGCGCTGGCCGGGGGAGGGGGGCACCAACGGCGCGAGCTCCCCTCGGGGTGTCATCGGCAGCGGAGGAAGCGGGGACTCCCGACACAGCAGGGCCCGGGCCCGGGCGTGCAGCTCCACCATCAACCTCCTCCGGCCACGGGCCTCACTTCAGGCCGACGTAGATGTTCTGGACGTCGTCGTCCTCGTCCATGGCCTCGAGGAACGACTCGACCTCGCTCCGGGCCTCACCCTCGAGGTGCACCGGGTTCTTGGCGATCCACGCGAGGTTCTGCGAGCTCACCGTCCAGCCCATCCCCGTCAGGGCCCGGCTCACCGTGTCGAGGTCCGTCGCGGCGGTGAGGAAGCGGGTGGCGCCCTCCTCGGCGGCCTCCAGGTCCTGCGCGCCCGCCTCGATGGCGGCGGCCTCGGCATCGGCACCGCCCTCGGGAGGCGTGGCCTCGATGACGCCCAGGCGGTTGAAGTCCCACGACACCGCGCCGCTGGTGGCGATCTGCCCCTTGCGGAAGAGCACCCGGATGTTGGTGGCGGTGCGGTTCTTGTTCTCGGTGAGGCACTCGACGATGACCGGCACCTGGTGCGGGGCGAAGCCCTCGTAGGTGACGAGCTCGTAGTTCACCGGCTCATCCAGCAGCCCGGCGCCCTTCTTGATGGCGCGCTCGAGCGTGTCGCGCGGCATCGACGCCTTCTTCGCCTGCTCGACGGCCATGCGCAGCCGCGGGTTGGTGGAGGGGTCGGCTCCCCCCGCCTTGGCGGACACGATGAGTTCCTTGACCAGCTTGGTGAAGAGCCGGCCCTTCGCGGCCGCATGCTCGGTGCGGCCCTTGTGTTTCCACTGCGCGCCCATGGTGTGCGCTCCTACCTCATTCGGGGTCCGGGTTCACACGATTTCGACCGGGACGGGGCCTGGCAGCCGGGCCCCGGGAGGAGCGGCCGGGCGGCTCAGAACGTGATGTCGTCGTTCACGATCTCCGAGTCCCACTGCCACAGGCCATCGCGCAGCTTGTACCGGACGATCCGGACGTTCAGCACCCCGTCATGATCCAGATCGCTCTTGGCGGTCACCTCCAGGACGTCGTCCTGCGGCTTGGTGACGTCATAGGTGTAGTAGAGGAGGCCATCGGGCTGCCAGCCCAGCGTCGCCCACCCGGGCAACGTCTTGTCGAAGGGCTTCTTGGTGCCGTACTCCGTGCCCGCGGGGTTCTGCGCCAGGCTCGTCAGTCCACCCGGCAACGAGTTGTGGACCGACCAGTACTCGGACACCGTGCGGATGAGCGAGGTGATCATCGCATCCCGCTCGGCCCGCTTCGTGCGCATCTGGAAGCTCTGCATCTGCGGAATGGCCACGGAGGCCAACAGGCCGATGATGCCGACGACGATCATCAGCTCGATCAGGGTGAAGCCCTGGTGCTTGCGGCGGTGAAGCGTCGGGTGAGCCATGACATACCCCCTTGAAGGGTGGAAGGCGTGGTGAAGAGGTGCGGGTGGGTCAGGGGCTGCCAGTGTCGGCGGTGGCCGGAGCTTTCGGCGCGGGACTGAGCAGCCAGGTTCCCGGATCCAGCTCCTTCACCTCCAGACCCTTGGCCTTCTGTTGCTCGAGCCACGCCCGCAGCTCTGGAGAGGCCGGGCCCACGAGCGTCGAGCGCACCACCTGGGTGCCGGTCTTCGCATCGGTGGTGATGAGCGTGTTGTTCGGCGCGCCCGTCTGGTTGGACGGCTGGCTCCTGGGCATGCTGGTGAAGTGGTACGCGCCCACCGCGAGCATCACCACGGCCAGGGCGGAGATCTGAAGGAGCTGCACCTTCTTCCTGCGACTGGCCTGCTCCTGACTCTCCGTATCGAACGACACCTTGCCGGTGGCGGCGGGTTTGTGGTGCGCCACGGGAGCGGGGGCGGGGGGCTCCGGCTGGTTTGACGCCGCCTTCACGTCACTGGAGAAGTCGACGGCCTCCTGGGTCAGCGTCTCCCAGGTGCGATCGATGGCGAGCCCCAGCTCTGGCGTGGAGGGGGTCGCCGCCCGGAGCGTCTCCAGGGAATGGTCCACCTCGGCCAGCAGCGCGTTGAGCGCCTCGGAGTCCACCTTGCCCCCAGCCGTCAGCAGCAGATCCCTCGCCGCCGCCAGGCGCCAGCGCGCCACGAGCGCCTCGCGCAGCGCGTCGGCCTGGCCATCCACCAGGAGGGCCTCGCGCTCGGGCTGGGTGAGCTTCTCCAGGAGCTTGCGGGCTCCGGGCAGCGACACCGCCAACGACAGCCTTCCGCGCAGCACCTCCAGCGCCTGGGCTTGCGAGGGCACGTTGCCGGGCCACATCGCCGGTTGCTCCCGTTTCCTGGGGGCGGGGGCCTGCGCGGCGACCGCGCTCTCATCCGGGGTCGAGGGAAGTTGGGGATCCTGATCGTTTGACATGGGCCACGCGGGTTGACGAGTGCTCCCATCATCCGATCGGTGGGGGCCTCAATACAATCGGCTCTCGGAGCGCGTTGTCCGCGTGGATGTTTGCAGTTGCAACGGAGCCACGATCTACCCGAGAGGACGAAAGAATCAGGACAGGGGACGGCCGCTGGTGGCCTGGGCCATGCGCACCGCGCGCTCCATCATCTCACCTTGGGCCCAGCGTCTCTCACCTTCGGGGACGCGCCGCTTCCATGCGCCGTCCGCGTCGAGCACCCAGGCGTGGGTGTTGTCCGCGAGGCACCGGTCGAGCAGCTCCCGCACCTGGGCGAGGAGCTGGGGATCCTCCACCGGGGCGAGGGCCTCCACGCGGTGGTCCAGGTTGCGCGGCATGATGTCCGCCGAGCCGATGTAGCAGCGCGTCTCGCCCGCGCGCTCGAAGGAGTAGATGCGCGAGTGCTCCAGGAAGCGGCCGAGCGTGGAGACGACGCGGATGTTCTCCGAGACGCCAGGGACGTTGGGGCGCAGGCAGCAGATGCCGCGCACGTTGAGGTCCACCTTCACCCCGGCGCGCGAGGCGTCGTAGAGGGCGCGGATCATCGCCGGGTCCACCAGCGCGTTCATCTTCATCTGGATGCGCGCGGGTCGCTCGGCCGAGTGGGCGGTGATCGTGCGGCGGATCTCCTCCAGCAGGCCCTCGCGCATGTTGATGGGGGCCACCAGCAGCTTGCGGAAGGACTTGGGGCGGGCGAAGCCGGTGAGGAAGTTGAAGAGATCCGCCACGTCCGCGCCGATGTCCGGATCCGTGGTGAAGAGCCCGAGGTCCGTGTAGAGCCGGGCCGTCTTCGGGTTGTAGTTGCCGGTGCCGACGTGGACGTAGTGGCGCACCCGCTCGCCCTCGCGGCGGACGATGAGGATGGCCTTGGCGTGCGTCTTGAGCCCGGGGATGCCGTAGACGACGTGCACCCCCGCCTCCTCCAGCGCGAGCGCCCAGTGGATGTTGGTGCGCTCGTCGAAGCGGGCCTTGAGCTCCACCATGCACACGGCCTGCTTGCCGCGCTCGGTGGCGCGGATGAGCGCGGGCACCAGCGGGGACTTGTCCGACGTGCGGTAGACGGTCTGCTTGATGGCGAGCACGTCCGGGTCCTCCACCGCCTCCGCTACGAAGCGCTCCACCGAGGTGGTGAAGGACTCGTAGGGGTGGTGTACGAGCAGGTCGCCCCGGCGCATGGCCGACATCACCGTGCCGACCTCACCCCCATCCCCCTCGGCCTTCAGGCGGGGCTGGGTGACGGGCGTCCACGGCGGATCCCTCAGCTCGGCGAAGCCCGGCGTGGACACCACGGCCATCAGGTCCGCCAGGTCCAACAGGCCCTGCTCCTCGTAGATCTGCCGCGGCTCCAACCCGAGTGCCTCCACCAGGGGCTCGAGCATCTTGGGATTCATTCCCGCCTGGACCTCCAGGCGGATGACGTCCCCGAAGCGGCGCTGGCGCAGCTCGGTCTGCACGGCCACCAGCAGATCCTCCGCGTCCTCGGAGACGGTGAAGTCCGCGTCCCGGGTGACACGGAACAGCCCATGGTCGAGCACCTCCATCCCGGGGAACAGGGCGCCCATGTGGTGGGCGATGATGTCCTCGAGCGGGATGAAGGATGTGCCCCCCTTGAGCGGGACGAAGCGCGGCAGCAGCTCCTTGGGCACCTTCACCCGCGCCACGTTCTCCGTCTCCGTCACCGGATCCCTCAGCAGTACCGCCAGGCTGAGGGAGAGGTTGGAGATGTAGGGAAAGTGCCGCCCCAAGCCGATGGCCAGCGGGGTGAGGACGGGGAAGATCTGCTCGCGGAAGCGCTGCTCCACCAGCGTGCGCGCCTCCGGGTCGAGCTCCTTCATGGAGAGGATGCGCAGGCCCTTGTCGGCCAGGGCGGGGCGGAGCTGGCGCTCGAAGCAGTCGTTGTGGCGCCGGCCCTGCTCGAGGATGCACTCGTGCAGCCTGTCGAGCGTGTTCCCCGGGGTGGCGCCGTCCGGGACCAGCCGGGCCACGCGGCCGCGCACCTGCTCGTGCAGGCGCGCCACACGGATCATGAAGAACTCATCGAGGTTGCGGGCGTAGATGGCGCAGAACTTCACCCGCTCCAGCAATGGCACCGACGCATCCTCGGCGAGCTGGAGCACCCGGTTGTTGAAGGCGAGCCAGGACAGCTCCCGGTTGAAGAACAGGTCGCTGTCCGGCACGTCCGTTCCAGGCGGGATGACGTCCCGCTCCATGGGTTTGCTGGGGGTGTTCCGGTTGGAGGATGCGCGCTTGGGCATATCCGCTCACTTGGTGATGGAGGAGCGGTGTAGCAAGACGGGCCCGGGGCTGTGTGAAACTTTGGCGAGAAGCCCCCATCACCCGCTGCGGTTCCCCTTGGGCATCCTTCTCGTCTCGCTGCCCTTCTTCTTGTCCTGCCGCGGCACCTTGGGCACCTTGTTGCGGCCTTTCCGGCTGCGGTCCGTCGCCTTGGAGGCTTCGGCCTGCATCTTGTCGGCCTTGGATCCACGAACTCCTGCCATGTCACTCACCTCCTGGGTTCTTCCAGGAAGGTGGGTACTGGACAGTGCGTGGGCACGGGCCCGGAGGGGACGGCAGGGCGCACGCAGACGGGGCGGGCGAGCGTGAGCCCCAGCCGCCGTGCGCCCGGGCGCGGTCCTCAGAGCTGCGCGGCGACGGGCTCGGACTCCCACTGGCGGCGGGCCCAGCGCTTCGGGCTCCGGGACGGCCGCTCCTCCCGGGGGAGCATGCCCCGGGGCTCGACGAAGTAGAACTGCTCCGGGGCGTGCGCCGCCTTCTGTGCCGCGAAGCACTCGGCGTGGGCCTGGACGGACAGCACGCAGATGTCGAAGCGGTTGCCATCCTCGTCCTGGCGCACGACGGTCCAGCCCGCCAGGGGCAGCGGCTCCTCCACATCCGCGCGCCAGGTCACCTTGTCGGTGGAGATCCCCAGGTGCGCGAGCGCGTGCTCGACCTCCAGGTGCGCCATCCACACCAGGGCGGTGGAGGACTGGCGCGCGTGCTCGACGATCAGCTCCAGGCCGCAGTCGCAGCGGAAGCTCCAGCGGTCCTTGGGACCCAGACCATCTCCATCCGCGTTCCGCACGTGCGGAGGCCCGAGGCGCCGCTCGAGCTCGGCTCGGGACACCTCCAGGAAACAAGCACTGCGGTGCGTCTTCCAGAGCACCGGACGGTTCGAGGGGAGCGGCTTCATGGGGTGGCCTCCTGTGTGGAGGGGAAACGTAAACATCAGCTGTGACTGGACTACGGGGCGAAGCCCCGCGGGCACGTGAGACGTCGGATCCTGGACGAGTGAGGGGGGGAGGACGTCGTCATGTTGACGTCTCGGGCCTGTCTCGATCTGTTGGAAAATCAAATTGTACGAGAAAACCCGAAAAAAATGGTTCGTCGCTCCATCACCTCGTTTCACGACTTCCACGTTGTGAGGACAACGACATGCCAATCACGGAAATGCGGAACGCGGGTTGGAAGGCCGCGTGGCGCGTGGGCGCCGCGGGGTTGATGCTCACCACGGGAGTGGCTTGCGACAGCCAGAGCGAGCTCGTAGAGGACGGCTCCCTGGAGAGTGCCACGCAGCCAGTCATCGTCGGCAGCCGGTATCAGGCGGAGAACTGGTCCTCGAGTGGGACGACGGCCGGCGGGGTGTTCAACGAGGGCGGTGGCGAGGGGCAGTCCGTCGCGGGCTTCCAGGTCAACGAGCAGATCCACTACCCCTCGGTGAACTTCACCGGGGTGGATCAGATCCAGTTCCGCCTCGCGGCGCCCTATGGCGGTGGCCGGGCGGAGATCTGGGCCGGCGCGGTGGGCAGCGGCACGAAGGTGGGGACGGTGGATCTCACCTCCGCCACTGGCGCCGACTGGAACAGCTTCATCACCCGGACCGTCAGCATCACGGAGATCAGCGGCACCCACTCGCTGTACCTCAAGGGCGTGGCGACGGGTGGTGACTGGCTGTTCAAGCTCGACTGGTTCGAGATGCACGACACCGGGGGGACCCAGCCGCCGCCGCCTCCTCCTCCCCCGGGCACCGTCCCGGTCAAGGTGACCAACAGGTGCCCGTTCCCGCTCAACGTGACGTTGACGGGCGTGTACAGCATCCCGCTCGAGAAGGACGCGGCGGGCAACCCCGTCTACCGCAACCTCGCCACCGGCCAGAGCTACACCTATGCGACTCCGGCGAACTACCCCAGCGGCCGCGTGAGCGCGTATAGGACCCTTCCGTCGCCCTCGTCACCCCGCGAGCTGGAGAAGGCCGAGTTCACGCTGGAGAAGCCCAGCGGCGGCTCGCAGTTGCTGCACTACAACCTCACGTACGTGGACCACGTGGGCCTGCCCATGCAGATCAGGGGTGTTGGCACCGGCTCCAGCTGTGTCCAGGTGCAGTGCAACAAGTCCGCGAGCGCCATCCAGACGGCCATCGCCAACCAGTGTCCGGATGGTCTGCGCTACACCATGGGGGGCGGCACCATCTGCCTGGCTCCGCGCTCCTTCTGCCTCGATGGGGAGTACGCGAGCGATCCGCGCCGCGCCTCCGTCTGCACGCGGCTGGATGGTGAGATCGCCCGCTGCGCCAGCAAGTACCCCGGCGTCTGCACCCCGGGGACGGCGAAGTCGGCGCAGGTCTACGCCTGCTCGCCGCCGTTCTTCGACATGAGCGCGAAGTGGTGCGCCGCGCTGAACCGCGGAATGTTGGACGCGCCCGACAGCACCACCGTGTCGCAGTACTACAACACCGGGAAGCCCTACAACCAGTACTCCAAGTGGGTCCACGACCAGTGCGGCGCCGTCTACGGGTTCGCCTATGACGACTACCCGATGGCCGCCAACCAGGCTGGTTTCTACACGTGCACCGGCGGGCAGCAGCTCGAGGTGACGTTCTGCCCGGCGGGCTGAGTTCCCCGCGAAGAACCCCTCCACGCAGCACCCCGTGCCCGGATCCCTTCCAAGGGGTCCGGGCCTGGTTCATTGTCGAACCAGACCTTTTCGATGTCTCAGGAGATTCGAATGCAGCTGGACCTGTTCTGGAACCGGAGTGTGTGGCGCGGGCTGGCGACCGCCTCGCTCCTCGCGAGCGTGCTTCCTCCGGCGAGTGCGATGGCCGCCGGAGAGTCCGTGCAGATCTGGGTGACGACCACCTCGGGCAGCTCGCTCTCCAAGAGGCTCAGCGCCGAGCCCACCCGGAACTTCGGTCCGGAGAGCAACACCTCCACGGTGATCGACGTCAACCCCGCGACCACCTATCAGACCATCGATGGCTTCGGTGGCGCGCTCACCGACTCGTCCGCGTGGCTCATCTACAACTCGCCCCAGCGCAACAGCATCATGAACGAGCTGTTCAGCGTGGGCGCGGGCGCCGGGTACAACATGATCCGGCTGCCCATGGGCGCCTCCGACTTCGCGAGGAACAACTACTCCTACGACGACACCTGCTGCGATCTGAATGACTTCTCGGTGGGCCACGACACGGCCTACATCATCCCGCTCCTGCAGCAGGCGCGGCAGCTCAACCCCGAGGTCAAGGTCCTGGCCGTGCCGTGGAGCGCTCCGGGCTGGATGAAGTTCAACAACTCCTTCACGGGGGGCGGGTACCTGCGCAACGACCTCTATGGCATGTATGCCAATTATTTCGTGCGTTTCGTCCAGGCCTACAACAGCTACGGCGTGCCCATCCACGCCATCAGCATGCAGAACGAGCCGCACAACGCCAACGGCACCTATGCGACGATGCAGATGGAGTCGAGCGATCAGTCGAACTTCGCGGCCCAGAACCTCCGGCCCGCGCTGAACAACGCCGGGTTCGGCTCGGTGAAGATCATCGCCTGGGATCACAACTGGCACGACGGCGGCGGCCCCGCCGGTTTCCCTCACGAGGTGATGAGCCACAACAACGGCCAGGCGCGCTCGGCCGTGGCGGGTGTGGCCTATCACTGCTACGAGAGCCCCCAGGACGCCTACGGCGTCCAGACCGACTTCCACAACGCCTTTCCCGACAAGGAGATCCACTTCACCGAGTGCACCGGCGGACGCTGGGCGACGAACCAGGCCGCGAACCTGGAGTGGGAACTACAGCACAACGTCTTCGGCCCGCTGCGCAACTGGGCTCGCAGCTCGCTGTACTGGAACATCGCGTTGGATCCGAACAATGGCCCCTACGTGGGGGGCTGTGTCGACTGCCGTGGCATGATCACCGTGAACAACGGCAACGGCACCTACACCAAGAACGAGGACTACTACGTCTGGGCGCAGCTGGCGAAGGTGGTGCGCTCCGGCGCGGTGCGCATCGCCTCGACGTTCCAGGCCGACGGCGGCATCCAGACCGTGGCCTTCAAGAACCCGGATGGCTCGCTGGCGCTGGTCGCGCTGAATACCAACGACACCAGCACCATCACCTTCAAGGTGCGCTGGAGCGGCCAGTCCTTCGACTACACGCTGCCGCCGCGCTCGGTGGCCTCGTTCAAGTGGGGCGGCAGCGGTGGCGGCACCCCCACCGCCTACCGGATCGTGAACAAGGCCACGGGCAGGTGCGTGGATATCGCCGGGCCGAGCACCGCCGATGGCGCCAACATCCACCAGTGGGCCTGCCACACCGGCGCCAGCCAGCAGTGGTCGATGGAGCCCACCGACAGCGGCTACTACCGGTTCGTCTCGCGCTATAGCGGCAAGGTGCTCGACGTCGCCGGGCCGAGCACCGCCGATGGTGCCAACATCCACCAGTGGACGTCCTTCAACGCCACCAACCAGCAGTTCAAGCCCGTGTCGCTCGGCAATGGCTACTACCGGCTCGAGGCGCGCCACAGTGGCAAGGTGATCGACGTCACCAACTGCACGAGCAGCGGCGACGGGGCCAACATCCAGCAGTGGACCTGGTCCAACAACGACTGCCAGCAGTTCCGGCTCGAGCAGCTGTAGGTCCCGGTACGGAACTCGTACTCGAGGTGAAAAAGTATCTGGAACGCTCGCTCATTTGACCCTGAATGAGCGAGCGCTCCCTCTGTGCACACGAGACAGGAGGGATTCTCGCGTGCGCACCGCATTCCAGCTCAAGACCCTGGCCCTTGGGGCCGCTTTCCTCGCCACCCTCGTGGCGTGCTCCGGACAACCCGATGCCGCGGCCGCCGACGAGCCGGTGGCCACCCTGGAAGAGCGAGCGCTCTCCACCAAGGTCATCGGCTACGTCCCCACGTGGTCGGGCGACATCAACGCCATCCAGTACGACAAGCTCACCCACATCAACTACGCCTTCGTCCTCCCCACGGCGCAGGGTGGCCTCACGGGGTTGAGCAGCGGGGACGCGCGGCTGCGGTCGCTGGTCCAGACGGCGCACTCCCGGGGCGTCAAGGTGCTCATCTCGGTGGGCGGCTGGATGGATGGGAATGACTCGCCCTTCGAGCAGCTCGCCGCCAACGCGAGCACGCGCACGGCCTTCGTCAACAACGTGGTGGCCTTCGTGGAGCAGGCCGGGCTGGACGGCGCCGACATCGACTGGGAGTGGCCGGAGGCCGGGGCCTCGGCCAACAACTTCGGGTTGTTGATGCGCGAGCTGGGCGTCGCGCTCCACGCCCGCGGCAAGCTGCTCACCGCGGCGGTCCTGGCCGTCGGCGGCGAGGGCATCCCCACGTCCTCCTTCAGCGACGTGGATTTCCTCAACATCATGGCCTACGACGCCGGCTATCCCCACTCGACGTATGACCTCGCCGTCCAATCGCTCAATTACTGGCTCGGGCGCGGTCTCCCCAAGGCGAAGGCGGTGCTGGGCGTGCCGTTCTACGGCCGCTCCCCGTCGGGCGCCTATACATATGCCCAGCTCGTCGCGCAGGACTCGCAGGCGCCCTACAAGGACAACGTCGGCGACGTCTATTACAACGGAATCTCCACCATCCAGGCCAAGGCCCGGCTGGCGCTTCAGCAGGGCGGCGGTGTGATGATCTGGGAGCTCTCCCAGGACACCACCACCGCGACCTCGCTGCTGCTCGCCATCTACCAGGTGGTCGGTGGCGGTTCCTCCAACCAGCCTCCAGCCGTGAGCCTCACCTCGCCCGCCAACGGGACGTCCTTCACCGCTGGCAGCACCATCACCGTCAGCGCCAACGCCTCCGACGCGGACGGCTCCATCTCCAAGGTGGAGTTCTTCGCGGGCGGCACCAAGATTGGCGAGGACACCACCGCGCCGTACAGCATCTCCTGGGCGAACGTGGCGGCCGGGAGCTACTCGCTGACGGCCCGCGCCACGGACAACGGCGCCGCCAACACCACCTCCGCCGCGGTCTCCATCTCCGTCACCGGCACGGGGGGCGGCTCCTGCGCCGGCGTGGCCGCGTGGAGCGCCTCCAAGGTGTACGTGAAGGACGATCAGGCCACCTACGGCGGCAAACTGTGGCGCGCCAGGTGGTGGACCCAGAACGAGGTCCCCTCCGGCGCCGAGTGGGGTCCCTGGGCCCTGGTCACCAACTGCTGATGCAAGGGCCGTGGTGACTGTCAGCTGCTGAACGCGCTTGTCCGTTAGACGCACCGCGGCAAGCGCGGCAGCTGCGGTTCCCTGGGTTCTCGTCCACCGGGATGGTCTTGGTAGCGCTTGCACGATTGCGCCTCTCCAAGCAGGATTCGCGCCTTCCCAGGTTCAGCACCCGATCCAACTTCTACAGGGAGGCAGATTCTAGATGCGCTCTTCGTTCACACGTGTAGGTACCCCCGTAGCACTGGCCGCCCTGATGCTCCTGTCGTCGGCCTGCAAGAGTGAGAAGAAGGAGACGGCCGCGGGCGGTGAGACCGCCGCGAAGTCGGGAGTTGCCGCGGGCGGGAAGATCGCCCTGCTGCTTCCCGAGTCGAAGACCGCCCGGTACGAGTCTCATGACCGCGTGCACTTCGAGCGCAAGGTGAAGGAGCTGTGTGCCGAGTGTGAGATCATCTATAGCAACGCCGATCAGGACGCCTCCAAGCAGCAGAACCAGGCCGAGGCGGCGCTGACCAACGGGGCCAAGGTGCTGGTGCTGGATCCCGTGGACTCGGCCTCGGCGTCCGCCATCGTGACGCGCGCCCGGCAGTCCAAGATTCCGGTCATCAGCTACGACCGCCTGATCGTCAACGCGGACGTGGACTACTACATCTCGTTCGACAACGAGAAGGTGGGCAAGCTCCAGGGCCAGGCGCTGGTCGACAAGCTGAAGGCGGACGGCAAGGGCAGCGGCACCATCGTGATGATCAACGGCTCGCCCACCGACAACAACGCGAAGCTCTTCAAGGCGGGCGCGCACTCGGTGATCGACGGCAGCGGCCTGCAGGTGGGTGCCGAGTACGACACCCCGGACTGGAGCCCGGACAAGGCCCAGCAGCAGATGGAGCAGGCGCTCACCTCGCTCGGCAAGGACAAGATCGTCGGCGTGTACGCGGCCAACGACGGCACCGCGGGTGGCGCGATCGCCGCCATGAAGGCCGCCGGTGTCTCGCCGCTCCCGCCCGTCACCGGTCAGGACGCCGAGCTGGCCGCCATCCAGCGCGTCCTCGCGGGTGAGCAGTTCATGACCGTCTACAAGGCCATCAAGCCGGAGGCGGAGACCGCCGCCGAGCTGGCCGTCACCCTGGTGCGCGGCGGCACGCCGGCCCCGGGCCTGGTCAACGGCAAGGTGAACAACGGCCAGAAGGACGTGCCGTCCATCCTGCTCAAGCCGGTGGCCGTGACGAAGGAGAACGTCAAGAGCACCATCGTCGCCGATGGGTTCTGGACCCCCGAGCAGCTGTGCGTCGGGGCTTACAAGGATGCCTGCGCCGTGGCGCAGATCCAGGCCCCCTGACGTTTCGAGGTTCTTCTGATGTCCCAGACCCCATTGCTATCGCTCCGAGGCATCTCCAAGCGCTTCGGGGCCGTCCAGGCGCTCACCAAGGTGGACTTCGAGGTCTACCCGGGTGAGGTGGTGGCCCTCGTTGGAGACAACGGAGCAGGGAAGTCGACCCTCATCAAGGTCATCTCGGGAATCATCCCCATCGACGAGGGAGACATCCTCTTCGATGGCAAGCCGGTGACGCTGGGCATGCCCCAGAAGTCCACCGCGCTGGGAATCGCGACCGTGTACCAGGATCTCGCCCTCTGCGATAACCTGGACGTGGTGGGGAACCTGTTCCTCGGGCGCGAGCTGGCCGCCAAGGGTGTGGGCGGGCTGCTGGGTTGGCTCGACGAGACGACCATGGAACGCCAGTCCGCCGAGTTGCTCCAGCGGCTCGCGGTGAGCATTCCGAGCGCGCGCACACAGGTGGCCGCGTTGTCCGGTGGCCAGCGTCAGTCCATCGCCGTGGCCCGCGCGATGATGGGCTCGCCGAAGATGGTGCTGCTGGACGAGCCCACGGCGGCGCTCGGTGTCGCGCAGACACGGCAGGTGCTCGATCTCATCCGGCGGCTGCGCGAGCAGGGCCTGGGGGTCGTGGTCATCAGTCACAACCTGGCGGACGTGTTCTCCGTGGCCGATCGCATCATCGTGATGCGCCTCGGCCGGCGGGTGGCGACGTTCGATGTCAAAGCGGCGAAGGAGGTGGAGGTCGTCTCCGCCATCACCGGCGCCATTCCATCGGGCGAAAGGGCCCAATCCATGGGGGTGCAGCCATGAGCGCTGCTCCGAATGCCATGCCAGCGATCGACCCTCGCCTGATCCAGGACGAGCCGGGGCTGATGGGAGCCCTCAAGGGCTTCCGCCGCCGTATCTCTCAGGGGGAGTTGGGGAGCCTGCCCGTTCTCATCGGGCTGGTGGCCATCTGGGTGACCTTCTACCTGGCCAATGAGCGCTTCCTCTCCGCCGTCAACCTCACCAACCTCATGCTGCAGATCGCCGCCATGGGGATGATCTCCGCGGGCATCGTGCTGGTGCTGTTGCTCGGGGAGATCGACCTGTCGGCGGGCGCGGTGAGCGGCCTGGCCGCCGCCGTGATGGCGATCCTCAACGTCAAGCTGCAGTGGGGGGCCGTGCCCTCGCTGCTGGCCGGACTGGGCACGGGCGCGGCGATCGGGCTGTTCCAGGGCATCTGGATCACCCGGTTCCGGGTTCCCTCCTTCGTGGTCACCCTGGCCGGGTTCCTCGGATGGCAGGGCGCGCTGCTCTACGTGCTGGGCGGTACGGGCACGGTGAACCTGAACGACCGGCTCATCACGGGGATGACCGGCACGTTCTTCGAGCCGTCCATCGCCTGGCCGCTGGTGATCCTGATCGTCATCGTGGATCTGGCGACCGTCGCCCTCGAGCGGGCCCGGCGGGCGGCGGCGGGGCTGCCGCTGCCACGGATCCGCTCCACCGCCATGCGGGTGGTCCTCACCTCGGGTGCGCTGGTGGCGGCCACCGCCATCTTCACGCAGGATCGCGGCCTGCCGCTCGGGACGCTGATCCTCGTGGGCGTCGTCCTGCTGCTCGAGACGGTGCTGGTGTGCACGCGCTTCGGCCGTCACGTCTTCGCGGTGGGCGGCAACATGGAGGCGTCGCGGCGCTCCGGCATCCGGGTCGAGCGCATCCGGGTCGCCGTCTTCACGCTCGGCTCCACCCTGGCGGCCGCGGGAGGCATCCTCGCCTCCTCGCGACTGCTGGCGGTGAACCAGTCGTCGGGCAGCGGTGACATCCTGCTCAACGCCATCGCGGCGGCGGTGATCGGCGGCACCAGCCTCTTCGGTGGGCGGGGCTCGGCCTGGTCGGCGATCCTCGGGGCCCTGGTCATCGGCTCCATCTCCAACGGGATGGATCTGCTGGCGCTGTCCTCGTCGGTGAAGTTCATGGTGACGGGCGCGGTGCTGCTCGTGGCCGCCTCCATCGACGCCATCTCCCGGCGCGGCCGTCAGGCCTCCGGCCGGGCCTGAGAGTCGTTGTATACCGGTGGCCGCCGGGCACTCCGTCCGGCGGCCACTCTCCGTTTCTCCCGACACCATGAATTCCCAACCGCTCCTGCCCGTGTTCGACATCGGCGGTGTGTTCCTCGACTGGAACCCGCGCTACCTCTATCGCAAGCTGTTCACCGATGAGGCGGCGATGGAACACTTCCTCTCCACCGTCTGCACGTCGGAGTGGAACGTGCTGCAGGATGCTGGCCGCACCTGGGCCGAGGCCATCGCCGAGCTGTCCGGGCGCTTCCCGGAGCATGCCGAGCTGATCCGCTGCTACGACACGCGCTGGGAGGAGATGATCCCGCGTGTCTTCGAGGGTACGGTCGAGCTCCTCAGAGCCTTGCAGGCCCGGGGTCCGGTGTATGCGATCACCAACTTCTCGGCGGAGAAGTTCGCGTATGCCAAGACGCGCTGGCCGTTCCTCGCGAGCTTCGATGGCTGTGTCGTCTCGGGGGAGTGCCGGATGCTCAAGCCGGATCCGGCGATCTACCGGCGGCTCTGCCAGCAGTACGGCCTCGAGCCCTCGCGCTGCCTGTTCATCGACGACGTGCAGAAGAACGTCGACGGGGCGCGCGCGGTGGGAATGCAGGCGGTGCGCTTCGAGAGCCCCGAGCAGCTGCGCGCTGAGCTGGTCGCACGCGGAATGCTGACGTAGCCCGCCCGGGCCGCTCCTCCGGGACGCGGACGTGGACATGCTGACCCGAAAAGCCGGGTCCGGCCCTCTCTTACTCGGGCCGTTTCGTCCCCGTCACATTCCTCGGAGGTCTCATGAGCAGGACGCGGAAGTTCCTCATCACCGGTCTGTTGGGCACGCTCGCCGCATGTGGTGGGCAGGAACCGCAGGAGCAGGTGGGCTCCCAGGGGCTCGAGCTCGCTGCCAACGCCGCCGGGCTGACGGCTACCTTCAGCAGCAGCTCGAGCTGGGAGGGTGGCTTCAACGGGGTGATCACCATCAAGAACACCACGAGCAGCCAGATCTCCGACTGGGCGGTGTCCTTCAAGTTCAACGGCAACGCGGCGATCAGCGGTTCTCCCTGGGGCGCCGGAGGCTCCGCGACCAAGGCGGGCGATGGGACGTGGACCGTCCTGCCGAACACCTGGGGCGGCAACATCGTGCCCGCCAACGGCTCCGTGACCGTCACCTTCGGAGGCACGGGGACCTACAGCGGCATCAGCTCCTGCACCATCAACGGGTACTCCTGCGGAGGGAGCGTGCCGCCTCCCGTGGATCCCACGCCTCCGACGGTCAGCCTCTCGGCCAGCCCGGCCAACCTCACGAGCCCGGGCAGCGTGAGCCTCTCCGCGCCGGCGACCGACAACGTGGGCGTGACGAAGGTCGAGTTCTACAGGAACGGGGTGCTCCTGAGCACGGACACCTCCAGCCCATTCACCGCGTCGGACTCCTTCAGCTCCTTCAGCCAGAATGGCACCTACGGCTACACGGCCAAGGCCCATGACGCCGCGGGGAACACCGCCACCTCCAGCGTGGCGAGCGTCACCGTCAGCATCTCCGACACCCCGCCGCCTCCTCCTCCGGGCGGGAGGATGTACATCGGCTACGCCAGCAGCTGGAACACGAGCATCAACGATCTCACCCCCGCCATCATCCCCAGCTACTACACGCACGTGAACCTCTCCTTCGTGCGGCCGGACATGGCGTACGTGAAGGGCTCGTACGAGTTCGATCAGGCCGTGGCGGGCTTCGAGTTCTTCGAGGGCGCCACGACGAACACCGGGCAGAAGAAGTTCACCCGGGAGCAGGCGCTCACGCTCATCAACAACATCAAGGCGCTGCGCCAGCGCGGCACGCAGGTGTGGATCTCCGTCGGCGGCTGGAGCTACAGCCAGGGCAGCCAGTGGTCCAACTTCAACGCGGCCCGTGTCGTCGACCTGGCGCAGGACCTCGGCGCCGACGGCATCGACATCGACTGGGAGTCCAGCGGCAGCAGCTGCAACAAGCTGACGGCGGACCAGTTCAGCTGCACCAAGGACGGTGAGATCTCCCACATCATCACCAGCCTCTACAACACCATCCAGAGCCGGGGCCTGTCGCTGGGCATCTCGATCGCCGGCTGGTCCACGGGCGCCTACTACGTGAAGGGCACGCCGTTCGAGGAGGGCAAGGTGCAGTGGGGCTCTCCCTTCGGTGGAACGATGTACACCGTGGTGAAGAACCACGGGAACAAGCTGCACCACATCAACCTCATGTCCTACGACGGCGGCGACTACTACGACCCGCGCGAGGGCTATGAGTCCTACCGGGCCATCTACAGCGGGCCGATCGCCATGGGGCTGGAGATCGCCCCGGAGGGCGCGGGTGGCGCGACGCTGAAGCTCAACGCGGAGCCCGGCACGGTGTACGACGCCGAGATGCTCACCGGGCAGAACAACATGGCGACGAAGTATTACAACGTCGAGACGCTCGCCACGTACCTGAAGAACAAGGGCAAGCCGACGGACGGCATGATGGTGTGGCAGATCTGGAAGGAGCGCGTCCACGCGCCGGCCCCGGCCGGAGCCGCGTCGGTGAACTCCACCGGCCAGCTCGTCTGCCAGCTCCTGGGCATCACCAGCAATTGCAACCAGAGCCTGCCCAACCTCCCGAAGTACTAGGAACAGGCGGGCCACCACCGGGTGCGAGCAGTGCTGGCTCGCACCCGGTGGCGACTCGGGTGGTTCCGCCGCCAGGCCCCCCAGCAGTGGGGGTGACCGGGGGGCAGGTGCTCGCGGGCGCTAGAGGACTCGACGGCAGTGGGGGATTGCCGGGGCCAGCTCTGGCGCTACGAGTTCGACGGCGAGACCACCAGACGGCTTGAAAGGCCTTTCACAGCATTGCCGCGTCCTGCCCGACCCTCTGGAAGAGGAGCTCGCGCAGGTGGGCCCGGCCCAGGCGCAGCCGGCTCCGGACCGTCTCGAAGGGGACCTCCAGCTCCTCGGCCATCTCCGGGACGCTCATTCCCATCACATGGTGGAGGAGCAGGGCGCGCCGCTGCTCGTCGGAGAGCTGCTCCAGCAGCCGCGCCATGTGTTCGCGCAGCAGGCAGTCATCCGGTACCTCGTCGTCCGAGCATACCGTGGCCGACTCCACGGCCTCTTCGTCCACGTCCACCTGGTTGCGCTCGGCGCGCGCCCGCCTCGAGGCGGCGAAGGTCACGCGGACCACCACCCGGTCCGCCCAGGAGACGAAGGCGCCCTCGCCGCGGTAGCTGGGCAGTCCGCGCAGGATGGCGACCAGCGCCTCCTGGGTGATGTCATCCACTTCGGAGTCTCCGTGGACCGAGTACCGGACGAGGTTGCGCACCCGTGGTAGCAGCTCCGCCAGCAGGGACTCGGCCGCATCACGCCGTCCCTCGATTGCCGCGCGGATGCGCGGCTCCTCGGTTGGCACCATCATCGGGCGATTGCACGTGCTGTGGGTTCTGATCGTTTGCATGGGTATGAGGGGGGTAGGGGGGTTCTCATCCCCGGTACGCCGGCCTGCGGGGGGCGGGACTCTCCAGGTTCGAGCCCCAATCCCGGACCCTGACGAGTCCCGCCCCTCGGCCACGGCAATACCGGCACCGGCAGGGACGCCTTCGTCCCCACCGGTCAGGTGCTGCGACTACCGCTCATGCTTGGAAGTCCGGCCACGCGCGTGCTCTGCGTGGCCGGACCAGGGGGCTACTTCAGCTTCTGGTACAGCGCGTCCACCAGCGAGCCATCATCCGAGCTCAGCTCCCAGGCCATCGCACCACCCAGGCCCTTGCTCAGGATGTAGTTCGCCTTGGCGTTCATGGACTGCACATCGTCGTAGGCGATCCAGATCTTCGTCGAGGGGTTGTAGACGTAGGCCTCCTGCGCCTGCGGGTGGAAGTACTTGGTGTACCCGGAGCCGGCGCGCTCGTAGTTGTTCTTGAGATCCTTGTAGTCGAACACGCCCGTCAGACCGGACTGGCCGTCATCCCAGGTGCCCTTGGTGGGCACGCCGCTCTGGAAGAGACCGTTGTTGATGTTCGGCACGTTGCCCCAGCCGCGGCCGTAGAAGGGCACGCCCAGGACGATCTTGTTCGCCGGCACGCCCAGCTCGAGCATCTTGGACACGGTCGCGTCGCTCCAGAAGCCGGTGCTCGCGGCCGGGTCGCCGGGGACGGCGTAGAGCGCCGACTGGAAGTTCGTCGTGCTCTCGAAGGCGCCGTGGTAGTCGTAGGTCATGACGTTGATCCAGTCGAGGATGTTCGACAGGTTCTTCGTCTCCTGCTTGTTCACCAGGCCGTCAGGAGAGGCCAGGGACGCGATGGTGAGCAGGTACGGCTTGCCGGTGCTCGCGGTGACGGCGTTGAGCTGGTTGCGGAACTCCTGCATCAGCAGCGTGTAGTTCTGCTTGTCCGCGGGGCTGCTGATGTTGTCGGGCAGGCCGCCGCCCGTGGGGTACTCCCAGTCGATGTCGATGCCGTCGAAGACGCCAGCGCCGTTGACCGGATCCACACCGGGGTACTGACCCTTGATGTACAGGTCCACGCAGGACTTCGCGAAGGCCTGACGGGAAGCCGCGGTGGCGGCCACCTGCGAGAAGTACTTGGACCAGCTCCAGCCACCCACGGAGATGAGCAGCTTGAGGTGCGGGTGGGTCTTCTTGAGCTCCTTGAGGGCGCGGAAGTTGCCGCGCAGCTGACCCGCGTCCCACTCGCCCGCCCAACCACCGGCCTTGTCGATGTCGGCGAAGGGGTCGCCGAGGATGCACTTGCCATCCGGCGAGACGTTGGAGAAGGCGTAGTTGATGTGCGTGAGCTTGGCGGCCGGGATGTTGGAGACCTGGTAGTTGCGGCCGTAGATGCCCCAGGCGGTGAAGTAGGCGATGCGGTGCTTGCCGCCACCGCCCGTGCCACCGATGTTCACCGTGACGGTCACCGTCTTGGTGCCCACGTTGCCCGCGGCGTCGAAGGCCCTCACCGTATAGGTGTACGTGCCGTTCTGGGCCGAGCTGCTGAAGCTCCGGCTGTAGCTGGGGCCCGAGGCCACCAGGGTGTTGTTCTCGAGGATCTCCACCTTGGTCACGCCGACGTTGTCGGTGGCGCTGGCGGTGAGGCTGAACGTGCCGGCGGCGGTGAAGCTGGTGGAGTTGGCGCTCGCGTTCACGGTGGGCGCGATGGTGTCGCCGCCCGAGCTGACGATGTTCACCGTGACGGTCACCGTCTTGGTGCCCACGTTGCCCGCGGCGTCATGAGCCCTCACGGTATAGGTATACGTACCGTTCTGGGCCGGGCCGCTGAAGCTCCGGCTGTAGCTGGAGCCGGTGATCACCAGGGTGTTGTTCTCGAAGATCTCCACCTTGGTCACACCGACGTTGTCGGTGGCGCTGGCGGTGAGGGTGAGCGTGCCGGCGGCGGTGAAGCTGGTGGAGTTGGCGCTCGCGTTCACGGTGGGCGCGGTGGTGTCACCACCCGACGACGTGCCCAGGTCCTTCCACAGGGCGGGGACGTTCGGGGGCTCCCAGCCCGTCAGGGAGGTGTGGGCCTGGAGACACTGATAGAGCCGGCCTCCGTAAGTGACCTGGGCTCCGGTGGCATAGGCGGTGTTCGGCGCCCAGGCGGCGGCGAGGGGCGCCTTCATCACACTTCCAGGACCCTCCGCCTCTGGCGAACCGGTCTCCTGCCCACAAGCCCCGAGCGACAGGGCGGACACGACCATGCCGACGACCCACTTGTTGCGACGCATTCTCGACCTCTCAGTTGCAAGAAAACGGTTCATGGCGCGACCCGCGGTGGCACCGTCCAGAGGGACCTGCTCGAGAGAACCCCCCGGCGAGCCGCGCGCATGTGTCTCTTTGCTGCAATCACTTGCGGGTTCGCGCTCAAAGAGTCTCAAAGGTCCGGATCCGGGTCAAGAGGATTAAGCGGTGATTTGTTTTTTGTAACTTATCCCGGGTCTCGCCCGTTATCCCGGAATCTGTAGGGATTACTCCACACGAGAGGAGAAGGACTCATGCATCAAAATAGAAACGCGCGTGTGAGGCGCAAGGGCTCACACGCGCGTCTATCACTCACCCAATTACCAGGTCAGTTGAGCTCGGCAACGCGGCTGTAACGGCCATCGCTCGCTCGGGTCCTGAGCAGGACCTTGCCCGAGACGGGCACGGGCGCCGAGTACACCTTCCAGCTGGAGCCACCGTTGGTGGAGTACTCGACGGCGAAGCCGGGGTAGCGCACGTTCGCGTTGAGCTTTCCGTCAATGATTCGCGCGCCGGGCAGGGGGATGCGGTAGTTCACGCCCACGCCATTGGGGATTTCGTCACGCAGATCCACGGCGCGGTAGGCACCCAGACGCGGCAGCACGTACTGGCCCAGGCTGTTGGTGAAGCGGCCCCAGAGCGCGGGCATCTCGCTCACCGGCGGCAGCTCCGGGTTCCAGGCGCGCTCCGCGACGCCGAGCATCTTCGGGAAGGCGAGGTACTCGAGCACGCCCTCCGACTTCAGGTTCTCACCGAAGAGCAGACCGTGCATGCCGAGGATGTTCTTGCGGCCCACCTCGGTGAGCCGCACCTTGCCCTCCATGGCGGAGGGGGCCAGGGGGTTGCCCATCCGGTCGTGGGTCGCGTTGGCATAGATGTCGAACGGCCGGTACTCGAAGGTCTTCTTCTCGTCGACGAAGTTGGCCCAGTAGTAGCCCGGCTCGTCCGGATCCTTGTTGTACGCCAGGTCCATGTAGAGGTTCGTCGAGTGGGAGAGGATGACCTGGTAGCCCTGGTTGGCGTACTTGTAGGCATCGTCCTCGCGGCCCCAGCCCCACACGTTGCTCCACGGCATGGGAATGAAGCCATCCAGCTGCAGGCCGTAGTGGATGATGTCATCCCAGCCCGTCATCTTCGTGCCAGTCTTTTGGATGATCTGGCTCCACTTCGTGAAGAAGTGGTTGAACAGCTGGGTGTCCGTCAGGTTCTTCGTCTCGGCGTTGCTCTTGCACAGGGGAGAGTCCGTCCACCAGACGTTCGAGGCCGGGTTCGGGAGCTCGTCACCACCGCCGTGGATGGCCATCAGCCGGGCGCCGGGCACCGCGTCGTAGCGGGCCTTGAGCTCATTGGCCACCTTGGTGAGGAAGGCATACGTGCTATCCATGCAAGGGTTCAGGAAGTTGTCCGTGTATTCCTGCACACTCTTGTGCTTGGACGTGTCCTGGGGGTCACGCAGGCGGTACTCGGTGGCCTTCGTGGGGTCCGAATCCTTGTACTTGCGGTAGCGGTACTCCATGGCCATCACGGCGGCGCGCGCGTGGCCCGGCACGTCGACCTCCGGGATGACGTCGATGTGACGCTCCGTGGCGTAGGCGAGGATCTCCTCGAAATCCTTCGTCGTGTAGAAGCCGCTGCCCTTGCCCACGAAGTTGAGCGTCGCCGTCTCGAAGCCCTGGAAGACCGGCCAGGTCTCATTGCCATTGGCCAGCTTCTGTGAGCCCGGCTTGAGGCTGACGAAGTCGTCGCCCCCCAGGTCGTTGCTGGAGCCCAGGCCCGCGTGGAGCATCTCGGACTCGGCCGGGTCGAACCCGCGGCGCGCGCCGTAGCTCGTCAGCTCCGGGATGCCGGGGATCTCCAGGCGCCAGCCCTCGTCATCGGTCAGGCGGAAGTGGAACTTGTTGATCTTGTAGTGCGCGAGCACGTCGAGCAGCTTCTTGACCGTCTCCTTGGTCTGGAAGTGGCGCGCCACGTCCAGCGCCATGCCGCGGTAGACGAAGCCCGGCTTGTCGGAGATGTGCACCTCCGGCAGCGTCAGCTCCGGGCGGCGCTGGGCGATCTGCGCCGCGGCGGTGTACGCCTCCACCGGCACGAGTTGGCGGAGCGTCTGGATGCCGTAGAACACGCCCGCGGCGTCCGCGCCCTTGATGGCCACCTTGCCATCCTTCACGTCGAGGACGTAGCCCTCCGCGTCTCGAGCCCCATCCCCGTCGATGTCGAGGTTGGCGTCGATGCTCAGGGAGATCTGCTCGTTCCCGCTCGCCACCTGCGTCGAGACCGTGCCGGCGAGCACGTCGCCCAGCGCGGACGACAGGTAGGCGGCCTCGTTCTTCAGGGCCGACGGATAGCCGATGACGGTGCCGCCGCGCAGCGTCACCTGTCCGGCACCGGCCTCGACCGTGCGCGGGGTGGGCAGGAGCCGTCCCGCGAGGTCCAGGTCCTGCTGGGACGGGTTCTCGTCATAGCGCAGCGCCGGGTTCTGGACCGGCATCACGTCGCCTTCCCAGCGGGTGGTCTGCTTCGGGTCGTTCGGGTCGATCTTGACGGTCGACTGCACGGCGAAGGCGACCTTGGGGTCGAACCCCTCTCCCTCGAACGTGATGTGGAAGCCGGCCGGCGCGTCCGTCTTCAGGATGGCCCAGTCCTGGAACAGCACGCTGATGACGCGCTTGTCGCCCACCGCGAGCGGCTTGAAGTCGGGCAGGGGCTCGAGGACGTAATAGTCGCCACTGCCGGCCGCGTCGCCCTTCGAGAGCTTGAGGCCCTGCGCCGTGAGGTTCTGGATGCCGGTCTCGTCGCCTTCACCCTCGTTCAGCGCGCGCCGGATGATGCTGAAATAGAGCTTCCACCCCTTGTTCCCGAGCTCGCGAGGACCCTTGTTCTCGAGGGTGAACTCGGAGCGGAAGAACTTCCAGCTGCCCACCGAGTTGTCGATGGGCTGCCACTGGACCGTGAGCTCGGCGGGGAGCTCCGGGGTGGAGCCACCGTTCGAGGGGGGATTCTTGTCCGGATCCTGACAGCCAGAGGCGAGGACGGCCATGACGGGAAGGGAGATGAGGAATCGTTTCATGATGTCTTTCCGAAGCTTCGGTGTGGGACGTCAGAGACGGTTACCGGGAGTGACTCAGATCCACCACTCGACGCGAGCCCCCAGGAAGTGGCCGATGGAGCTGGCACCGACGGTCTGGAGGTAGGGGGAGTGGAGCTTGTCCACCGCCTGCTGGTTGTAGAAGGCGATGGTGTAGAACAGACGCAGGTGCGGCCGGGCGAAGGGGCTGCTCTGCCCGGTGGGGACGAGGGTCGGCACGAGCGACAGCTTGGTGGCGGTGTTGAGCGGGTCGCTGCCATCGCGCACGCCCTGGAAGCTGGCCTCGTTCATGAGGTGGAAGTTCTTGTGCAGGTACAGGGTGCTCTGAGCGCCCACGGAGAAGTCCATGAACTTGTCCGTCGCCGCCCCGCTCGCGCCCTGGCCGAGGTGGAGGATGCCGTACCCGTTGAGGCTCAGGAGGGGATTGACGTTGTAGAGGATGTGCTCCACCACCTCGAGGCTGCGCGCGTTGCCGTACTTGCCGTTGGCGGCCGGGGCGCCGAAGGTCACCCAGGACTGGGATCCAGCCGAGCCGCCGTTGGCGATGCGGCTGCCGTAGCGCACCGAGAGCTCGTTGAAGCTGTCATTGCCGAGGTTCAGGTAGCCCTTGATGCCCGCCACCCAGCCGAGGTCGGAGGGCAGCACGGTGGTGTCCGACGGGAGCCGCGCCTTCGTCTCCGGCAGCGCGTGCAGCTCGCCGAGCACCTGGGCGTAGTGACCGGACCCGAACTGCTGCTTGTACTGGCCGACCAGGAGGCTGCGCTGGCGCCGGATGTCCAGGACGCCGTCACCGTTGGAGTCGAAGTTGTACTGCGAGCCGTTGATGGACGTCTGCAGCAGCACCGCCACGTCCAGCCCGCCGTACTGGACACCCACGCCCTGCGAGGAGAGGTTGTTGAAGTAGAAGGTATCCGCCAGGTACACGTTGGTGCCGCGGTAGTAGCGGGCTCCGGCCCAGAACTTCAGGCCCGGGGCGAGGATGTTGCCCGCCTCGAGGTAGGCCTCACCCAGCTCGAAGGTCAGCGTCTGGGCGCCCCGGTTGCTGGTGAGGGCGATGAACAGGCCGTTGTTGGCCCACATCGCCGGGGTGATGACCGCGTTGGCATAGGGAGCGTCTTTGTCTACCGCCAGCTCCTCCGCCGTGGGCTTGAGGAGGTGGATCCGGAGGGTGGGCTCCAGATAGTCGCCCTCCTCGAGGCGGCCACCCAGGGAGTTGCCCGTGAGGTTCAACGACCTGCCCTGGATGTAATCACCGGAGGTGGGAGCCCAGGCCACGCCAACGCGGCCGTACATCGAGAAGCTCAGCCGGTCCGACAGGGAATCCGCGCTGGCCGTGCCAGCGGACAGGAGGGTCAGGGCGGCCGTCAGCGAGCGCATGGAACAGGACGGACGGGAGAATGAGGCGAAACGGTGAGACTTCATGTTCGAACCTCGGTCTTCTGCGGGGGGTTGACGGCTGTTTGGGGTTGTTGAAGACAACACCAGCCCATACCTGTCGGGGATGGGTTGCCCCATCCCCCAGGCTGGCTCACGATTGGAAGCTTTTGATGGGGTCAGGCCGCCATCAGTGAGCGGATCTCGTCCGCCACCCGTTCGGCGGTGGGCCCGATGATGACCTGGACGGCTCCGGCCGCCGGCTTGACCACGCCGCGCGTCCCGAGTCCCTTGAGCGCCACCTCATCCACGAGCTTGTCGTCGACGACGATCAGCCGCAGGCGGGTGGTGCAGGTCCCAATCTCTCGCACGTTGGCGGAGCCGCCGAGGGCCGCGAGCATGGCGCGCGCCAGCGACTTGTCATCCCTGGCGGCCGGGGCCGCGGAGGAGGCGCTCTGCATCGCCTCCCGGACCTCACCCGCCACCTGGTCGGCGAGGGGCCCGATGATGACCTGCACGCTGCCGGCCGCCGGGCGGATGACGCCGCGCGCACCGAGCGCCTTGAGCGCCACCTCATCGACGCGGTTGTTGTCGGCGACCGTCAGCCGCAGCCGCGTGGTGCAGGCGTCGACGGCCTGGACGTTGGCGGTACCACCGAGCGCCTTCAGGTAGGCGGCACCCCGGGCCAGCGCGGGGGCGGAGATGCCATCGCCGATGGCCACGTCGGCGGAGGCCGCCGTCTCGTCCTCCCGGCCCATCGTCTTCAGGTTGAACCGGGCGATGCAGTAGCGGAACACGCCGTAGTAGATGCCGCCGTAGACCGCGCCCACGGGCAGCAGCAGGATGGGCTGGGTCGCCTTGCCGTAGTTGAGCACGTAGTCGAACAGGCCGGCCGAGAACCCGAAGCCGAGCTTCACGTTCAGCGCGTCCATGATGACGAGCGACACACCGGTCAGCACCGCGTGCAGCAGGTAGAGCGGCGGCGCCAGGAACATGAAGGCGAACTCGATCGGCTCGGTGACGCCCGTCAGGAAGGACGTCAGCGCCATGGACAGCAGCACACCGCCCACCTTGGCGCGGTTGTGCCTGGGCGCGGCGTGGTACATGGCGAGGCAGGCCGCCGGCAGACCGAACATCATCACCGGGAAGAAGCCCGCCATCATCGCGCCGGCCGTCGGGTCCCCGGCGAAGAAGCGCTTCAGGTCACCCGTCACGCCATTGAAGTCGCCCAGGAGGAACCAGGCGATGTTGTTGATGATGTGGTGGAGGCCCGTGACGATCAGCAGGCGGTTGAAGAGGCCGTACATGAACAGGCCGAACTTGCCCGCGGCGAACACCGAGCGGCTGATGCCATCCAGGCCCGCCTCGATGACGGGGAAGCCAAAGCCAAACACCAGCGCGAGCACCAGACAGGCCAGGCCGGTGATGATCGGCACGAAGCGCCGGCCACCGAAGAACGCCAGGTATTCCGGCAGCTTGATGTCCTTGAAGCGGTTGTACATCGTGCCGGCGATCAGGCCGGACAGGATGCCGACCGGGACGCTGATCTTCGAGGCCAGGCGCGCCTTGTAACCCGAGACGGCCAGGTCCTTGGCCGCCCCGGTGAGGTTCTCCACCACCTCCGGCGGCACATTCACGAGCGCATCGACACCCTTGATCGTTATGAAGAAACCCACGGCGCCCGCCAGTCCGGCGGCACCGTGGTTCTCCTTCGCGAAGCCAACCGCCACGCCCACCGCGAACAGGAGTCCGAGGTTGGAGAAGATGGCGTCACCAGCGGCCGCGACGAAGGGAATATTCAGGAGATCCGGCTGTCCCAGACGGAGGAGCAGACCCGCGATCGGTAGGACGGCGATGGGCAGCATGAGCGCGCGCCCAAGTTGCTGCACTCCCGCGAATTTATTGTTGGTATTTGTCACCACGACTGTGCCTCCGTTTTCTCGAGAACGGCCCCTCACAGGCCCGGCCAGGTGCTCGTCACCAGAGCTCGTACTTCGTCACCGCTTTCGAACCGCAACGCCGTCCGCGCCACCTCCACGCACTGGGGGAGGGTGAGCGTCCGGATGAATGCCTTCAAATCGGGAACCACCGCGGGCGTCGCCGACAGCTCCGTCACGCCCAGACCGATGAGCAGCGGCGCCGCCCGGGGATCCGAGGCGATTCCACCGCACACCGCCACCGGGCGCCCGTGCTTGCGTGCCCCCTCCACCGCCTGCCCCACCAGCCGCAGCACACCCGGGTGCAGGCCGTCGAGCTGCGCCGCCACGTGCGGATTGCCGCGATCCATGGCGAGCGCGTACTGCGTGAGATCGTTCGTGCCGATGGAGAGGAAGTCCGCCTCGGCCGCCAGCCGGTCCGCCAGCACCGCCGCGACCGGCACCTCGATCATCGCCCCGACGGAGATCCGCTCGGTGATGCCCAGCGCCTCGCGCTCCTCCTCGATGATCTCCCGCACCGCGCGCATCTCGGAGGCGGAGGTGACCATCGGCACGAGGATGCGGCAGACGCCCACCGGCTTGACCCGCAGGATGGCGCGGAGCTGCGCGCGCAGCAGGTCGGGGTGGCGCAGCGAGACGCGCACGCCTCGCAGGCCGAGCACCGGGTTCTCCTCCTTCGGCAGAGGCAGGTAGGCCAGCGGCTTGTCGCCTCCGACGTCGAGCGTCCGGATGACCACCGGATGGCCCCGCATGGCGTCGGCGATCTCCTGGTACTGGGCGGCCTGCTCGGCCTCGCTCGGCGCGGTGACGCGCTCCAGGAACAGGAACTCGGTGCGCAGCAGGCCACAGCCCTCGGCGCCCTTGGCGGTGGCCGCCGCCGCGTCGCCAGGACGGCCCACGTTGGCGAAGACCTCGATGCGCACGCCATCCGCCGTGCGGCAGCCCTCGTGCGCATGCGCCAGGTTGGCCTCGCGGCGCGCCGTGCGGGCGGCGATGGCGTGCACGGTGGCCTCGAGCGTCTCGTTGGGCGGGAAGACGCGCGTCTCGCCCCGGTCACCGTCGACGATCATCGCCGCTCCATCCGGTACCCGAAGGGCCGCGTCGCCGACCGCCACCACCGCCGGAATGCCCATGCCCGCGGCCAGGATGGCCACATGCGAGGTCGGGCCTCCGCGCGCCGTACAGAGCGCGGCCAGCCGCTCCGGAGGCACCGCCGCCAGGTCGGACGGCAGCAGCTCGTCGGCGACCAGGATGGCGTCCCGCGGCAGCTCCGCCGGCACCCGCGAGCCGCCCTTGCCCGTCAGCCGCGCGATGACGCGGCGTCCGATGTCGCGCAGATCGCCGACGCGCTCCGCCAGGAGGGGATCGTCCAGGTCGTGCAGCACCTTCACATGCTGCTCGACCGCCGCCCGCCACGCCCACGCGGCGCTCCGGCCCGCGGAGATCTGCTGGCTCGCGGCGTCGGTGAGCTCCGGGTCATCCAGCAGGGAGAGGTGGGCCCGGAAGATCTCCGTCCGCGCCGCGGAACCCGCCCCCTCCTTCTCGACCAGCGCCTCGAGCTCCCGCCGCACGCTGGCGAGGGCCTCACCCAGGCGGCGCTGCTCCTCCGCCACGCCCCGGCCGCTCTCGGAGAGCTCGGGCTGCTCTTCCACGACCCTGACGGCGTGTCCGACCGCGATGCCCGGGGCCGCGATGGTGCCCTTGAGCAGCACCTCCGTGCCGGGAGCGAAGGGCAGGGTGGAGGACTCGGTTGCCCGCGTCTGCTCGGCGGCGGCCGGCTGCTCGGCGATGGGGTGGACCGGATCTCCCAGCCCGCTGATCACCAGCTCCGCCAGCTCCCGCGCCACGCGCTCGGCCTGCTCGCCGCGCACGGTGATCGTCAGCGTGTCCCCGTGACGGGCGCCGAGCCCCATGAGCGCCACGACACTCTTGCCGTTGGCCGATCGCTCCTTGCCGCTCAGCGTCACCGTGCCCGCGTGCAGTCGGGCGTGCCGCGAGAAGGCGGCGGAGGGGCGGGCGTGGAGGCCGTGGGGGATGAGCAGGCGCACCCGCTGCTCCGCCGTCTCGGTGCTCACCAGGACCTGGGCCACCGGCGCCTGGCCCGCGATCGACAGGAGCGGATCTCCGACCGCCACCGCGCGGTCCTGGACCCGGTCGGTGACCGTGTAGCCCTCACCGTTGACCACCACCATGCTGGTCACCAGGCTGCGCGCCTTACGGGCCAGCAGATCCATGTCGAAGGAGATCAGCAGCTCCCCCGTCCGCACGCTCTGGCCCTCGCGGACGCGGACCGTGAAGCCCTCGCCCCGCAGGTCCACCGTGTCGACACCGATATGGAGGAGGATCTCCGCGCCGCTGTCCGAGCGGAGCGTGCAGGCATGGCGGGAGGCATGCACCGAGACGATGACGCCGTCGCAGGGCGCCCGCAGCTCGGGCGACGTCGGATCCACCGCGATGCCATCTCCCACCATCCGCTGGGCGAAGGCGGGATCCGGTACTTCTTCCAGACCGGTCGCCCAACCGGCGACGGGTGACACGAGCCTCAGCGTGGACATCAGCCGTTCCTCCGATTGGGTACGATCGACGAGAGCGCGACGCGCAGGTTCCCACCGGCGTGGCTCAGGGCGGCATCGGCCTGCTCGGTGGAGAGGCCGGCCAGTCCGAGGACCGCGTGGGGGATGTCTCCATGACGGGCGAGGGCGTCGGCGGCGACGTCCTCTCCCACGTTGGAGATGCGGGAGATGATGGTGGTGCAGCGCTGACGCAGCTTCGCGTTCTCCGGCCGCACGTGGCACATCAGATTGTCGTAGACGAGCCCGAGGCCCACCATGGTGGCCGTCGAGAAGAGGTTGAGGACCACCTTCTGCGACGTGCCGGCGCCGAGCCGGGTGGAGCCGGCGATGACCTCCGCGCCCGTGTCCACCACCACCGCGTGCTCCGCGGCACGCACCAGCGGCGACTCCGCCCGGTTGGCCACGGCCACCGTCAGGGCGCCCAGCCGCCGGGCCTCGTCCACGATCCCCACCGTGAAAGCGCTACCACCACTGGCGGACACACCCAGTACCACATCGGAAGGACCGAGCCGGGCGTCCCGGACGCGGGTGCGTCCCGCTCCTTCATCATCCTCGGCGCCACCATCGATGCCACGCACCAGGTCCAGCCCCCCGGCCAGCAGGATGGAGAGGCGGCTGGTGGGCCAGCCGAAGGTCGGTCCGAGCTCGAGGGCATCCAGCGCCGCGAGCATGCCCGAGGAGCCAGCCCCGGCGTACACCAGCCGCCCCTGGCCAGAGGGCAGACGCGCGATCGCCGCGTCCACGGCGCGCTCGAGCATGGGCAACGCCGGCAGGCATGCCGCCGCCGCGCGCGATTGACTGCTCCACAGCGCTTCGAGGACCTCTCCGGTACCCCAGGTATCCAACCCCTGGAACCGGCGAGCAGCCCCCTCCGTGTCCTTCGCCATGCGGCCCTCCCCTCGGGACCCACTGGTATTAAATTGGACTGGCGCAAGATACCACTTTGAGCATCGCTTTCAACGAATTTTTCGCGTGCATTCTGGCAAGACGGGGAATTCCATCTTGATACACGGTTGACACATCGCGAAAAACCAGTGATTCCGGGGGGTTAGTCGGAAATTCTTACATAGTGAGATTCAATTTCGCTTGCGCCGTGGTTCTAGATTGGTATCATGGTACTAGATTGGTATCACAGTGGTCCGGTAGGATCCGGAGGAGCCATGTCGATTCACCCGAGCGGAGCCGACGCGTTCGACAAGCAGGCGCTGTCGAGTGACCTGCCGCTGCCGCTCTACCTTCAGCTGGCCCGGTATCTGCGGGGGCTGATCTCCAGCGGAAAGTTCGGTCATCGCGACGCGCTGCCGAGCGAGCGTGAGCTGGCGGAGCGGTTCGAGGTGTCCCGGGTCACGGTCCGCAAGGCCCTCAAGGAGTTGCTGGACGAAGGGCTGCTGCAGCAGCGCCAGGGCGCTGGCACCTTCGTGAACCGTGGCCCCTATGTGGAGCAGCGGCTGTCCACGCTGACCAGCTTCTCCGAGGACATGAGTTCGCGCGGGCTGTCCGCGAGCTCGAGGTGGCTGCACCGGATGGTCTCGGTGGCGACTCCCGAGGAGACGCTGGCGCTCGGCATCAGCCCGGGGGCCATGGTCAGCCGGCTGCAGCGGCTGCGCATGGCCAATGACACGCCCATGGCGCTGGAATTGGCGGTGATCCCCACCCGTTTCCTGCCGGATCCCCACGAGGTACAGGGCTCGCTCTACGACACGTTGCGGCGCCGGGGCTACACGCCCCACCGGGCCCTGCAGCGCCTGGCGGCGGTCAAGCTGACCGCGGAGCCCGCCGAGCAACTGGGTGTGCCGGAAGGTGCGGCGGCCCTCTATATCGAGCGCCGGACCCTGCTGGAGGACGGCACCCCCCTGGAGTTCGTCCGGTCCCATTACCGCGGCGATGCCTACGACTTCATCGTTGAATTGAACCTGTCCGGCCCGACCGGGCAACAGAGGTGAGATCATGAACCCTGGCCCCCATCCCGCTCCCGTCGCTCCTGGTTCCGCCGCTCCCGTTCCCGCCCTGGCGCGCGAGGCCTTCCAGTCCGCGGACGTCGCCCGTCAGCAGATCCAGCGGTGCTCCAGCTCCTTCGCCGAGCTCGGTGAGCGGCTGCGCCAGCGGCCTCCGCGCTTCGTCGTCACCTGCGCGCGCGGCAGCTCCGACCACGCGGCCAGTTACGGCAAGTATCTGATCGAGACCACGCTGGGGCGGGCCGTGGCCTCGGTGGGGCCCAGCGTGGCGTCCGTCTACAACACCCGGGGCCTGGACCTGAGGGACTCGCTCTTCATCGCCGTGTCCCAGTCCGGCCGCAGCCCGGACCTGCTGAGGCTCACGGAGGCGGCCCGCGCTGGTGGCGCCCTGGTCATCGGCTTCGTCAACAGCGAGGACTCTCCGCTCAAGGCCCTGTGCGAGATTGGTTTTCCGCTGTGCGCCGGTCCCGAGCAGAGCGTCGCCGCCACGAAGTCCTACATCCTCTCCGGCCTCGCGTTCCTGCAGCTGGTGGCGCACTGGTCGGGAGAGGCGGCGCTGCATGATGCGGTCTCGCGGTTGCCCGCGGCCCTGGAGGCCGCGCGCGAGCTGGATTGGTGGCCGGCGCTCTCGCGGCTCACCGATGCGCGCAGCCTGTTCGTGCTCGGGCGCGGGAGCGGGCTCGGCGCGGCCCTCGAGATGGCGCTGAAGCTCAAGGAGACCTGCCGGCTGCACGCCGAGGCCTTCAGCACCGCCGAGGTGAGCCACGGTCCGCTCTCCCTCATCCGCCCCGGCTTCCCCGTGCTGGCCCTGGGGCAGGAGGACAACTCGGCCGAGAGCACCCGGAGCATCGTGCGCCGGATGGTGGAGCTGGGCGCGGAGGTGCACTCGGTGCTGGATGTACCGGGCGCCAGACCGCTGCCGTCGGTCCCCGGGGTGCCGAGCGCCATCGCGCCCCTGTGCCAGATCCAGAGCTTCTACATGGCGGTGCACCGGTTGGCGGCGGCGCTCGATCTGGATCCCGACGCGCCCGTGCACCTTCGCAAGGTGACGGAGACGGTGTGATGAGACGCGTCTTGAGAGGGGCAAGACTCTTCGACGGCGAGCGCATGCTCGACGGCCACGCGGTGGTGGTCGACGAGGGGCGCATCACCGCCGTGGTTCCCGAGTCGTCCGCGCCGGCGGATGCCCAGCAGCAGCGTCTGCCCGAGGATGCGCTGCTGGTGCCGGGCTTCATCGACGCCCAGGTCAACGGGGCTGGAGGCGTGCTGTTCAACGAGACGCCCACGGCCGAGGCGGTGTTCGCCATCGCGGCGGCCGTGCGGCGCTCCGGCACGACGGGGCTGCTGCCCACCTTCATCACCGACGACCAGAGCCGGATGCACCTGGCCTGCGATGCCGTCCTCGAGGCCCTCTCCCATCCCGCCAGTGGTGTGCTCGGCATCCACCTGGAAGGCCCCTTCATCAGCGGCGAGCGGCCCGGGGTGCATGATCCCCGCTTCATCCGCGCGCCCGATAGCAGGGATCTCGAGCTCCTCGTGGCCCTGCCGGAGCGGTTGGCCAGCAAGAAGGCCCGCATGGTGTTGACGCTGGCGCCAGAGCGGGTCGACGACGCCTTCATCAAGCGGCTCGCCGCGGCGGGCGCGGTGCTCTCGGCCGGTCACACCGCGGCCTCCTACGAACGGACGGGAGAAGCGATGGCGGCGGGCGTGCGGGGCTTCACGCACATGTTCAACGCCATGCCTCCGGCCCAGAATCGCCAGCCGGGTGTCGGAGTGGCCGCGCTCATGTCCACCGAGGCGTGGTGCGGCGTCATCGTCGATGGCATCCACGTCCACCCGGCGATGCTGCGGATGCTCTTGAAGATCAAGCCGCGCGGCAAGGTGTTCCTGGTCACCGACGCCATGCCTCCGGTGGGAACCCAGGCCTCCTCGTTCACGCTCTATGGCCACACCATCCTGCGCCGGGATGGCCGTCTGGTGACGGAGAACGGAACGTTGGCCGGAGCCGACATCGACATGGCGACGGCGGTGCGCAACTGTGTCCACCTCCTGGAGCTGCCTCTGGAGGAGAGCCTGCGCATGGCCTCGCTCTATCCCGCGAGCTACCTCGGACTGGACGACCAGGTGGGCCGGGTGGCGCCGGGCTACCGTGCCGATCTCACGCTGCTCCGCTCGGACCTGTCCGTGCTCGCCACCTGGGTGGGTGGACAGGAGCTGTGGAACTGAACCCGCTCCGGCCCGTGGCTCAGGCCAGGAGCGGCAGGAGCCACGGGATGAGAGGCAGGGCGCTGAGCAGGTAGCAGGAGGCGAGCAGTCCGCCCGCGAGGAGCCGGCGCTCGGCGGAGCGGGGCCAGCGCGAGAGACCCGCCGGGAAGAGCAGCGCCGGCAACCCGAGCAGGATCCAGAGCAGCCCGGGCACGGCGTAGGGGACCCGGCCGCGCTCGAGGTGCTCGATGAGCCCCAGCGGGTCGGCGCGCCGTCCGGACCCGGTGAGGCCCACGTGGCACCCGTCGGGTGTCAGCAGCGTGAGGCCCCGGCGCGAGGGAACGAGGAAGCCGGAGGCGATGTCGGGGCAGGGGCCATCGAGCCGGGCGACGGCGGTCATCTCCCCGGTGCCTCCGCCCACGCGCACCAGGCCATCCGCCCCGGCCACCGTGTGCCACCTCTGGCCCCGCCATTCATGGACGACGCCCGGGCCCTGTTCCGGCACGAAGCGGGGGAGGGGTTCGAGCCGGTTGCCATCGGCCACCGAGGGCGAGCTCAGGGGACGCAGCCCGGAGGGAGGGGGTTCGGAGGGCAGGAGGCTGCCGTCCGGTTCGAGCCGATGGGTGGCCGGGGCATTCGGTGAGCGCAGGCGCCCGGCCACGCGCAGGTCGAGCCCGGACAGCATCTGGACGGACTGTCCGACGGCCTCGCCGACGCCGCTCTCCTGCACCTCGCGCAGGAAGTCCCCCTCCTCGACGAGGAAGCTCCACGCCCGCGTGTGGACCGCGCGCCAGGCCACGCGCACGATGCAGACCGTGACGTCCAGGCACATCTCCTCGCGGGTGAGGATGCGGGGGTAGTCCGTGTCGCCCACCCGTACCAGCACGGCATCCGCTGACTCCGCCCGGGTGTCCTCTCCGCGAGCCGGTGCGAGCGCCACCTCCAGCCGATTGCCCGACCAGCCCAGTCCCAGCAGCCGGCTGCCGGCCCCACCTGGAAGGCGTTGAGGTGGCACCTGCCAGCCCCCGGTGTCCGCCACGGCCGTCACGAGCACGTCGACCACTCCACCCGGTGCCGACGCATGGGTGCTCGCCCGGTACACGACTCCCACGAGGCCATCGGGCCCTGGGAGAAGACCCTCGACCCGATCGAGCGACAGCCGCTCTGGCAGTGGGGCCAGGAGGCGAGCCTCCCCGCGTGCTGGCTGAAGCATGGCGAGGGCGCCTCCCGGAAGGTCCGGAGAGGAGGTGCAGGGGACCCATACCCGGTTCTCATCCTCCATCAGGGGAAAGCGCACGTCGCGGCCGCAGCCAGCAGGCGCCGAGGCGAGAGGCTGCCCGGCCGCGTCCAACCACCGCATCTGGCGCACACCGGTGGGGTGTCGCGGCCAGAGCGCGACGAAGCCAAGTGCCGCGGCCCATACCAGGCAGGCCGCGCACAGGAGCAACCGGGAGAGGATACGGAAGAAGACCACCAGCCTGAGGACGCCCGACGTGGGGCATCTCTTCCCGGTGCGCGTCCCTTATGCTCGGGGTTCTGGACCCCTTTCCCCATGAGGTGACCATGACACGCGAGGAGCTCCGCCGTGCCGCCGACGTCCTCCGCTCGGCGGATGCACTCATCATCGGCGCGGGGGCCGGCATGGGCGTCGACTCGGGGCTGCCCGACTTCCGCGGCACCGAGGGCTTCTGGCGCGCCTATCCGGCTTACGCGAAGCTCGGGCTCGACTTCGCGTCCATGGCCAACCCGCGGTGGTTCCAGCGCGATCCCGAGTTCGCCTGGGGGTTCTACGGCCACCGGCTCGGGCTGTACCGCGCGACGAATCCCCACCCCGGCTTCGCGCTGCTGCGCACCTGGGCCTCCCGCATGCGGCACGGCGCCTTCGTCTTCACCTCCAACGTCGACGGCCAGTTCCAGAAGGCCGGCTTCCCCGACGAGCGCATCCTCGAGGTCCACGGCTCCATCCACCACGTCCAGTGCCTCCGCCCCTGCACGGAGATCTCCTCCGCCGCTCCGTACTCGGTGGACGTGGACCCGGAGACCTTCCGCGCCAGGCCGCCGCTGCCCACCTGCCCGCGCTGCGGCTCGTTGCTCCGGCCCAACATCCTCATGTTCGGGGACGGAGGCTGGGACTCCTCGCGCACCGAGGCCCAGGATCAGCGGCTCGAGAAGTGGCTCGCCACGGTGGAGCCCGGCACCCTGGCGGTCATCGAGTGCGGCGCGGGGACAGCCATCCCCTCGGTGCGGCACTTCTGCGAGTCCGTGGCGGCGGCCCGGAAGGGGATGCTGATCCGCATCAACGTGCGCGAGCCCCAGGTTCCCGCAGGCGGCATCAGCCTCCCCCTGCGAGCGCTGGAGGCCTTGAGTGGAATCGCCGAGGAGATGGAGCGGGCATAGAGCCTATCTCGCTAGACCCCATTCCTGACTGCCTACTCCTGGGAAGGGAGAGCCTTGGGGGGCTCCTACCGAAACAGGCTCTAATACTACAGTAGTAGATCGCTCTCAGGGCCCAACATGTTGCGCTTGCCAGTTGGGCAACGGACCACAACACCTGCCCTGATTGAGGCGAAGTACCGCTGTAGTACTAAGAGTTTGCTTCGGTAGGAGTAATCCCTGGCTGATTGCTGCTCAAGGGAGAGAGTAGCAAGGCCCTATGTGGAATTGGCTCTGAGCGTCAAGTCATTCATCATCGCTTGGCGGTTCTTCCAAAGGGTCTGTGAATCACTTCTTCAGCCAACATTGAAAACAATCATGAAAGAAGCTTCTATTCGTCTGCTGATAGCACTGACGCTGGTGTTGTTCGCGGGGTGCTCGACTCCTTCGTCAGACGTCGGCTCAGTCCAGTTTACTGCAGCTGTACGGCAGGACCTTGCGTCTGGTATCTCCCGTGTCGCTGTCACCTCTAGCGCAGCCGATTTCCCCAGTGTTACCACCGACTTGGTACTTTCCAGCGGTACCTGGGGGGGCTACATCGGCAATATCCCCGCTGGTTCGAACCGCACCTTCCTCGCGCAGGCCTTTGATGCCTCAGGCGCCAAACTCTTCGAGGGCTCGGCTTCTGGTATCACCATCTACGCAGGCCGCAGTACCTCGGTGGCCATTGCCCTCCAGCAAGTCGATGCTCCGCCTCCTTTCGAGAACGAGGCCCCGCTCATTGATTCACTGGTAGCCTCGTCCTCCTCCGTGCTGGCAGGTGGTTCCCTCTCCTTTGTGGCAAACGCCCATGATCCCAACATGGGTGACACCCTCTCCTACGCGTGGTCCTCCACCGCTGGCACCTTCTCTTCCACCTCTACAGCCTCTACTTCGTGGACGGCTCCGCATTCCACCGGCATTCAAACGGTCACCTTGACCGTAAAGGACCCTGGTGGCCTGTCCACCAGCATTTCCCTGGTCGTCAACGTTACCCAAGCGGGAGGCGAGGGCAGTGCATGGATGTACATCACATTCAATAATTCACCTCGTGTAACCTCCATCCGCGCTACGCCCGGGCAGCTCGTGGTTGGTCAGGCAACTGCTGTGTCCGTAACGGCTGCTGATCCGGACGGCAACGGTCTTTCCTATTCGTGGGGTGCCAGTTGCAGCGGTTCCTGGAGTAATGCCTCCTCCAATTCCGCGCAATTCACCCCCTCGGTTCTGCCTGATGGCGCATGCAATAACTGCCGATTGACGGTCACGATTTCGGATGGGCGCGGGGGGCAGAGCACTGGTAGCATGGCCATGTGCGTCAGTGGCACAGCTCCCACTAATCACCTTAATCCCGTCATTATTCGCTCCTACCGCTCCTCCAGCCAAGCAAGGGCGGGGCAGGTGCTAACCTTTGAGGTGGTTGCCAGCGACCCAGAAAATTCAGCACTCACCTTCTCTTGGGCAGCCAATTCCGGTTCCCTAGGCACGCCGTCACATGGCACAACCAGTAGTCGTGTGACGTGGTCGGCTTCTTGTGTAAGTGGCGCTACGGTTCCAACTATCACTGCCACGGTTTCAAACGCCTTCAAACAGACAGCCACTAGGAGTTTCGTAGTGGCGGGCCTGCCGGCGTGCCCCACCGCGAATTGGGCCTTGACGGGTTCCATGGCTGAGTTTCGCTACAGGCACACGGCGACGTTGCTGCCCAACGGCAAGGTACTCGTCGCTGGGTATTCCCCTCGCGCGGCGGAGTTGTACGATCCGTCCACGGGTAGATGGAGCGCAACAGGCTCGATGGCGGCGCAGCATAACGACCTAGCGACGGCAACGCTGCTGAATAACGGCAAGGTTCTCATCGCGGGGGGCATCAATAGCAGTGGTTGGACCGCTCCGGCGGAGTTGTACGATTCGGTTTCAAACGCCTGGAGCACTACTGGTTCCATGGTCACGCCTCGAAAGTACCACACGGCAACACTCCTAAAGAATGGCAAGGTACTTGTCGCGGGTGGCCAGAGTAGCAGCGGGTATATCTCAACGGCTGAAGTGTATGACCCGACCTCGGGCACGTGGAGTCCTACCGGCTCTATGTCCGTGATTCGCATATTCCATGCCGCGACGTTGCTATCCAATGGCAAGGTGCTTGTCACAGGTGGATTCAACAACACCACCTACATGCCGACGGCAGAACTCTACGATCCAGACTCGGGCACCTGGAGCGCCACCAGTCCCATGAGCTTCCCTCGCTCTGGACACACGGCAACACGGTTGCTCGATGGCAAAGTGCTGATAGCAGGTGGGCATACCAGCAGCACGGCTGCGGAGATATATGACCCGGCTTCGGGCTCCTGGACTGTTGTTGGCTCCATGGCACTGGCTCGCTACGGAAGCCAGGCAACACTGTTACTCAATGGGAAGGTGCTCATCACAGGCGGATACGCTTGGTTTGCTCCTGATGATATCAGAATTACTTTCGCGTCAGCGGAGGTTTATGACCCAGCTTCAGGCTCATGGAGCGATGGTGGCACCATGAACTTCCCACGTGATGAACACACAGCAACGCTACTGCCGAATGGCAAGGTGCTCGTCGCGGCGGGATGGGACAATCTCACGACTACGGAACTGTACACGCCCTGACTTGAGGCGCAGTCAGAATTGATGACAGGCATGCGGCGTGGTTGGGCGTATGGGTCACGCCGCTTCCCTGGAAGGTGTTGAAATTGGGGCGTACAGGTTACGGTACACCCCCTGCTGCTGAGCGCCCGATAGCATGCTGGGATCGCGCTCCGCAGCCTCCCCTCCCAGGCAGCGAGCTTCCTACGCTCCTACCGAGATACTCTCATAGGCCCGCCCCGGTCTCCCGAGGTCAGATCCAGCAGGAGGCGTGGTCCCTGGCGAACCGCTCGAAGGAGATGGGCGGACGGCCGAGCACCGTCTCGATGTCGGAGGAGACGGGGGCGCAGAAGCCCTGGCGGACGAGCCGGTAGAAGCCGATCAACCGCTCGATGCGCTCGGGAGACAGTCCCGAGCGCGCCAGGAGCTGGCGTGCCTCCTCTTCACCGAGGGGGACGTACTGGATGGACCTCGCCGCCACTTCGGAGAGGGTGCGCGCCACTTCGGCATGATCGAGGGCCCGTGCGCCGGTGAGGGTGTAGGCCTTGCCGGCGTGGCCCGGCCCGGTGAGTGCGGCCACGGCCATCGCGGCGATGTCTCGCGCGTCGACGAACGAGAGCTTCGCATCGGCGGCCGGGATGTGGAGCGCACCGGTCGTCTCGAGGTCCTGGAGCAGCGGGCCTCCGGAGAAGATCTGCATGAAGAAGTTGGGACGCAGGTGGGTGAAGCCGAGCCCGGAGGCCTCCAGGTAGCGCTCCACCTTCCTGAGCGCGAAGTCCTCCCGATGCTCCGCGCCCATGGCGGTCAGGTTGACGACGTGGCGGATGCGCTGCCGCTTCATCTCGTCGATGAGCGGAAGGGCGACACGGTCCGCCTGCTCGTCTCCGGGGCGGGCCATTAGGAACACGCGGTCGGCGCCGTCGAGCGCTGGTGCGAAGGTCTCCGGCCGCTCGAGGTCGAAGGACACGTATTGCGTCTTGCCGCCGGTGCGTCTCGCGGCGCGGCCCGGCTCCCGGGTCGCGGCCCGCACCTCTTCACCGAGCTGCTCCAACTGCGCCACGAGGTGGCCTCCCACCGTCCCCGTGGCTCCGATCACGAGAATCCTGCCTGCCATGACTTCCTCCTGGTTGATGCGTGAATGACACGTTCATTTATCGGGCAAAAAAAAGAGGCTCAGCCGAAGAAGCTCTTGAGGCCGGCCAGGTGGTAGCGCGAGTAATCATCGATGGCCTGCCGGATGTCTGCCTCCTCGTGGAAGTGCGTGAGGATGTCCACCATCATCCCCACGAAGTTCCGGTAGAGCCGGTCGAGATTGAAGCGCATCGTCTTCGTGACCTTGAGCTCCGGGTGGAGGGCGCGGAAGTGCGCGATGGCCAGCTTCACGAGGGTCGCGACGAGCTCCTCGGAGAAGGTCTCGTACCGGGTTCCCTGGGAGCGGCCGAGCAGGATGACGACGCGTTGCCGGTTGGCCAGACAGAAGGCGAGCAGTTCCTGGGAGATGCCATGAAAGGGGGCCGTGGGCGCGAGCTCCCGGATGTCCTCGATGCCATCGAGTGACTTCACACGGCGGCGCACCAGGTCCACGAAGGAGGCGACGAACTCCTCGGTGAGGAGTGCGTGGAACAGGTCCTCCTTGTTCTCGTAGTACCGGTAGATGTTGCCCGTCGAGATGCGCGCGGCCTTGCCGATCTCCGCCATCGTGGCCTGACGGAATCCCTTGCGCGCGAAGATCTCCAGCGCGGCGGACGCGATGGCTTCCTGGACCTCGTCCTTGAGCTGCTGGGCCATGCGTGCTCCCCATCAGTGAACAGGCCATTCACGATTGCTGTTCCCTTATGAGCCCTGGGGCCCGCCAGGTCAAGGGGGAGGAAGGGGGAGCGGCGCCCGGTTGCCCTGGTTGAGCAGCCGCGCACATCTTCCACGCGAACGGAGGCAAGCGTTCCATGAAGGCCTATGAGCTGAAGAAGGCGGGGAGTGTCGATGGATGGGAGCAGGTGGAGCGGCCCGAGCCGAAACCCGGACCCGGCCAGGCCCTGGTGCGGATCCGGGCGGTGTCCCTGAACTACCGGGATCTGCTCATCGCGCGGGGAGGCTACCGGATGCCTGTTTCCCTGCCTGTCATCCCCGTATCGGACGGAGCGGGCGAGGTGGTCGCGGTGGGGCAGGGCGTTACCCGGGTGAAGCCCGGGGATCGCGTGGCGCCGACCTTCTTCCAGACGTGGACGGAGGGGGATGCGACGCCGGAGAAGGTGGGCAAGTCCCTCGGAGGGAGCGTCGACGGCGTGCTGGCGGAGTACGTCGTGCTGGACGCGGAGGGGCTCGTGCACCTGCCGGAGCACTACTCCTTCGAGGAGGGCGCCACGTTGCCCTGCGCGGCGGTCACGGCGTGGAACGCGCTGGTGCCCCAGGGCAAGCTCCAGGCCGGTCAGACGGTGCTGGCACTGGGCACGGGCGGCGTCTCCGTCTTCGCGCTCCAGTTCGCCAAGGCGCTGGGGGCGCGCGTCATCATCACCTCCAGCCATGACGAGAAGCTGGAGCGCGCGAAGGCGCTCGGCGCGGATGGCACCGTCAACTACAAGAAACATCCCGACTGGGAGGAGAAGGTCCTGGAGCTGACGGGCGGGCAGGGCGTGGACCACGTCCTCGAGGTGGGGGGCGCGCAGACGCTCCCGAAGTCCGCCCGCGCCACGCGGCCCGGTGGGCACATCTCCCTGATCGGTCTGTTGAGTGGTGCTCCTGGCAAGCCCGATCCCTCCCTCGCCGAGCCGAAGAAGCTGCGCATCGAGGGCGTCTTCGTGGGCAGCCGCGTCATGTTCGAGGACATGAACCGGCTCATCACCCAGCACCGGATGAAGCCCGTCATCGACCGCGCCTTCCCCTTCGAGAAGGCGCGCGACGCCCTGCGCTATCTCGAGGAGGGGGCCCACTTCGGCAAGGTGGTGATCACGCTCTGAGGGCCGGTCTTCCGGCCTCGGACACGTCACAAGTGGCTTGACGCTGGGTGATGGGGGCGCTCGGATGCGCCCCCATGACCGAGCTGCTCACCCGCGCCGAGGCCTCGAACTACAAGGAAACCTCCCGTCACGCCGACGTGCTCGCCTTCATCGACGAGCTCTGCCGCCGCACGAAGCTCGCCAGACGTGTGGAGTTCGGCACGAGCGGCGAGGGACAGCCCATGGTGGCGCTCGTCGTGAGCGACCGGGGCTGCTTCACGCCCGAGCTCGCGCGCAAGCAGAAGAAGGTCGTGGTGATGGTGGAGGCCAACATCCACGCCGGCGAGGTCGAGGGCAAGGAGTCCGTGCTCGCGCTCGCGCGAGATCTGACGCTCACGAAGCTCGGGCAGAAGCTGCTCGACAAGCTGTGCCTCGTGCTCATCCCGAACTTCAATCCGGATGGCAACGACCGCATCAGCCCGAACAACCGCAAGCTCAACCTGAAGGAGCTCGAGGGGCAGGTGAACCCCGAGGGCGGCGTGGGCACGCGCTACACGGGCGAGGGGTGGAATCTCAATCGGGACAACATGAAGCAGGAGGCGCCGGAGACGCGCTGCCTCGCGAAGCTTCATCAGACGTGGTGGCCGCACGTCTTCATCGATTGCCACACCACCGATGGAAGCATTCACGCCTTCGATCTCACCTTCGACACGTCGCACTCGAACGAGCCGCTCTTCTCGGAGCTGCGCACGTTCAACCGCGTGATGCTCGAGCGCGTGGCGAAGGCGGTGAAGACGCGCCATGACTTCGACAGCTTCTGGTATGGCAACTACAAGGTCGAGGGCGATCCCCTCTCCGGTTGGCACACCTATCCGGCGCTCCCGCGCTTCGGCAGCCACTACCGCGGGTTGCTCGGCCGGATCGACGTGCTGCTCGAGACCTACAGCTACATCGACTTCCCGCGCCGCTGCGCGGTGATGCGGGCGTGGTTGCTCGAGCTGTTCCGCGACGCCGCCAAGAACGCCACTGCCTATCTCGCCATCACCCAGGCCGAGGAGGAGCGCATCATCGCTCGCGGCAGGTCGCCCGATGTGCAGGCGCTCGTGGGCATCAACTACGGAGTGGCCACGCGCGACGACAAGGGCGCGCTCGTGTTCGAGTACCCCGCCTACGCGAAGCCGGACGACGTCGCCCACATCCTGGCCTTCGACGAGGCGAGCATCGCCGCGCGGCGCTACCCGGGAAAGCGCCAGCGCCAGTATCTCTGCTCGCACTACCGGACGTTCGTGCCCACGCAGGCGGTGAGCACGCCGGAGGCGTATCTCGTGCCGGAGGCGCTCGCCTCGCGTCTGGAAGGGCACGGCATCCGCTTCGAGCGGCTTCAGGCGCCGCGGCGCTTCACGGTCGACAGCTACCACGTGGCCCGGCGCGAGGAGACGTTCAGCCCCGACGTGGCCGCGAACGTGCCGCCGCCCGGCCAGGCGGAGGTGCCGCTCAGCCAGAAGCCCAAGCCCGTGCGCTTCGAGACCGTGCTCACCGTGGCGCCCGAGCGGTCCACGCGCGAGTTCCCCGCGGGAACCCTGTACGTCCCCACGGCGCAGCGCGCCGGAACGTTGGCCGTGTATCTGCTCGAGCCGCATTCCGATGATGGCTTCTGCCGCTGGCAGTTCCTCGACGGGATGATCTCGGTGGGTGAGCTCTACCCGGTCCACCGCGTGGTGGCCGCGGCCAGCGCTCCGAAGAAGGCCGAGTGACGGGCGGTTGACAGCGCCTGACGAGGCGAGCGGCCGAGGGTCGAGGGTATCTGTGGTACACTGCGAGTGAAACCACCATGACCCCTGACACTTCGACCGCTCCCTCCTATGACCTGTGGGCTCCGCAGGTCCGTGCCAATCCCTTTCCGCTCTACAAGCACCTGCGTGAGAAGGATCCGGTGGCCCGGGTCATGGATCCCCACCGGCAGATGCCCTTCTGGCTCCTGACGCGGTACCAGGATGTGGTCGAGACGGCCAAGGATGCCCGTCTCACCAACGACGTCGAGAAGCTGCCCGAGGAGCTCCGCAAGAAGTTCCGGGGTGGGGGCTCCCAGACGCTCAACCGGCACCTGTTGGTGATGGATCCGCCGGACCACACCCGGGTCCGTTCGCTGGCGACCCAGGCCTTCACCCCTCGCCGGATCGAAGCGCTGCGTCCGCGCATCACCGCGTTGTGCGCCGAGCTGCTGGAGGCCATGCGGGCCCGTGGCTCCGCGGACTTCGTCGAGGCGTTCGCCTTCCCGTTGCCCATCACCGTCATCTCCGAGCTGCTGGGCGTCCCGTTGGAGGACCGGGCCCAGTTCCGCACCTGGATCGAGGTGTTCTTCACCCCTCCCGCGCAGGGGGGAATGGAGCGGATCCGCGAGTCGCTCGATCGACTGTTGGCTTATCTGGAGGGCTTCATCGAGTTGCGCCGGCGGCAGCCCCAGGAGGACCTGGTCACCGCCCTGCTGGCGGTGGAGGAGCAGGGGGACCGGCTCAGCACCCGGGAGCTGCTGAGCATGGTCTACCTGCTGCTCGTCGCCGGTCACGAGACGACGGTGCATGTGCTGAGCAACGGGACACTGGAGCTGCTGCGCCACCCGGATCAGCTCCAGATGCTGCGCGAGGATCCTTCCCTCATCCCCTCGGCGGTGGAGGAGCTGCTGCGCTTCTGCGGCCCGGTGGAGCTGACCATGGCGCGCTTCGCCCTGGAGGACTTCGAGCTGTGTGGCCAGCCCATCAAGGCTCACGACGCGGTGCGGATGAACATCCTGGCCGCCAATCACGACGCCGAGCAGTTCCCCGACCCGGAGCGGCTGGACGTGAAGCGCTCGCCCAACAAGCACCTGGCCTTCGGTCAGGGGATCCACTTCTGCCTGGGCTCGAACCTGGCCCGGTTGGAGGCGACCCTTGCCTTCGAGGTGATCATCGAGCGGCTCCCGCACCTGCGGCTGGCGGTGCCACCCGAGCAGCTCCAGTGGCGCTCGAGCGCCCAGGTGCGAGGCTTGTTGCGTCTGCCCTTGTCCTTCGATACCCCGTGAGCCGTGACCCTTCCTCTTTCGCGTGAAGACATCCGCGCCGCCCACGAGCGCATCCGTCCCTATATTCGCCGTACGCCCGTCTGGAGTCTGCCGAGGGGAACGCTGGGCCATGACGGCCCGGTGAGCCTGAAGCTCGAGTTCCTCCAGCACGCGGGCTCGTTCAAGTCGCGCGGAGCCTTCAATACCTTGCTGAAGCAGCCGATTCCGAAGGCGGGCGTCGCCGCGGCCTCGGGAGGCAACCACGGTGCGGCGGTCGCCTACGCGGCGAAGCAGCTTGGCATTCCGGCCCGTATCTTCGTGCCGGAGATCTCGAGCCCCGCGAAGGTCGAGGTCATCCGCCGCCTCGGTGCCGAGGTCGTCATCGGGGGGCAGCGCTACGCCGATGCGCTCGGGTCCTGTGGCACGTACATCGCCGAGACGGGCGCGCTGTCCGTCCACGCCTATGACGCGCTGTCCACCATCGAGGGCCAGGGGACCGTGGCCCTGGAATGGGAAGAGGATGGACAGGGGCTGGATACGGTCCTCGTGGCCGTCGGTGGGGGAGGATTGATCTCCGGCATCGCGAGCTGGTGGGCGGGGCGAGGCGTCAAGGTCGTCGGCGTCGAGCCCGAGGGCTCGCGGGCCCTGCATGCGTCACTCGAAGCGGGGCGTCCCGTGGACGTGACGGTCGAGTCGATCGCGGCGGATTCGCTCGGCGCACGCAACACGGGTGAGCTCGTGTTTTCCATTGCCCGTGCCGCGGTCGACCATGTCGCGCTCGTGACGGATGCGGCGATCCGCGAGGCGCAACGGACGCTCTGGCGGGACTGGCGCATCGCCTCGGAGCCAGGTGGCGCGGCGGCACTCGCCGCCCTGAGCTCCGGGGCGTACCGTCCACGGCCGGGCGAGCGGGTCGGTGTGCTCCTCTGCGGGGCCAACGTGGAGCTGAGCAAGCTCGCGGAGATCATCTGATCCCGGCGCTACCGCTCCGCACCCGCCGCCTGCGCGGGCAGTACCCAGCGCACTCCCAGGAGGCCGAAGTCCCGCACCAGTAGCTCCACCGTCTGGCCATAGTGTTCCTCCACCCATTGGCGGAAGTAGAGGTCCGGCACGGCGAGCATCAGGTGCCCGTCCCGCACGTCCAGGGGCCGGGCGCGGGTGAGCCAGGTGAGGGCGTAGTGCTTTCCCTGGTCATGCAGCCGGGTGAGGCACTCCTGCCACGTGCGGCCCGCCTCGGTGGTCACGTCCACGGACGGCGGCCCGGACTCCTCGGCTGGCTCTGACTGCTGGGGCGGGATGTAGCGCACCCAGACCTTCGGAGAGCAGAAGGCCAGAGCGGTACATACGGGCTGACGGGAGCGGCCCCAGTCGGACTTGAGGTAGCCGCGGCATGCCGCCAGAAGGCGTTCCTCGTCACCGCCCACCTTCGACAAGGCCTTCGCGTACCAGTCCGCCCACCCCGCGGGCATGTCCTCGCGAGGCACGCCCCGGAAGGCCTTGGAGCGCTCGTCCTGGAAGGACTCGAAGAAGGCCGCTGCCTGCTGGGCCGGAGTGTCCTGGGGCTCCGGGGCGGTGGTCGCGGTGAGCGGGTGCCGCTCCTCGGGAGGGGGCGTGACGGGCACGAGGTGCGTGCCAGGGAGGGAAAGCTGGACGGGGGTGACGTCCGCGGACACGTCCTCGTCCGGGAGCAGGGGAACGGGTGCGAGCCGTCCCGCGGACACCGAGCTCTCTGCTCCTGCAGCAGTAGAAAGAGTCTTCTTCTCACTCTCTTTCTCTCTTCTCTTTCTAGCGGAGGATGTCCCTGGCGCGTCCGCGGGACGTCCGGCGGACGCCGTCGAGGCCTTGTTGGCGCGCTCCCGGCGTTTGCGCTCGGCCTCCTTCCTCCTCTTTTCGAGGACTTGCACGTAGCGGTCGCAGAGGGTGAGCCGGACGCTGTCGTCCTCACGCACCAGGATTCCCGCGCGCAGCAGCGCGTTCCAGAAGGCCCCGGGTGTGCCCGTCCACCGGACCGCGCTCTCCACCGCCTCGCGCCACACGTCCTCGTCCGCGGACGCGTCCGGTGCATGTCCGGCGGACGCGGCGAAGGGCTCGAAGCGTCCGGAGGGCAGGGCCTGCACCGCCCAGATCTGCAGCTCCACCATGGCGCCCAGGAAGGCCCGCCGCTCCATCCCCAGGGTGCGCGCGGCACACACCACGGCGAGGCTCATCGGGAAGCCCACGTCCACCTGTACCCAGTCCAACCCGGCCATCTCACCGCCTCCCCTGGGCCAGGCGCGTGGCACGCCAGGCCCCCACCATCGTGCGGACAGAGCCCCACACCGGCGCGGTGAGCGCCTGGGTGTTGGAAGTCTTGGGGTGATCCACGAGCGCGATCTGTGTCGCCACTCCCGAAGCGTCTACCCCCGATCACTTCGGCCCGGCGGGCTTCGGTTCCCGGCGGACGTCCGGAGCCGGAATACCGGTGCTCCATGCGGTTTTCGCTACAGGGTTCAACAGGCCTGTAGCGGCCTGTGCCGCTGGATCGACCGGCGCTCGTGGCTCGGGCAGCATGGACGTCATGCGGATCAGCTCCTTCCTGCTCGGACTCCTCGTGACTGGCAGTGCACTGGCCGAACCCGACACGTTCGGACTGGGGACCGGAAGGAACGGTTCTCTCCGGGTCGAGAGCGCCGGAGTCGTCATCAATCGCTACGCCCGCCTCACCGCCGATGCGGCCGAGGGCTCGAGTGTCCTGACGGTCGCGAGTGCGAAGGGTTTCGCGGTGGGGGAGCTGGTGCTCGTGCACCAGTCCACGGGCCTCGCGTCCGTGCCTGCCTCTGGAGATCAACGTCCCCTCTCGCTCGAGGGGAGCTCCGTGGGCCGCTTCGAGTACGCGCGGATCTCCGCGGTGTCGGACGGAGCGCTGCGCCTCTCGGCGCCGCTGCTGTATGGCTATGCGGCGAACCTGTCGCAGGTGGTGTGGGTGCCCGAGTACACCGAGTTGGAGGTGCGCGCCGGAGCCTCACTGAGTGCGAAGCCCTGGGATGGAGGCTCGGGTGGAATCCTCGCGGTGCTGGTCACGGGGAGGCTGCGCAACGATGGCCGCATCTCCGTGGACGGCCTGGGCTTTCGCGGCGGCGCTTTCCTCACCCACGACGACCTCAAGGGATGCACGGGCCTGGATGAGCCGGTGGCCAGTGGTGGCTCCTATAAAGGAGAGGGCCTGGTGGCCGAGCGCTTCGGTACGGCGTCCGGGCGCGGCAACCTGTCGCATGGCGGTGGGGGCGGCAACTGCCACAACGCGGGTGGCGGAGGTGGCGGCCACGGAGGAACGGGTGGACTGGGAGGGCGATCCGCGCCCGCCGACGGCGAGCAGGATGCGGGCGGCCTGGGTGGAGCTCCGCTGGCGTATGTGCCCTACGAGCGCCTCGTCTTGGGTGGTGGCGGTGGAGCGGGGGAGGGCAACAACGGGGAGGGGACAGGGGGAGGGGCCGGAGGAGGGCTGATGCTCATTCGCGCCAGGGAGGTGCGGGGCGAGGGACGTTTCAGCGCGGTGGGCGAGACCCCTCCGCCGACCGCTGGGGGCGATGGGGCGGGAGGTGGAGGTGGTGGTGGAGCCATTTCCCTCCGGGTCGAGCAGGAATTGCGGTGCGGTGCGGTGGACGCATCGGGCGGCGCGGGAGGCGACACCACGGAGGCGTCCTTTCCGGTGGGTCCGGGTGGGGGAGGGGGCGGGGGCGTGGTGTTCCTTCAAGGCGGAAGCCTCGAGTGTTCGACCTCGGTGCTCGCGGGGGCTCCCGGCCAGTCAGCGGCGACTGGCAACGCGCATGGAGCGGGTCCCGTCAGCGTGGGAGAAGGGACCGCGCCAGGTGTCGGGCAGGTCGTCGAAAGCCCGTTCCGGGTACCCGCCTCGCCCGCGTTGACGTCTCCGGTGGACGGCGCCACCGGGGTGCACCCGAGACCCCGCATCACGGGGTCGGCCGAGCCGGGTGCTCAGTACGTCCATCTCTTCCTCGACGGAGCGCCCTATGCGCGGCTCACGCCGTCCGCGGATGGCACATTCTCATACGAGGCCCCCGCGGAGCTGACGTTGGGGTCTCACGAGTTGCACGCCTCGGCGGAGACGCTCGGGGTGCGGAGTCCTGTCTCCGCGCCCATCCGTTTCGAGGTCGTGCCCCAGGAGGGAGACGGGGGATTGCCCCTGGTGTTGCAGGTGGGTTGTGGATGCGGGGCATCTCCAGGCATGGGCCTGTGGGCCGGATGGGGCGTGCTGCTGGGAGCCCGCCTCGTTGCCAGGAAGAAGCAGACGATGCCAGCGGGGAGGCGCTAGCGCCTCCCCGGGCCCGTGGAGTCCTACGCCGTGGCGGCGCGCACGACGCGCATCAGCTCGCCGGAGTCGATGAGCTGGCAGACGGCCTCGATGTCGCGGTGGAGCTCGCGGTCCTTCTCCATGGTGGGCACGCGGCTGCGCACCAGCTCGTGCGCGGCGCGAGGCCCGCGGCCGGCCTTCACCGGCAGCCGGTAATCCAGGGCCTGGCTGGCCACGAGGATTTCGATGGCGAGGCACGTGCGGGTGAAGTCCGCCACCTGACGGCCCTTGAGGGCGGCGGTCATGCCCATGGAGACGTGGTCCTCGCGGCCGGCGGAGGAGGGGATGGAGTCCACCGAGGCGGGGTGGCAGAGCACGCGCGACTCGGCGACCAGGGCGGCGCTCGTCACCTGGGCGATCATGAAGCCCGAGTTGAGGCCCGAGTTCTTCGCGAGGAACGGGGGCAGGTTGGACAGCGCGGGGTTGACGAGCTGCTCCACGCGGCGCTCGCTGATGGAGGACAGCTGGGTGAGGGCCATGGCGGTCACGTCCATGGCGAGCGAGATGGGCTGGCCGTGGAAGTTGCCGCCCGAGACGATGCGGCCGCTGTCGACGAAGACGAGCGGGTTGTCGGTGGCGCTGTTGACCTCGACCTCGAGGATGCGCCGGGCGAACGCGAGCCCCTCGCGCGCGGCGCCGTGCACCTGGGGCATGCAGCGCAGGGAGTAGGGGTCCTGCACCTTGCTGCAGTTGACGTGCGTCTCGACCAGATCGCTGCCCGCGAGCAGCTTTCGCAGGTGGGCGGCGCAGGCCTTCTGGCCCTCATGGGGGCGCACGTCCTGGATCTCCGGGATGAAGGGCTTGTGGCTGCCGAGCAGGCCCTCCAGCGTCATGGAGCCGGCGATGTCCGCCACGAGGGAGAGCATCTCCGCGCGCAGCTGGAGCAGGGTGCCCACGGCGCACATGGCCTGGGTGCCATTGACGAGCGCCAGGCCCTCCTTGGCCTCCAGCACCACCGGGGTCAGCCCGGCGCGCTCGAGCGCCTGACGGGCCGGCATGCGGTGTCCCTGGTAGAAGGCCTCGCCCTCGCCGATGAAGACGAGCGCCAGGTGGGCCAGCGGGGCCAGGTCTCCGGAGGCGCCCACGCTGCCGCGCTCGGGCACCACGGGCACCACGTCCTTGTTGAGCATGTCCAACGCCAGCTGCAGTGTCTCCAGGCGGATGCCGGAGAAGCCCTTGGCGAGCACGTTGCAGCGCAGCAGCAGCAGGGCGCGGGCCTCGGGGATGGGCATGGGCGAGCCCACGCCGGCCGCGTGGGACAGGATGAGGTTGCGCTGCAGCTCGCGCAGGTCCTTCTTGTCGATGCGCACCTCGGCCAGGGTGCCGAAGCCGGTGTTGATGCCGTAGGAGGGGGTATCCCCGGCAGCGACACGATCCACCAGCTCGCGCGAGGCGCGAACGCAGGCCTGGGCCTCGGGGGAGAGCTCCACGAGCACCTCGTTTTGGGCGACCTGGAGGATCTCCTCCAACCGGAGGGTGTCACCATCGATCAGAAGGCGGGGACGATACATGTGGGAGCTCCAAAGAATGCGGCGGTACAGCCAGAGGCGGCACCGTATATCTCAACAGGTGGCCGAGCGCAGCCCGTCCGCTCCGGGAGTGTCCAAGAGCTTTTGACAGCGGGGGGGCACCTCACTACGGTGACGCACCGTTCCAGGAGGAACCAGCCAACGTGGCATTGATCGTCCAGAAGTACGGCGGCACCTCGGTCGGCGACATCGAGCGGATCAAGAACGTGGCCCGCCGCTGCATCGCGGCCCAGGCCGCCGGACACGACGTGGTGGTGGTCGTCTCCGCGATGTCGGGAGAGACCAACCGCCTTTTGAAGCTTGTCTCCCAGATCACGGATCGACCGAGCGAGCGTGAGCAGGATGTGGTGGTGGCAACCGGCGAACAGGTGTCCATCGGCCTCGTGGCCATGGCCATCCAGGCGCAGGGAGGCCAGGCCACCAGCTTCCTCGGCTACCAGGTCCAGATCGTCACCGACAACGTCTTCTCCAAGGCGCGCATCAAACGCATCGACGCCGAGAAGATCCTCGAGGCGCTCAAACAGAAACACATCGTGGTGGTGGCTGGCTTCCAGGGACAGGACGAGCAGGGCAACGTCACCACGCTGGGGCGCGGCGGTTCGGACACCACGGCGGTGGCGCTGGCCGCGGCACTCAAGGCGGATGCCTGTGAGATCTACACGGACGTGGATGGCGTCTATACGACGGATCCCAACGTGTGCCCCGCGGCGCGCAAGCTGGATCGCATCTCCTACGAGGAGATGCTCGACCTGGCGAGCGTGGGCGCCAAGGTGCTGCAGATTCGTTCGGTTGAGTTCGCGATGAAGTACAAGGTGCCGCTCTGGGTGAAGTCCTCCTTCACGGACGACCCGGGCACTCTCGTGTGCGAGGAGGACAAGTCGATGGAGAACGTGGTTGTCAGCGGCATCGCCTACGACAAGAACGAGGCGAAGCTCGCCATCAGCGGCGTGCCGGATACGCCGGGTGTGGCCGCGAAGATCTTCGGTGCGCTCGACGCGCAGAACATCGTGGTGGATCTGATCGTCCAGACGGCCTCGCGCGATGGCCGTACGGATCTGTCCTTCACGGTGGGCAAGACGGATCTGGTCAAGGCCAAGGAGATCGTGGAGCGGGTGTCGAAGGAGATCCACGCGGGCGGGCTGGAGACGGATGGCGATGTGGCCAAGGTGTCCATCGTGGGCGTGGGCATGCGCAACCACTCGGGCGTGGCGGCGAAGATGTTCCAGGTGCTCGCGAGCGAGGGCATCAACATCCAGCTCATCTCCACGTCGGAGATCAAGGTGTCCTGCCTCATCCAGTCGAAGTACACGGAGCTGGCCGTCCGGGCGCTGCACACGGCGTTCGGTCTGGACAAGGCTCCCGCGGCGAGCTGAGCCATGAACCGGACCGGTGCGCTCGCGGTGGCCTCGCTCGGGCTGTTGGGCCTGGGCGTGGTGGCTCGTGTGCGCTGGCCGGAGTCCTCGCCCGCGTTGGGCTGTGAGCCCGGCGCGGTGCGTGTGGTAGAAGGGGTGGCGGTGTGCGGAGAGGGGGATGCGCTCTCCGCCCCGCAGCGCCTGATGCTGGGCCAGAAGTTGGATCTCAACGTCGTCACCGAGTCCGAGCTCGCGGGGGTACCCGGGGTAGGGCGCTCGCTGGCCCGGCGTCTGGTGCGGGAGCGCGAGGTGCGGGGGCGATTCGTGTCCTGGACCGAGGTGGCGGACGTGCCCGGGGTGGGTGCTGCCCGGTTGGGGACCCTCCAGGCGACAACGGAGCTACGGTAGGAGCCAGGGCCCCGAGGCGTGTGATAAGCACCGTCTGTGCAGATCGCCTGCCCTCAGTGCTCCATGCAATATGCGCTCGACCCCAGGCTGCTTCCGCCTGGGGGAGTGCCGGTACAGTGCACCCGCTGTAGCCATGTCTTCATCGCCGCACCACCGGAGCAGGCGACGCCCCAGACGACGCAGGTGTTCGGGAGCCCGGTGCCGCAGGCCGCACCCGCTCAGGCCGCGCCGCGTCCCGCCGCGCCCCAGGCGAACCCGGGTCTGGGCTCCACGCTGCTCTATGGCGCGAACAGGGGCGCCCAGCAACCGTCGGCCCAGACGACGCAGGTGTTCGGAGCGGTGCCCCAGGTGCCGCCCGTGGCGCCCGTGGCCAGCAAGCCGCCGCCCGTGGCCAACAAGCCCCAGCAGGCCGGGGGGCCACCCGTTGCCACGGGGACGCAGGTATTCGGAGCGGTGCCTCAACCGGCGGGGGCGCAGAGCCAGTCGTCCAGGCCGCCCTCCGCGTCGGGTACGCCGCCTTTCGGCTCCGCCGCGCCGCAGATGGCTCCTGTCGCCAGGCCCCAGGCCGGTGCCGCGCCCGCCACGTCGACGACGCAGGTCTTTGGAGCCGTGCCGCAGCAGGTGCCGTCCATGGGGCAGGCTCCGGCGGGGACTCCGTCGACCGCGTCCACGACCCAGGCGTTTGGCGGCGTTCCGGTTCCCGGCTCTCAGTCGGGCGGTGCGCGTGGGCCGCAGCCCGTTCCCGGTGCGGCTCCGGGGCCCGAGATGACCCAGCCCTTCGGCAGGCCCGGGCAGACGGCGGTGGGGCCCACCTCGCAGCCTCCGGGCCTGACACCGCGGACCGTGCAGGAGTCCTCCGCCCCCGTGCGGCCCGAGCCCGCCCCGGTGGTGGGCGTGTCGGCGTCGACGACGATCGAGCTCCCCGACGAGGTGCCGATCCCGAGGACTCCGATGCGGCCGATCGCGGAGTTGCTGGAGGAGGAGACGGGAGTTTCTCTCGAGTCGCTCGAGGAGCCGCCTCCATCGCGGGGCCTGCCGCCCACCGTGTCCCAGCCGCTCGAGCTGCCGCCGGAGTTGTCTTCGTTGCAGGGCGCGTCCGGCTCGACGCTGTCCAAGCCGCTCGAGCTGCCACCGGCACTGCTCGACGAGGCCGTGGAGAGCATCGAAGCGGGGGATCGCCGCAAGCGCCCCAGGTCGGGACGAGGGGGGAAGGGTCTGCTCATCGCGGCGGGCGTGCTGGTGCTCGCGCTGACGGCGTTCCTCACCTCGCCGGCCTGGCGCTCGAAGTCCAAGGCCGTGCCGCACGCGGCGCTGGTGGCCAGGGACGAGGCGGTGGCGATGCTGCGGCGGGACGACATGGCCTCCCAGCAAGAGGCATTCTCCCGGCTGAAGTCCCTGGCGGGAGCGCACCCCGACAGCATCGAGCTCCTGGCCGAGGAGGGAATCGCGCTCGCCACGTACGTGGACGATACGCGCGTGCTGGTGGCCACGCTCCAGGCGAAGATGGCGCGTCTGCAGGAGCAGATCCGCACCCTCACGGAGGCCCAGAGTCCGGCCGACTGGCAGAGCCGGGTCAACACGATGCGTGACGAGCTGGCCGCCACGCAGCGGGAGCTGACTCCGCTCGAGGAGCGCGGCACCCACCTGGCGAAGGAGGCCGCGCAGGTGTTGAAGCGGTTGTCGGGGGCTCCCGAGAAGAGCAAGGAGGAGGAGAAGGAGGTTGCGCTGTTGCGCCTCCGGGCCCGAGCCATGTTGAGTGGCGCCATGAGCGTGAACGAGACGCTCAACCTGGCCGTGCAGCTGGCCCAGACAGGGCAGCAGGATTGGAGCACGCTGGCGCTGGCCGTGTATGTGCTCAACAACCCCACCGCCTCGCCGAACCAGGTGTCCGAGACCGTTGCCGCGCTGGAGCACATGAGGGAGTCGGACAAGACCTTCCTGAGGGCCTACGTGCTGGGGGCGCGGATTGCCCTGATGCGCCATCAGCCGGCAGCCGCCCTGCCACTGCTGGACACGGTCATCACCCTCAACCCCAGGCACGAACTGGCCCAGAAGCTCCACGCGCACGCCCAGGCCTTGGTGGACAAGGAGCACGAGCCCGCTCCTCCCACACCGGCGCCCGAGCCTGCTCCGGAGTCCGCTTCCACGACGCCCGAGGCCGAGGCCGAGGCTTCTCCCTCGACGCCTGGGGCCGAGGCCTCTCCCACGCCCTGACCCGGGGTGTCCATTTCGGGCCCTTTCGAGGGAAAAAAAGTTCCCACTCCCGAGCGGAGCGCCTCGCGCCAGACGCCCCTGATCTAGAGAGCGCCCCCTGGAGCCGTTCATGAGGGAGGCCATGGCGTGTCTCTTGCTTGCCCATGCCCCCGAGTCGCACGTGTCAACGCGTATCGAGGGGCGGGGAGGCAGGGGTGATGGCGGAGCTGGTGTTCTGGTGTGCCGCGGTGCTGCTGGTGCACACGTACTTTCTGTACCCGGTGTTCCTGTTCGCCCTGGATGGGGCGGCGCAGGTGCTGCACAACGTGCGCTACATGCGCTCGGGGGCGAACCGGCGCCGGGGTGAGCGGCCGGGCGAGCTTCCGCGGGTAAGCCTGGTGGTGGCTGCCTACAACGAGGCGAGCTGCATCGAGGAGAAGCTGCGCAACAGTCTGGCGCTGGACTATCCGGCGAATCGCTTCGAGGTGCTGATTGGCTCGGACGGCTCGACGGACGGGACGGATGAGCGGGTGCTGCGGTGCGCGGACGAGCGGGTGCGGTTGTCGGCGGCGCCTCGCGGGGGGAAGACGTCGGTGCTGAACCGGTGCATCCCGCTGGCGAAGGGGGACATCGTGTTGCTGTCGGATGCGAACACGATGATCGAGCCGGAGGCGGTGAAGCGGCTGGTACGGCACTTCGAGGACCCCGAGGTGGGGGCGGTGTGCGGGCAGCTGCGGCTCTTCAACCCGACGAAGGCCGAGTACGAGGAGAGCACGTACTGGACCTACGAGTCGCTCATCAAGTTCTACGAGGGCAAGCGCGGGGCGGTGGTGGGGGCGAACGGAGGGCTGTACGCCATCCGCCGCTCGCTGTTCAACGCGCTGCCGCCGTCGACGATCGTGGACGACTTCGTGATTCCGCTGCGCATCCTGGAGAAGGGCTACAAGGTGGTCTACGAGCCCGAGGCGGTGGCGCACGAGGAGACGACGGAGGACTACGGGAAGGAGTTCGGGCGGAGGGCGCGCATCGCGGCGGGTAACTTCCAGAGCCTGCGGATGGTGCCGGGGCTGCTGTCGCCGCTGGCGGGCTTCCCGGCGTTCGCCTTCTGGTCACACAAGCTGCTGCGCTGGTGCGCGCCGGCGCTGATGGCTCTGGCGCTGGTGGCGAACCTCTTCCTTTTGCACAGCCCGCTCTACCAGCTGACGCTGGCGGGACAGGTGCTGTTCTACGGGCTGGCGTTCCTGGGGAAGAAGGGGCTGCTGAAGGGGACGGCCCGGCGCGTGGCCTCGGTGGCCTACTACTTCGTCACCATGAACCTGGCGATCGTGGTTGGCTTCTGGCGCTTCCTGCGCAACACCCAGCGCGCAGCATGGGACCGCACGGCGCGCGCTCCATCCTCGTAGTCAGGGGGGCATCGAGCGTAGGGTGAGGGGGGCGACCCCCTCTGTGTCCGGACGTGGAGGAGGGCTCGAGAATCAGTAGAAGTGAGGGTCCGGACGTACCGAGCGCTTGCTCGCCTCGCACTGAGCGGGGTGGCAGGCGCTCCGTCATTTTCTCCATCTCCGTGTGTGAGCGTGGGAAGTGGACGTTGATGAAGGCGGTTGACACCCAACGCGGCGGTGATAGAAGCCGCGCCCCCTCGGATGGGGAGGCGAAGCCGCAACGGCGGCGGAGCTCCCAGACGAGCTTGAAAGACGGAATAAGGAGTCGACGAAGCGGAGTTGACTCTCAACGCGGCGGTGGTAGAAGCCGCCTCCCCCGAAACGGCGGAAGTCGCACAGGCGACAGAAACCGGGGCGGAGGGAAGAGAGAGTTGACGAAGGTGGTTGACTCCTCTGGGACCGCGAGATAGAAGCCGCGCCCCTCGGACGGACAGGTGAAGTCGCAACGGCGACGGAGTCCCCCGGACGAAGCAGTGACAGGCGAAATACGAAGTCGACGAAGCGGGTTGACTCCCAACGCGGCGGTGGTAGAAGCCGCCTCCCTCCGAAGCGGCGGAAGTCGCGCAGGCGGGAAGAAGAGAGTCGACGAAGCGAGTTGACACGGGAGGCGGAAGCGAAGTAGGCTCCGCGCCCCTCCTCGAAAGAAACAAAGCGCTCCGGCGCGATGTTACTTCCCAACGAGGCGAAGCGGTGAAACGAAGCGGCAACGGCCGCTTGACAGAAAAGCCGCTCCGAAATAAAGAATGCGGCCCCCGAGGTTGAATGGGGTGCAGCTGAGAAGCAAAACGGTAGCACACAGTCGCCCCAGCAACAAGCGACTCGGTCTTTGAAAACCAAATAGCAAGCCCAAGAAGACAGATTGCGGAAACCGCAGTCAATTCTAAGCGGCACTCCGGAGCGAGTCGGCGTGAGTCGATTCCAGGGGTGCCTTGAACAGCGAAGTCGGGAGTCCCTTAGCCGGGCCCTGACGGATGCCGGTTCTAAATTCTTCAAATTTCAATTGGAGAGTTTGATCCTGGCTCAGAACGAACGCTGGCGGCGTGCCTAACACATGCAAGTCGAGCGCGAATGGAGCAATCCTAGTAGAGCGGCGCACGGGTGCGTAACACGTGGATAATCTGCCTGGGTGTCTGGGATAACCAGTCGAAAGATTGGCTAATACCGGATAAGCCCCCGGGAGCTTCGGCTCTTGAGGGAAAAGGTGGCCTCTGTATACAAGCTATCACATCCAGATGAGTCCGCGGCCCATCAGCTAGTTGGCGGGGTAATGGCCCACCAAGGCGACGACGGGTAGCTGGTCTGAGAGGACGATCAGCC